>DATFUB010000127.1:0-2185 GCA_035261225.1 Sphingomicrobium sp.
AAACTTTTCATGGGCGGAACAACCGTAAGACCGACGCGGGGTTCCGTCAGCGCCAGCTGGCCGTGACCGCGAATGCCATCACCGCCGTCGCCATCGCCGCGTTGAGGCTGTCGGCACGGCCGGCCATCGGGATTTTGACGAGCAGGTCGCATTCGGCCTCGTAGGCAGCTGGCAAGCCTTGCTGCTCATTGCCGATGAGGAGGAAGCACGGCCGCTCATAATTCGCTTCGAGATAGTCGTGGGTCGCCTTGAGGCTGGTTCCGACGAGCTGGCCGTCGCCGGATCGCAGCCATGGCAGGAATTCGTCCCAGCGCGCGGTCGCGATCGTCTGGGTGAACACCGCGCCCATCGACGCGCGCACCGCCTCGACCGAATAAGGGTCGGCGCTGTCGTCGATCAGGATCAGCCCGCCGGCGCCGGCCGCGTCGCCGGTCCGGAGGATGGTACCGATATTGCCGGGATCGCGCAGCGCCTGGGCGACAATCCACAAGGGCGCTTGCGACCGGTCGACGTCTTCGAGCGAGGTCGCCGGCTGGCGGTACGCCCCGAGCAGCATCTGCGGATTGTCCTTTCCGCTCATTTTGCTGAGCAGGTCGGGCGGGACCTCGATCGCTTCGGCGCCCGCGGCTTCGGTCTCCGCGATGATCTCGGCGGCGAGCGGGTGCCTGGCGCCCTCGGCCGAGAATGCGACGATTTCCGGCAAACGCCCGCTGTCGCGCGCCTCGGTGAGGATTCTCAGCCCCTCGGCGAGGAACAGGCCCTCGGCCCGCCGCGCCTTCTTGTCGCGCAGCGAGCGCAGCCGTTTGACAATGGTGTTGGAGAAAGCGGTGACCTGGCGGGGCATCAATCCTCCCCGAACCGGTCCTCGACCAGTGCGGCGAGCTTTTCGAGCGCCTGCTCTGCGTAAACGCCGTCGCAATGGATAATGACGGTGTCGCCCATCGCCGCGCCGAGCATCATCAGGCCCATGATCGAAGTGCCGCACACCCGGCTGCCGTCTTTTTCGACATCGATCTGCGCGTCGAGCTCGCTCGCCATGTTGACGAATTTGGCGCTGGCGCGGGCGTGGAGGCCGCGTTTGTTGGTAATCAGGACCTCGCGGCTGACCGCGCTCAAGCGGCCGCTTCCCCGAGGATCTCGGACGCCACCGAAATATATTTGCGGCCGGCCTCGCGCGCCGCGGCGACCGCGGCGTGGACGCCCATCACCTTGCGCGCGCCTTCGAGCCGGATCAGCATCGGCAAATTGACCCCGGCGATGACCTCGACATTTTCGCCCTTCATCAGGCTGATCGCGAGGTTGGAGGGCGTTCCGCCGAACAGATCGGTGAGGATGATCACGCCCTGGCCCTGATCGACCTTGGCGATCGCCTTGGCGATGTCCTTGCGGCGCTTTTCCATGTCGTCGTCGGGGCCGATGCAGATCGCTTCGATCGCTTCCTGCGGCCCGACCACATGTTCCAACGCGGTGACGAATTCGGCGGCAAGCCGGCCGTGAGTCACCAGCACTAATCCAATCATTCGTTCAACCCGCCTGCCTCAGCCTCTCGCCGCTGGTCGGCCTCGATCGTGTCGCTTGGCGGCGAGGCGAGGTCCCGGTGGCGGACATTTGGCGAAAAGCCCTTCTCACGCAACCGTTCCGCCATCTCGATTGCCGCGGCCACCGAACGGTGGCGGCCTCCTGTGCATCCGAACGCAACGGTCACGTAACTTTTGCCCGCCGCCCAGTAGCGGGGAATCCAGTCGTTGAGAAGCGCTTCCACGCGACCCAGTGTCTCATTCCAGGCCGGGTCGGCAGCGAGGTAATCGCGCACCTGTCGGTTCTCGCCCGTCAGCGGGCGCAGCGCCTCGACCCAGTGCGGGTTGGGCAGGAAGCGCAGGTCGAACACCAGATCGGCGGTACGCGAAATGCCGCGGGCGAAGGCGAACGAGGCGATGGTCAGCACCGGCTGATCGGAATCGCCACCGTAGCGCCGGCGCAACTCGTCGCGCAGCTCGGCCGGGCTCAGATCGGTGGTGTCGATCAGGCTGTCGGCCGCGGCGAGCAGCGGGGCCATCAGCTTGCGCTCGCGGGCAATCCCGTCTTCGGCTGGGCGATCGGGCGCGAGCGGATGGCGGCGGCGAGTTTCGTCGTAGCGGCGGATCAGCTCGCTTCCGGCGCAATCGAGGTAGAGGATTTCGGGCGC
>DATFUB010000128.1:0-14245 GCA_035261225.1 Sphingomicrobium sp.
TGCGCGAGCGGGGGGGAAGGGTGTCGATCGTGTTGAGCGCCATGGGCGTGCGCATAGCCGCTCACGCCGTCACTTCAACTACGTTCGTACTTCACTTAACCGGCGAGGCCGCGTTCCCGGATATAATCATTGTCGAAGACGGCGCGGTTGGCCGCCGCCGGGATCAGCTTGCGCCGGGCGTCGAGCCACTTCTGAACATTTGCGCCATAGGCCTTGGCGACCCGCTGTGGCGTGTAGGCGTTGATTTTGCCCCAATGCTGGGTGAACGGGATGCCCGATGCTTCAACCCGGTCCGCCGCGGCCGCGAAAAAGTCGCGCGACGTCGCGTTGAAGACTCCGTCGATGCTGATCATCAATCCGATCGGGAAACGGTTGAACGCAAGCAAGGCCGGGCTCTTGCGAACATAGCGGCAACCGAGCACGACGGGCACAGGGCCGATGTCCTTGTAGAGCTTGATTAGAGTCTCGATCGTCCGCCGGGCGTCGGGCAAAGCGACCGCGATACTGCCGCTCCCTACCTTGAGCAGCGGCGGCTTGAAGCCGTAGATCTCTCCCGGTGTCCCGATTTTCGGCTTGGTGTCGAACAATTGCTTGGCCGCGAATTTGGAGAAAGCCGGAATGACTTTCTTGAATGCGTCGAGGATCACGCCGAGCGCCGACAGTGCATCGAAACCCGGCCCGATCGACTTGGGCTCGCTGATGAGGTCGTAGTTTGGCTGATAGAAGGCCGGCGGCGGGTCCTTCCGGTAATTGGCCATGATCAGCACTTCGTCGGTCGCCGGGTTGATCACGGCCTGGAAGAAATAGGGTTTGTCGCCGTTGAACGGCGGCACCGAGAAGTCGAGCGCGCCGATCGCCTTCCATAGAGTCTCATCGAGTTTCGCCAAGCGGGGCCGGGTCTCGAGCAAGTAACGCGGCGCGGTCTCAATCACGACCGCGCTGACCACCCCGAAACTGCCGAAGGAAACGACGGCGGCATTGAACAGGTCGTCATCGTCGCGCATGAGCTTGGCGCCGAGACTGTCGACCCAGGCCTTGGCCATCACCGGCCGGCTCTTGCGCTCGATCCAATAATGCTTGTCGGCCGTGGTGATCAGGTGGAGCGCGACAATGTGATCGTGCAGTGCTCCGAACTCGAGCGCGGAGCCGTGCGTGCCGCACTGAGTCGCGCCGACGATGGTCTGACCGTTGGCCGCGCCGGAGGTGAACAGGGCGCGTTTCTGACTGTCGTTCTCGAGCACCCCGTTCACGTCGGCGACAGTGTTGCCGCACTGGAACAAGTACAGGCCGGCCTTCTGGTCCGCGGTCCCCGGATAGGCCTGGTCCAGGTCCGCAGTCCCGACCTTGTATCGGCCGCGCAGCCGGTTGGTATTGAACGTCCAACCGCTGGTCGCGGGCGCCTTGGACAGCGACCAGCTCTGGCCAACCGCGCGCACTTCCAGACCGGCTTTCTTGGCGTCCCCGATCAACTTTTGAAACTGCGTCGTAGTTTCCTTGAGGTCGGCGATAGTCAGGCCGCTCGTCTGCTGCGGCATGAACAGGTCCCACTCGCCGTCGGTCGCTTGGCTGTAGGTTTTGTGAAAATTCTTCCACACCTTCTTCGGATTGAAGCTCGGCTGGGGCGCGGCCATCAGTTGCCCCCGCCGCCGAGCGGCGGCTCACCGGTATTCGCGCAGGTGTACTCGACGGTGGCCGGCGTGATCATTCCGAGGGTGATCCAGCCGACGAAGCCCTGCCAGAAGTTGCGCTTCACCAGCACGCGGCCGAGCTGCTCGCCATGCTGGCATCGCTTGGCCGTTACAGACGTCGGCTGCTGAACCTGGCCGCCAAGATAGGCGTTTGCCGCAACGGTTTGCGGCGTTCCGGCGAACTTGTTGGTCGGCGCCTGGACGAGATATTGCATGCAACCGCTGGTGGTCGCCGTAATCGCAAGTGCCGCGATCGCTCGCTTGAGCATCGCTCCTCCTTCCGATTCGGCGCCCAGAAAGTATCATGTCCGACGGCCGAAGTCGCTTGAGCGGCCGAACGCCCTCCCCTAGAGGCGCACTTCACACATCGAAATTGGAGTGGTTGAGACATGACGGAAGGCACCGTCGCGGCCGATCAGCTGCGGCTGTTCATCGAGCGGATCGAACGCTTGGAGGAAGAGAAAAAGGGCATCGCGGACGATGTTCGCGACGTCTACGCCGAGGCCAAGGCCAACGGCTATGACGCGAAGATCATGCGGATGATCGTGCGTTTGAGGAAAATGGAAACGCATACCCGGCAGGAACAGGACGCAATCCTCGATACCTATCGCCAGGCACTGGGCCTCGCGTAAGGAACGATCATGGCCGGCCATTCCAAATATAAGAACATCATGTACCGCAAGGGCGCGCAGGATAAGAAGCGCTCGGCGATGTTCTCCAAACTGAGCCGCGAAATCACCGTCGCGGCCAAGATGGGTCTGCCCGACCCGGACATGAACGCCCGGCTGCGTTCCGCGATCCTGGCCGCCAAGGCCCAGTCGATGCCCAAGGACAATATCCAACGGTCGATCGACAAGGCGTCATCGAGCGACACCGAAAATTACGAAGAGATTCGCTACGAGGGCTTCGGGCCGGGCAGGGTCGCCTTGATCGTCGAGGCGCTGACCGACAACCGCAACCGCACCGCGACCAACGTCCGCACGGCCTTCTCCAAAAACGGCGGCAATCTCGGCGCCGGCGGCAGCGTCAGCCATGGCTTCGAGCGGCTCGGCCTGATCGAATATCCGGCGAGCGCGGGCAATGCCGACAAGGTCTTCGAAGCCGCGATCGAGGGCGGCGCCGAGGATGTCGAATCGGACGAGGGTGGCCACCGGATCTGGACCAGCATCGAGACTCTCCACGAGGTCGCGCGCGCGCTTGAGCCGCTGCTCGGCGAGGGCGAGGGCGCGAAGCTCGCCTGGAAGCCCGCGACAGAAGTGGAGGTTCGCGGCGACGACGCGGCCAATTTGATGAAGTTGATCGACGCACTCGAAGAGGATGACGACATCCAGACCGTGTGGGGCAATTACGACGTCCCGGACGAGGAACTGGAGAAACTCGCCTGAAGCTTCTCGGTCTTGACCCCGGCCTCGGCACCACCGGCTGGGGGCTAGTTGAATCCGAGGGCAATCGCCTCGCCCACATCGCCAACGGCCAGATCAAGACTGATCCGCTCACGCCGCTGCCGCAGCGGCTGGTGCGACTCGCAGAGCAGCTCGAAGCAGTGCTCGCCGAGCACCGCCCCGACGGCGCGGCGGTCGAGGAAGTGTTCGTCAACAAGAACCCGCAATCGACGCTCAAGCTCGGCCAGGCGCGCGGGGTCGCCCTGATGTGCGCGGCGCGCGCCGGAATCACCGTCGGCGAATATTCGCCGGCCTTGGTCAAGAAGGCGCTGGTCGGCACCGGCGGCGCCGAGAAAGTGCAGATCCATGCAATGGTCGCGCGGCTGCTCCCCGGCGTGAAAATCGCGGGGCCCGATGCCGCTGACGCACTCGCCGTGGCGATCACGCACGCGCACCACTTGGCGACCGCGCGGGCGATTCGAAAATAGTCGTCATTGCAAGGAGCCGAAGGTGACGCGGCAATCCAACGTCACCTGGATTGCTTCGCTATGCTCGCAATGACGGAAAACTGCGTTAGGGTGACTCCGAAATGATCGCGCGTCTGACCGGAACCCTTGCTGAGCTCACGGCCGATGGTGCGGTGATCGACGTTGGCGGAGTCGGCTACCAACTGCTCGCCAGCGCCCGCACGCTCGACGCGCTCGGCCCGATCGGCGGCGAGGTCAAGGTGCTGACCGAACTCCAAGTGCGCGAGGATGCCTGGACCCTGTTCGGCTTCGGTTCTGCGGTCGAGCGCGACAGTTTCCGCGCGTTGACCAGCGTCCAGGGCGTCGGCGGCAAGGTCGCGCTCGCGATCCTCTCCGCGCTGTCGTCCGACGAGCTCGCCCGCGCCGTCACGCAGGACGACAAAGCGATGATCGGCCGCGCCAATGGCGTCGGCCCGAAGCTTGCCGCGCGCATCGCCAACGAGCTCCAAGGCAAGCTCGGGGTCGCGGCACTCGGACAATCCCTGTCCCCGCGCGCCGGAGCCGCCGCCGACGCGCTGTCCGCCCTCGCCAATCTCGGCTTCAAGCCGGCCGAAGCCAGCGCCGCGGTCAATGCCGCGCAGGATGAGCTCGGGCCCGATGCCGATCTCGACGCACTCGTACGTCTCGCTCTAAGGAAAGCGGCGAAGTAATGGCATTACCTCCGGAGCAGCGATGGCGGCAACAGCGTCACTTGCCATTACATGGACTAGCCGCCCCAGGCGTCCTTGTAGACGCGTAGGAAATTACCCCCCATCAGTTTCTCCAGCCGCGTCTGGCTCCAGCTGCGCTTCATGAGATCGCCGGCGAAACGCTCGTAGCGGTCGACGCTGTTGTAATCCTCGACCAAAGGATAGACGCCGACCGCCTCGCCCGGGGCGGCGATGCCCGCCTTGATCCGCTCGAGCTGCCATTTCTCCAGCTTCTTCTTGGTTTCCGCGTCGAGGGTCGTCGGCAGCACGCCATTGTCGGTGCCGATGCCCACATGGTCCTCGCCCGCGATGTTGGCCACATGCTCGACATGCGCGATCACGTCCGCCGCCTTGGGATGACTGTCGAGCGTCAGGAACGGCATGAAATAGACGCCGACCACGCCGCCCTTGTCGGCCACCGCCTTGATCGTCGCGTCATCGGTGTTGCGCGGATGATCGGTCAGCGCCCGCGCGCCGGTGTGGCTGATGACCAGCGGCCGCTTGGCGTAGGCCGTCGCCTCGGCCATCGTCCGCGCGCCGCCATGCGACAGGTCGAGCAGCAGCTTTTCCTTCTCGATCCGCTCGATCGTGGCTTTGCCCAGTTTGGACAGGCCGGCGTTGGCGGGCTCGAGCGATCCGTCGCCCGACAGGTTGCGATTGTTGTAGGTCAGCTGGACGGTCATCACCCCGTCCTTCTTCATTTGCGCCAGCCGGTCGAGCTCGCCCCCGACCATCGACGTATCCTGCGTGCCGAGCACGACCGCGAACTTCTTCTCGCGCTTGGCCTTGAGGATATCGGCGGCGCTGCGCACCAGCACCAGCCGGTCGGGGTTCGCGTTCAGGATGTTCTGCTTGAGCGCGAGATCCTTCTGATAGTCGCCCCAAGGGTCCGCCGGATTGCCGACCGGCATCACCGTGTCCCTCAGAACCGTGACGCCGGTCGCGACCATTTCCGCCCAGGCGCGGTCGCCAAGCCGCAATTGCTCGTCGGGCGAATAAGGATCGCCGACTCCGCCCAGCGCGTCGATGACGATCGCCTGACGGTACCAACCGGGCGCTGCGTCCGCCTTGCGCGCCAACGCCGGTCCCGCGGCCAGCGCCGCGGCCGTCCCGACTATCATCGTCCTGCGATCGACGTCCATGCCCCGCTCCCCCGTTCAGCGCTTGTCGTTGGGCCATGCATCTGCGAATCAACGGGTGATGGCAACCGACCCGGCCCGCATCACGACGCCCGAGCGAACCGCGGAAGACGCCGATCTCGCGCTGCGCCCAAAGAGCCTGGACGAGTTCATCGGGCAGCAGGCCGCGCGCGAGAATCTGCGCGTGTTCGTCCACGCGGCGAAGAGCCGGGGCGAGCCGCTCGATCACGTCCTGCTCCACGGGCCGCCGGGTCTCGGCAAGACCACGCTGGCCGGAATCCTCGCGCGCGAGATGGGGGTCGGTTTCCGCGCCACGTCCGGACCGGTGATCGCCAAGTCCGGCGACCTCGCGGCGCTGCTCACCAATCTCGAGGACGGAGACGTGCTGTTCATCGACGAGATCCACCGCCTCAATCCGGCGGTCGAGGAAGTGCTCTATCCGGCGATGGAGGATCGCGCGCTCGACCTGATGATCGGCGAGGGCCCGTCGGCGCGCTCGGTCCGAATCGATTTGCCGCGCTTCACTTTGGTCGGCGCCACCACTCGCCAGGGCCTGCTGACGACGCCGCTCCGCGATCGGTTCGGAATCCCGATCCGGCTCAATTTCTACACCGTCGAAGAACTGGAATTGGTGGTCCGCCGCGCCGCGCGGTTGCTCGGCGTCGAACTCACCGAAGACGGCAGCCGCGAAATTGCCCGCCGCTCGCGCGGGACCCCGCGCATCGCCGGACGGCTGCTCCGCCGCGTGCGCGACTTTGCCCATGCCGCGGGTTCCGACACCATCGACGCCGAGGTCGCCGACCGCGCTTTGTCGCGGCTCGAGATCGACGCGCTCGGGCTCGACGCGATGGACCGCCGCTATCTGACGATGATCGCCGACCTCTACGGCGGCGGCCCGGTCGGCGTCGAAACGCTCGCGGCCGGCCTCAGCGAACCGCGCGACACGATCGAGGATGTGATCGAGCCGTTCCTCATCCAGCTCGGCCTCATCGCCCGCACCGCGCGCGGGCGATGCCTCAACGGCCGCGGCTACACCCATCTCGGCCTGCCGCAGCCGCAAGGCAGCCAGGCCGGACTGTTCGATCCAGGAGCTCCAGCTAAATGATGACCTTGATGCTCGCAGCCGCGTTGGCGCAGGCCGCTCCGGTTGTGCCCGATTATGCGAAAGACTCGACCTGGCTGTGCCTGCCCGGCCGCGCCGACACTTGCTCGACACCGCTCGCGACGGCCGCGCTCAATCCCAACGGTTACGGATCGAACAGACCGAGCACGGTCGCCAAGGACCCGCCGCTCGACTGCTTCTACGTCTATCCGACGGTGTCGCGCGATCAGGGGATGAACAGCGACCTCAACCCGTCTGAGGAGAAGCTCGCCGCCGAATCCCAGTTCGCGCGCTTCGCCTCGGTGTGCCGCACGTTCGCGCCGATGTACCGTCAGATGACGGTGTCGGCGGTCATCGCATTCACCACCGGCGCGGACCTTCGTCAGCCATCGATGGTTGCCTTCGGCGATGTCCTGGCCGCGTGGCGAAACTACATGGCGACGCGCAACAACGGCCGGCCGTTCGTCCTGATCGGCCACAGCCAGGGCAGCCTCATGCTGCAATTGCTGATCGCCAACGAGATCGAGAAAAATCCGGCGGTCGCCGCTCGGATGAAGCTGGCCATCATCCCCGGCTTCGACCTCGTGGTGCCGCAAGGCAAATTGGTCGGCGGGACATTCAAGAAGACGCCGCTGTGCAGCCGGCCCGCCGAAACCGGCTGCGTGATCAGCTGGACCAGCTTCCGCGAGAAGAACGTGCCCCCGGTGGGCGCGATCTTCGGGATCTCCGATCAGCCCGGAATGACCATCGGCTGCGTCAATCCGGGCAGGCCCGGCGCGCGCGACTGGGTGCCGCTCGACAGCTATTGGTTCGCCCGCTCGAATTATCAGGTGCCCGGCGGTCCAATTCAGTGGTCGAGCGAAGGACCGCCACCGACGCCCTATCTCCACGCGTCCGACCTCGTCTCGGCCAAATGCATCAACGATGGACAGCGCGGCTATCTGTGGATTCGCACCAACGCCGACCCCAAGGACAAACGCACCGATCGCATCGGCGGCGAGGTCGCGGTCATGGGCATGTTCCTGCCCGGCTGGGGCATGCACCTCGCCGATGTCCCGGAGGCGCAGGGCGATTTGGTCCGCCAGGTCGGCGTGATTAGGCCCTAGGATTCGATCCAGAACAATTGCTCGACGCTGAGATCTAGCGCCTTGGCGAGCTTGATCGCCAGCGTCGCTGACGGTGTAAACACGCCATTCTCGACCGTGTTCACAGTCTTGCGGGTTACTCCGACCCGTTCGGCGAGCTCCGCCTGGGTTAGGCCGAGTTCCGTCCGCCGTTCTTTGAGACGGTTGACGAGCCGCTCACCCATCCTTGTGCGCGCGGCGTTCGAGATAGCCGAAACGGATCAGCGCAGCGCCAAGCCCGAACGTGAGCACCAGATGCGCGGCCTCGCCGACCGTCAGCGGCTGGAACTCGGCGATGAAATAGGCCGCAATCGCTGCGAAGCAGGCGAACAGGAAGCCAAGGCGCATGGCATCGAGCCGGTTGGCACGGGTGCCTTCATCATCGATCAGATCGCGGACCGCCTTGGGTTGGAACAGGAAACCCTTTGTCGCCAGCGCAAACAGCAGCGCGAGGGACAGCGCCACCCATGCGCCAATCTTGAAATGATCGACGTCGCGATGCGGCCCATTGCCGAGCGCGGAGAAAAAGCTGATTTGCTGACTGAAATAAAGAATGGCCAACATGGGCAGGATCCGCGCTCGCCGCCTGCTCAAATAATCCGCCCTTTCGGAAATCGAGCGCTCATTCATGATCCTCTCCCCGTGTAACTTATAGGTTACATGTAACCTTGGCGTTACACAAGAGTCAAGCAGGGTTACGCCGCGAGTCGGCGCTCGCTAGAGCAAGGCGATGGCTGGTGATCTCGACACACCCTACCGCGGCGGGTTCGTTGGAGCGGAGCATCACTTCGCGCTCACCGTCTATTTCGAGGACACCGACACCGCGGGCGTCGTCTATTATGCCAACTATCTGAAGTTCATGGAGCGGGCGCGCTCGGACATGTTGCGCACCGTCGGCGTCGACCAGGCGGATGTGCTCCATTCCGGTGACGGCGCTTATTATGTCGCCGAGTGCAACATCCGCTATCTCAAGCCCGCGCGGCTGGGTGACGACCTCGTCGTCCTGAGCGCGGTCGAGCAGGTCCGCGCGGCCTCGGTCGAGATTCATCAACGAGTCATCCGGAATGGGGAAGTGTTGACCGACGCGCGGGTGACGGCGGCGTTTCTCGATGCCAATGGCCGGCCCCAGCGGCAGCCGAAAGAATGGGTCGAACGGTTCAGGAGCATTACGAAATCCGCATGATTGCCCGTCCCGCGTTGCTGTTCTCGATGGGCCTGGCCATGTTCGCCGTCCCTGCCCCGGCTCAGGAAGCGGCGGCCGTGATCGCTATCCCGCCACTCACCACGCCCGACGAGAAAGCGACTGGCGCCGGGAGTCCGGCGGCGGTCGCATGGCAGGCGTCGCAGCTGATCGCGTCCGATCTCCGCACGACCGCAGAGCTGGTGCCGATCGGCCCCGACCAGAAGGATTATTATTCCTACCCGGAGGTCACTGCACCGACCTTCTCGCGGTGGCGGGCGAAGGGCGCGAAGTTCGTCCTGACGGGCTTCGTCCGCTCGCGCCCCGATGGACGGCTAACCGTCGGTTGCTATGTCTATGACACGGTGAAGGGCCGCGAGCTTGGCCGCACCGGCTTCGTTGTCGCGCCCGAGGACTGGCGCCGCGCGGCGCACAAATGTTCGGGCATCGCCTACACGGCTGCGACCGGCGCGCCCGGCATTTTCGACACCCGCATCACCTACGTCGCCGAGAGCGGCCCGCCCAGCGCCCGGGTCAAGCGCATCGCGATCATGGACGGCGACGGCAACAACCTGACCTTTGTCACTCCCGGCGACACGATCGTTCTCACCCCGCGCCTATCGCCCAAGGCGGAGAATCTCGCCTTCGTCAGCTACGTCGGCGGACAGGCGAACATCCGCATCGTCAACCTGACGTCGAACGAACAGCGCCCACTGGTCGCGGGCGGCGGCTCGATGAGCTTCGCCCCGCGCTTTGCGCCCGACGGACGGCGCATCGTCTTTTCGATGCAGGCCGGGGCCAACACGGACATTTACGTCGCCGATTCGAGCGGCGGGCCGGCGCAGCGCCTGACGGCCGCACCCGGGATCGATACCGATCCGAGCTTTTCGCCCGACGGCGCCCGGATTGCTTTCGAAAGCGACCGCTCCGGAAATCAGCAGATTTACACCATGGCTTCGGACGGCACGGGCCAGCGCCGGATCAGCTTCGGCGGCGGCTGGTATGCGGCGCCGGTGTGGAGCCCCGATGGCGAGTGGATCGCCTTCACGCGCCGGGTGCCCGGGGCGGGATCGCGGATCGGCGTGATGAAGCCCGACGGCAGCGGCGAAAAGCTGCTCACCGACGGATCGTTCGACGAGGGCCCGAGCTGGGCGGCGAGCGGCCACGAGCTGATTTTCCAGCGTGCCGGGCCCGATGGGCGTCCCGCGCTCTATCGAGTGACGCTGGCGGGTGGTGATGCGCGCAAGGTCGTCACCCCGCAGGACGCATCCGATCCCGATTGGTCGGGAGTGGTCGACTGATGCGCCGGGCTCTCCTCCTTCTCATCATCGTCGCCGGCACCGCCTCGGCGCAGCTGCCAGGCCTGCGCCGGCGCGATCCCACTCCCCAGCCGCCAGCGGCGGCTCCCACGCTCCTTGGGATCGATGCGCTCAGGGCGGAATTTGCCGCGCAATCGGGCAGCGACAAAGTCTATTTCGGGGGCGACAGCGCGGTCCTGACCGCGCCGGCGAGAGCCACGCTCGCCGCGCAGGCGCAATGGCTGCGCCGGCATCCCGAAATCGTCGTGCGGATCGAAGGCCATGCCGACCCGAGCGACACGCGCGACCACGCGCTGGCGGTGGCCTCGCGCCGCGCCGCGGAAGTTCGCGATTATCTGATGTTGTTGGGAGTGCCAGCCGCGCAGCTGTCGACCGTCAGCTGGGGCAAGGAACGCATCGCCGTGATCGGCGTGTCACAAGATGCGCTGGCGCTCAACCGGCGCGCGGTGACGGTGCTGGTTCGGTAGAAATTATGCGGCGCGGCGGTGATCGCCAGTCGTTGCCAGCCATCCGCGCGCCTGGCGCTGGGCTTCGGCGATTTCGCGCGCGGTCATTTCGAGCGAGATTTCAGCGCGGCATTCCTGACCGCGGGTACAGCCTGACAGCGCGGCGAGATTGAACCATTTGTGGGCTTCGATCAGATCCACCGGCGCGCCCCCGCGGCCAGTCGAATAGGTAATCCCCAACTCGAACAAGGCGTCGACGTCGCCGGCTTCGGCATCGGCAAGGCGGCTCCTGATCAGGAATTCCGCGCCCTTCTGACTGATCGCTCCCATTGGTATTCCCCTCATCCTGTTGGGGCCAATTCAACAGCCGAGAGCAAACAAATGGTTAACGGTGTTCAACCATGTTCGAAAAATGCCTCCATTTCAGAGCGGAATATTGTCGATCAGCCGGGTCGTTCCGATCAATGCGGCAGCGATCAATCGCGCCTCTCTTTGCGGAATTTCGAGCGGTTCGAGCGTCTGGGCATCGACCAGCGCGAGATAATCGATCCGCGAAAAGCCTGCATTCCGGAGCAAATTGCGCGATTCTTCCAACGCATTGGCGACCGGAAACCCCTTCAGTATCGAATCGCGAGCGGTTTCGAGCGCCCGCGGCAGCGCGGTCGCGGCCTTTCTCTCGGCGCTCGAAAGGTAGGCGTTGCGCGAGGACAGCGCCAAGCCCTCAGCCTCGCGCACCGTCGGCACGCCGACGATCTCAACTCCAAGCGCGAGATCCGCGACCATCCGGCGGATCACTGCCAGCTGCTGGAAATCCTTTTCGCCGAACATGGCCACATCGGGCCGCACCGATAGCAAGAGCTTGGCGACGACGGTCGCCACGCCATCGAAGTGGCCCGGACGCGCCGCGCCTTCCCACCGCTCGGACACGCCGGAAACATGAACCGTCGTCGCGAAGCCATTGGGATAGATGTCATCGACCGACGGCATCCACAGCAGGTCGCAGCCCGCGCCCACCAGCTTCAGTGCGTCTTCGGCCTCCGTCCGCGGGTAGCGTGCCAGATCGGCCGGATCGTTGAACTGGGTCGGATTGACGAAAATCGTCGCGACCACGGCGTCGGCGCGCCGCTTCGCTTCTTCAACCAACGTTAAGTGCCCCGCGTGCAACGCACCCAGCGTCGGGACCAGCGCAATCGTCCCCGTTTGACGCAATTCCGCCAGGGCTGGCGTCAATTCTTCACTGTCACGAACGGTTTGCACGGGTGCCGAGCCTCGGATAATCTCGCCTGGGGCGGCGTTTCGATGCCGCGGGGGAAAAGATCAAGCTTATGGCGCACCCGCATTTCATCGTCTTCGCCAACGAAAAGGGCGGTACCGGCAAGTCGACGACCGCGGTCCACACCGCGATCGCGCTCGCCGCGTCGGGCCATCGCGTCGGCGCGCTCGATCTCGACGGCCGCCAGCGGACGATGACCCGCTATCTCGAAAATCGCGACGCGACCATGCGCCGGCTCGAAAAACAGCTGCCGTACGCGACCTACGAGGTGCTGGAGGATCACAGTGAGGCCGGCTTCGGCGCCGCGTGCGAGCGCCTGGCGCAAAATGCGGACGTGATCGTGGTCGATACGCCCGGCCGCGACGATGAGGTTGCCCGGCTCGCGATCCTCGCCGCCGACACTTTGGTGACGCCGATGAACGATAGCTTCGTCGACCTCGATTTGATCGGTCAGGTCCACCCCGAAAATTACAAGGTGACCAAGCCCAGCTTCTACGCCGAGCTGGTGTGGAACAGCCGCACCGCGCGCGCCAAGCAGACCGGCAAGAGCGTCGATTGGGTGGTGCTAAGGAACCGCCTCCAGCATATCGAATCGCACAACCTCCGCCGCGTCGGCGCCGCGCTCGACGAGCTCGCTCGCCGCGTCGGCTTCCGCGTCATTCCCGGTCTCGGCGAGCGCGTGATCTACCGCGAATTGTTCCCCAAGGGCCTGACCCTGCTCGACCTCCAGCAATTGGGAGAAGTCGGCATCGCCCACGTCACCGCCCGCCAGGAATTGCGCGAAATGGTCGGCGGCCTCGCCATCCCCGGCGTCGAGGATCGTCAGGCCGCTTAGACTGGTGATTGTCAGAGAGCGGGGCTAATCGCCCGCCTCATGGCTCACAATTTCAACCCGACCATCTTGCGCGAATATGACATTCGCGGGATCGTCGGCGACACGCTGACCGAAGCCGACGCCTACGCGCTCGGCCGAACCTTCGCCGCAAAGGCGCACGGCGAAGGCGCACGGACGATCGCCGTCTGCCGCGACGGGCGGATGCACAGCGGAATGCTCGAGGCCGAGCTGATTCGCGGCCTGACCGAAGGTGGCATGAACGTGATGCAGATCGGCATGGGCCCGTCGCCCATGCTCTATTTCGCGACACATTACCTCGACGTCGACGGCGGCATTCAGGTCACCGGCAGCCACAACCCGGCCGCTTACAATGGCTTCAAACTGTTGCTGAAGGGTCGTTCGGTGTTCGGCGCGGAGATCCAGGAGATCGGCCAGCGCGCCGCCTCGGGTCACTGGCACGAGGGCAGCGGAACGGTCGAGGAAGTCGATATCCGCGAGGCGTACGTCAACCGCCTGCTCGAGGATCATTCGGCCAAGCCGTTCCGCATCGGCTGGGACGCGGGCAATGGCGCGGCAGGACCGACCCTCGACATGCTGGTCGAGCGGCTGCCCGGCCACCATCACGTAATCTTCAGCCAGGTCGACGGGACTTTCCCCAACCACCACCCGGATCCGACGATCGAAGCCAACCTCGCCGACCTCAAGGCGCTGGTCGAGCGAGAGCAGCTCGATTTCGGCATCGCCTTCGACGGCGACGGCGACCGCATCGGCGCGGTCGACGGATTGGGCCGGGTGATCTGGGGCGACCAATTGCTCGCGATCCTCGCCGGACCGGTGCTCGAGGCCGAGCCGGGCGCAACCATCATCGCCGACGTCAAGGCCAGCCAGGTCCTGTTCGACCGCATCGCCGAATTGGGCGGCGTGCCCCTGATGTGGAAAACCGGGCACAGCCTGATCAAGTCGAAGATGCGCGAAACCGGCGCGCCCTTGGCCGGCGAAATGAGCGGCCACATCTTCTTCAAGCACCGCTGGTACGGCTTCGACGACGCGCTCTACGCTGCCGTTCGGCTGATCGAGGCGGTCAGCGCCAGCGGCCAAAGCCTGACCGAGATCATGGACGCGATGCCCAAGAGCGTCGCGACGCCCGAACTGCGCTTCCCGGTCGACGAAATCCGCAAATTCGCGATCGTCGAGGAAGTCCGCGACCGCCTCTCCGCCGATGGCGCCAAGGTCGATGCGACCGACGGCGTCCGCGTCAGCACGCCCGACGGCTGGTGGCTGCTGCGCGCCTCGAACACCCAGGACGTGCTGGTTGCTCGGGCCGAGGCGACGGACCAGGCCGGAGTCGAGCGCCTCATCGCGCAAATCGACGAGCAGTTGACGAAGTCGGGAGTCGCGCGCGCCGAGGCGGTGCACTGACATCGAACCGAGTAGCTTCCGCTGCTCAAAACGGGAGGGGTTTACAGCGAAATGCGTCGTCAGCTTTTGATTGCCGGCCTGATGATTGCGAGCGCGGCGACGCGCGCAAATGCAGCGCCCGC
>DATFUB010000129.1:0-19207 GCA_035261225.1 Sphingomicrobium sp.
TGCGATCGGCGATATCGATGCGCTCGGTTCCGACAAGCTCCAGACGCAAGGCGGGCTCTGCCCCGCCGATTTCGCCGCGATCAAGGCGGCGGGCGACGACGTCGGGGCGATCGACCAGCGTCAGGCCGCGGTCATCGCAACGATCCAGCGCCGGCTCGGGATTTAGCGCCAGGTAATCAGCGGCAGAACGCTGGCGTGGTCGTCGGTCCACGGCGCGAAGCCGGGGCGCCGCGCGAGCGGTGTCCAACCCGGATACTGGCCGGCGAGCCGTGCCAGGGTCTGCGGACTACGCGACAACGCGATCCACTGCGATTCCGATTCATGCAACATCCCGGCCTCCACCGAAGGGACGTAGTGGCGCTCGATTGCGAGCCAATGGCCGTCACGGGCATCCGCCGCGACCACCGGCTCCAGGTCGAGGAAGCGGTTGGAAATGTGGATCATCAGCAACCCGTCCGGCGAGAGGCGTCGGGCGTAGACCGCGAACGCCTCCCGAGTCAGCAGATGGATCGGGATCGAGTCGGACGAAAAGGCGTCGAGCGCGAGCAGATCGGCTTCGCCCACGGGCGCGCGCTCAAGGGTTAGCCGGGCGTCACCAACCGCGATCCGTCCATGCGGCAGGCAATTCGACAGGAACGTGAACTGCCGCGGGTTTTCGGCGATGCGCACGATCGCGGGATCGATCTCGTAGAATGTCCAGCTTTGCCCTGACCGAGCATAGCAAGCGAGCGTTCCGGCACCGAGCCCGACGACGTCGATGCGTGCGGCCGGCCCGAACAATGACGGGGCGGCGCGCATCGCGAAGCCGATGCCGGACTGCGGCGCATAATAGGTCGTGGGCATGCGCTCGCGCTCTGGCGAGCCGAGGTTCTGAATGCCGTGCAGCGTGGTGCCGTGGACCAGCATGCGCGAGTCATGCGAGCCAGGGCGGATCGAATAGATGCCGAAGAAGCTGCGGGTCATCTTGCCCGGCGTCGCGCTCAGCTCGAGCTGTTCCCGGCCACCGGCGGCGATCAGGAATGCCGCCATGCAACAGGTGAACAGCGCGCGGTTCCCGATCGCGGTTATCGCGATGGCCAGGATCGCAAGCACGACGTAGCGGGTCGGTTCGTTCGCTGGCGCCAGCCCGAATAGATCCTTCGCCGCAAGTGCAAGCAGCGCGACAAGGATGATTCCGGCCACGGTCAGCCGCCGCGACAGCCGATCACCATCCCACAGACTGGCGAAGCGATCGAACGGGCTGCGCCCTTTCATCAACCATGCCGCCGCGATCAGCAGCAAGAGATGCTCATAGGTCCAGTCGAAGATCAGCGGTGCGACAAGCGCGCAGAAAATGCCGCCAAGCACGCCGCCGACGGACATCGCGAGATAGAAAAGCGTCAGCTGTCCCGCCGGCGGGCGGGAATCGAACAACCGACTGTGCAGCGAAACGCCGACCGTGAACAGGTTCAGGATCGACACCGCGCCGAACACCAGTGCGAGCCAGTTCTGGTTGAAGAACAGCGCGAATCCGGAGAGCAAAAGAGTCAGCGGCGCGAGCCGCGCGATTGCTTCCGCAGGGCCGCGGCGGGCAGCGAAGGCGACGGTGAAACTGAGGAGATAAGCGCCGAGCGGAAGCACCCACAGCAGCGGCATCGCGACGAGGTCGGTGGTGATGTGCAACGTGGTCGACAGGATCAGGCCCGACGGCACCGCTGACAGGATGATCCATTTGGCGATCGTGCGCCGATCGGGCGGCGCGGCCGCTTCAGCGCGTACTGTCACCTGGGTTCGCGGGAGGCGAAATCCGCACCAGCCAACCAGCAGGACGAGCAAGGCATAGCCCGCGCTCCACAGCCAACGCTGCTGCGTCACGCCGATCAGCGGCTCGGCCAGCAACGGATAAGTAATCAGTCCGCCGAAGCTGCCGAGATTCGAGGCGGCATAGAGCGGATAGGGGTCGGCCTTGTTGGTCAGCGCAAACCAGCGCTGGAGCAACGGTGCCTGCGCCGACACGACGAAGAACAGCGGCCCGATCGACAACAGCAGCAGCCACGGCACCCACAGGAACGGGTTGGCGTCGGGCGGCGGGGTCGAGGCCATGAGTCCGATCGGGAGCGTCAGCCCGGCAAGGACCAGCAAGACGAGATGGATCGCGGCCTGCCTTGGCGGCTGAAAGCGGCCCAGCCAATGGGCATAAGCGTAACCGGCGAGCAGCAGCGCCTGATAGACGAGCATCGCCGAGTTCCACACGCTGGGCGCGCCGCCGAGCCGCGGCAGCGCCATCCGCGCGACCATCGGTTGCACCAGGAACAACAGGAACGATCCGGTGAAGACCGTCACTATGAACGGCAGGGCGGCCAAGCCCGTTCCGCGGTTGCGATCGCTTACATCCGTCGCCATTCACGCCCTCCCCGGCCGGCGACTGTAGCCGACGCGGCGCGGCGCGCAATCAGGCTTGAAGCGCCTGCCGGACGACGGGCCAGTTCGCGGCGTCGACCCGGTAGACGACCTGCGGGTTGACCTCGCTGTCGGCCGGGAAACGCTGGTCGACAAAGTCGAGATCGGGCCGGGGGGCCATGCCGAGCCGTGTCATCAAGCCCCGACTCGATGTGTTTCCGACGCCGGTGATCGCGACCACGTGCGGTGCCGCGAACCGATCGAAGGCAAGATCGAGCGCGGCCATCGCCGCCTCCTTCGCATAGCCCTGCCCCCACGCATCCTCGCGCAATCGCCAGCCAATCTCGACATCGCCGGCGATGGCATCGCCGCCCGGCGCGTTCGCCCGCTTGAGCCCGCAGAAGCCAAGGATCGCATCATCGGACGTTCGCTCGACGATCCAGAAGGTGAACCCGAGATCGCGTTGATATGCGCAGAGGCGTTGGAAGGCTGCGCGCCATTGCTCCGGCGTTTGCTGTCCGCCCAGAAAACGCATCACCGCCGGCGTGTTCATCAACACGTAGAAGCGGGTTTCGTCGGCCTCGTTCCACTCGCGAAGCCGGAGACGCGCCGTCTCCGCGACCACTTTAGCCATCGAGCGCAGCCATCCCGCGAATAAGCGCATCGAGCGCGTCGTCGACATGTTCGATATGCGTGCGGAAGCAGAGGATCGCGCAGCGCAGGCGATAGCTGCCGTCGATGCGCGTGCCGCTCAGCATGACGCGGCCTTCCTGCTGAACGTGGCGCATCAGCCGCTCGTTGAAATCGTCGACGTCGCCCGATTTGGTCAGATAGCGGAAGGCGACCACTGACAGGTCGGGCTCTGGTCCGGCGTCCCAGCCATCGATCTGCGACAGCCGCGCGTGGAAATAACGGGCAAGCGCGAGCTTTTCGGCCTGGGCGGCGCGGAAGGCGGCGACGCCGGCGATCTGCAGCGGCAGCCACAAGCGCATCGCGCGAAAATGGCGGGTGAGCTCGGGCGAGAGGTCGGCGGGCGACGGGCCGACCTCCGTTTCCGAGAATGGCTGGATGTAAGCGGCGCTGGCGCTGAAGGCGTCGAGCAGCTGCTGGCCGTCGCGGACGACGACCGCGCCCGTCCCATAGGGCAGGAACAGGGTTTTATGCGGATCGAGCGCGACGCTATCGGCCTGCTCGATCCCGCGCAGCTTGTCGCGACCTTCGTCGCACAAGGTGAACAGGCCGCCATAGGCGCCGTCGACATGGAACCACGCCCCGCAACGCCGGCATAGCTCGGCAATCTCGGGCAACGGATCGATCGCGCCGGTATCAACCGTTCCGGCCGATGCGATGACCAGCCACGGACGGACGCCATTACGACGGTCTTCCTCGAGCGCTTGCTCAAGCGCATCCAGCGACATCCGATAGTTCTCGTCGGTCGCGATCACGCGCCTCGGCGCTCTGCCGCGCCCGGCGATGTGCAACGCCTTGTCGACGCAATGGTGGGCGAAGCGGGTGAGATAGACCGCGCCGCCGCCTTCCGGATCGCGCGCCTCGCGAGCGGTGACGACCGCAGTCAGGTTGGCGATGCTTCCGCCCGAGGTCAGCGTTCCGGCGGATCCGGCCGGATAGCCGATGACGCCGGCCAACCATTGCGTGCACGCATTTTCGATCCGCACGGCACCGGGTGCGGCATCCGCGAAGCCCGAATATTTGTTCGATGCCGCCGCCAGCATGTCGCCGAGCGCCGAATGGAACAGCCCGCCGCCCGGGATGTAGCCCATGAACCGCGGCGAAGTCGTCGCGATGCCGGGCCCTTCGATGCAGGCGCCGAAATAATCGAGGACCGAAGCCGGATCCCGTCCCGTTTCGGTGAATTCCGGATCGAGCTGCTTGACGAAAACTTCTTCGGGCGGACGCAGACTCCGCGCGCTTTCAATCCCGTCGAGGAAAGCGAGGGCATGATCGAGCGCCTGCTCGCCGAGCGCGCGGCGTTGCCCGGCGTCGGGTTCGAGCGGGCGTGTCCGGGAACGGAGCGCCTCGATTTCGGCCCTTAAGGCTTCGATCATCCGGCGATCAGGCGCGCGGCATCGAGCGCGTGATAGGTCAGCACGCCGGTCGCCCCGGCGCGCTTGAAAGCGAGCAACGATTCGAGGATCAGCGCGTCGCGGTCGCCCGCGCCGGCCGCCGCCGCGGCCTCGATCATCGCATACTCGCCGCTCACCTGGTAAGCGAAGGTCGGGACCCCGAACGTGTCCTTCACCCGCGCGACGACGTCGAGATAGGGCAGCCCCGGCTTGACCATGACCATGTCAGCGCCCTCGGCGAGGTCGAGCTCGACCTCGCGCAGCGCTTCCTCGATGTTCGCCGGGTCCATCTGATAGCCGCGCTTGTCGCCCTTCAGACGGCCCTGACTGCCGACCGCCTCGCGGAACGGGCCGTAGAAGGCCGACGCATATTTGGCGGCATAGGCCATGATCGCGACATTCTGGTGCCCGGCGCTTTCGAGCGCCTCGCGGATCGCGGCAACGCGGCCGTCCATCATGTCCGAGGGGGCGACGATGTCGGCCCCGGCCTCGGCCTGGACCAAGGCCTGGTCGGCGAGCACTTTCACCGTATCGTCGTTGATGACGTTGCCGGCGGCGTCGGTCAGGCCGTCGTGACCGTGGGCGGTGTAGGGATCGAGCGCGACGTCGGTGAGCACGCCGATTTCGGGCACTTCGTCCTTGATCGCTTTGATCGCGCGGCAGATGAGGTTGTCAGAGTTGAGCGCCTCCCGAGCGTCTCCGGTGCGCAGGTCGTTGGGGGTGTTGGGGAACAGAGCGACGCACGGGATGCCGAGTTCGGCCGCGAGGCGGACTCGGCCAGGCAGCTTGTCGACGCTCCACCGCGATACGCCGGGAAGCGAGCCGATCGGCTCCTCGCAAGCCGCGCCGTCGCAGACGAACAACGGCCAGATGAAATCGCTCGGGTGGAGGCGGTGTTCGGCGAGCATGGCGCGCATCCACGGCGCAACCCGGCCGCGGCGCATGCGGAGGTAGGGGAAGGAGGACATGGCCCCCCTCTATCGTCATTCCCGCGAAAGCGGGAACCCAGTTTTTATTCTCCGCTGGGTCCCCGCTTTCGCGGGGATGACGAACGAGCGCGTCACCCAGCCGGATTGAGTGCCCCGCCCGGCTCGCGCGTGGCGAGGGCGTCTTCGGTGAACTCCTCGTCGCACGGCCGTTGCTCGACCGTCATCCGCGCCTTTTTCCACCCGCCCTGCAAGTAGAAGGCGGTGGCCAGCGCGAGGTTGATCAGCGAAGTCGCGGGGAAGCTGGTCCAAATCGCATCCGCGTGGAGCCACGGATAGGTCGCGAGGATGTAGCCGAAACGCACCGGGATCAGCCCGACCGCGAGGACGATCAGCGGCACCCACACAGCGCCGTTCGCGCGCATCGTCGCGAACAACACCATCATCACGCCGAACAGAAGGAAGTTCCAGCTTGCCAGCAGGTGGATGTGCCGCGCGATTGGAAGCGCGGGACTGTCCGGCCCCATGAACAGGCTAAGCACCGTGCGGTCGGCGAGCGTCAGGAGGACGATCAGCGCAGCGGTGATCAGCAGCGACTGGCCGATCCCGACCCGGGTGATCTGCCCCACCCGGTCCCACCGGTCGGCGCCGATATTCTGCGCCGCCATCGCGCTGACCGCGGCGCCCAGGGCCATCGCCGGCATCTGAACGTAGGTCCACAGCTGCAGGGCGACCCCGAAAGCGGCAGTGGTATCGACGCCTTCGCGGTTCACGAGGCCGACCAGCGCCAGCGCCGAGACCGAGATCACGATCATCTGGATACCCATCGGGAACCCCTTGGCGATGATCGTCTTGAGGATCGCGACGTCGGGGATCACGTAACGCAGCTCGCGCCCGCGCAGCCTGAGCGGCAGGTCCTTCCAGTACATGTAGACGAGGAGGGCGAGGAGCGCGGTGTAATTGGCGATCAGCGTCGCCGTTGCCGACCCCGCGATCCCCATCCGCGGGGCCGGGCCGAGGCCGAGGATGAAGACCGGGTTCAGGCAGCTGTCGAGGACCACCGCGACGATCATGAACCACAAGGGCGTCAGGCTGTCGCCGGCGCCGCGCAGGGCCATCATCAACAGGGTCAGCAGGAGGAGCGCCGGCATGGCGAGGAAGATCACGGTCAAATACGCCCACGCGAACGGCGCGGCTTCGGGCGGCGTGCCGAGCAGATTGAGGATGGAGCCGGACAGATAAAAGCCGGTGATCGCAATGACGATCGTGACCAGCAGGAACAAGCCGCCCGCGGTGCCGAATATGCGCCGGGCGGCATCGACGTCCTTGCGCCCCCACGCCTGGCCGATGAGGATGGTCGAGGCCATGCCGAAGCCGAACACGAAGGCGGTCAGCAGGAACATGACCATGTTGGCGTTGGATGTCGCGGCCAGCGCATTCTCGCCGAGGAAGCGGCCGACCCAGATCGCGTTGACGGTGCCGTTGAGCGATTGAAGGATCGAGCTGGCCAGCGTCGGCAAAGCAAAGGCCAGCAGGGTTTTGGCGATCGGCCCCTGGGTGAGCTCGCCGCGGCCTGGCGGTCCACTGCGCGATCCTGCGTCTGCCATGCTTTCTCCCGTCACCCTGAACTCGTTTCAAGGTCCATTTTCGTGAAGGGTTCCGTTCGTCTCCGCAATGGATGCTGAAACAAGTTCAGCATGACGATTGGAAATTAACCCAGCCGCTCCAACGCCGCACGCAGCCGTTCGGCCTCGGCGGCTTTGGCGTCGTGATCGGCGCGAGCTTTCTCGACTGCCTCGGGCTTGGCGCGTTCAGTGAAGTTGGGGTTGCCGAGGCGCTGGGCGAGGCTGTCGCGTTCCTTCTCGGCCGCCTCGGCGCCTTTCGAGAGGCGCGCCTTCTCGGCTTCCAGGTCGATGTGCTCGGCGAGCGGGAAGGCGTAGGTCTCGCCACGCACGACGATCTGCGCCGATCCGGGCGGCGGCGCAGCCGCGCTCCGCGCCGGCCCGAGCTTGGCCAGGCGGGCGAGCGTCGCCGCCTGCGCGTTGAGCTGGTCGACCGGGGCAGCGATCGCCACGGGTTCGAGCGTCGCGCTCCACGGGATGTTCAATTCGGTCCGCATCGCGCGCGCTTCCGAAACGAACGCGACCAGCCACTCGATCTCGTTCTTGGAATAGATGTCGACCTGCGCTGCCGGCTCCGGCCACTTGGCGACGATCAGTTCGTACGGCCGCGGGTTCGCGTTCCACAGTTCCTCGGTGATGAACGGCATAAGCGGGTGGAGCATGACCAGGATCTGGTCGAACGCCCAGGCGGCGACCGCCTTGGTCTCGGCGTCGAACGCGCCTTTGATCAGCTCGACATACCAGTCGCAAAAGGTGCCCCAGACGAAATGATAGATGGCGTCGGCCATGTCGTCGTAGCGCAGATCGTCGAACGCGCGATTGAGCTTCGCGAGCGTTTCGACCACTTCGCCGATGATCCAGCGGTTGACCGGCAGCTGCGCGTCGGGCGCGGCGATGCTGTCGCTCGCGCCGACGCCGTTCATCTGGAGGAAGCGCGCGGCGTTCCACAGCTTGGTCGCGAAATTGCGGTAGCCCTCGACGCGTTTCTCATCGAGCTTGATGTCGCGGCCCTGGCTTTCCATCGCCGCGAGGGTGAAGCGGAGCGCATCGGCGCCATATTTGTCGATCAACCCGAGCGGGTCGACGGTGTTGCCCTTGGACTTGGACATTTTCTGCCCAGTCGCGTCGCGGACCAGGCCGTGGAGGTAGAGCGTTTTCCACGGCGGCGTGCCCATTAACTCGATCCCCTGCATCGCCATGCGCGCATCCCAGAAGAACAATATGTCGAAGCCGGAGATGAGCACGTCGTTGGGGTAGTGGCGCTTGAGATCGTCGGTCTGATCCGGCCAGCCGAGCGTCGCGAAGGGCCACAGCGCCGAGCTGAACCAGGTGTCGAGGACGTCATTGTCGCGATTGAGACGAACGACCTTCCGTGTGCCCATCTCTACTAGCGGCTGCACCCACGGTTGCGCGGCAGGCACATCAGAGATTTCGATCGGCCAATCTGCGCCGTAGTATTCTTCTGCTTGCTCGATCACGCCTTGCTCGGTTTCGGCGACAAAGACTTGCCGACCGTCCAACGAGCCAATGTCTAGCAGGAGGGTTCCGTCATCCTTCTTCGTGGGCCCATACCAAGCGGGAATCCGGTGGCCCCACCACAATTGCCGCGAGACGGTCCACGGCTGGATATTCTCGAGCCAGTTGAACCACGTCTTCTTCCACGTCTCGGGGACGATGCGGATGTCGCCCTTGCGCGTCGCTTCGAGCACCGGCTTCACCAGCGTCGCCGCGTCGACATACCATTGGTCGGTGAGCCACGGCTCGATCACCACGCCCGAACGGTCGCCGTAGGGCGTCGGGATAATGCGGTCCTCGACGCGGACCAGCGTGTCCTCGCCTTCGAGCAACTCGACGACCTTCGTGCGGGCGTCTTCGCGCGACAGGCCGATCAGGTCGGCGGGGATCAGCCCGTCCGAGGTTTGGACGACGTGCGCGCTCGCGTCGAACATGTTGAGCATTTCGGCCGGCTTGAAGCGGGCGCGCTTGCCGACGTCGAAATCGTTGAAGTCGTGGCCGGGCGTGATCTTCACTGCACCGCTGCCCAGTTCGGGGTCGGCATGGTCGTCGGCGACGATCGGGATCAGGCGGCCGGTGATCGGGTGCTTGATCTGCTTGCCGATCAGCGCCGTGTAGCGTTCGTCGTTCGGGTGGACCGCGACCGCCATGTCGGCGAGCATCGTCTCTGGCCGGGTCGTCGCGACCTCGATCGCGCCGCCGCCGTCGGCGAGCGGATAGCGCAGGGTCCAGAATTTGCCCTGGACCTCGCGCGTCTCGACCTCGAGGTCGCTGATCGCGGTCTGGAATTTGGGGTCCCAATTGACCAGGCGCTTGTCGCGGTAAACCAGGCCCCGTTTGTGCAGTTCGACGAACGTGTGGGTGACGGCGCGCTGATAGGGCTCGTCCATGGTGAAGCGCTCGTGCGCCCAGTCGCACGACGCGCCGAGGCGGCGGAGCTGCCGCGTAATCGCGCCGCCGCTTTCTTCCTTCCACTCCCAGACCTTGGCGACAAAATCCTCGCGGCTGTAATTGGTGCGCTTGTCCTGCCGCTCTTCGAGCTGGCGTTCGACCACCATCTGGGTGGCGATGCCGGCATGGTCGGTGCCGACCACCCAAAGCGCATCCTTGCCGAGCATCCGCTCGCGCCGGGTCAGCACGTCCTGGAGCGTGATGTCGAGCGCGTGGCCGATGTGCAGCGAGCCGGTGACGTTGGGCGGCGGCATGACGATGGTCCACGGCGTGGCGTCGCCGCGCTCGGGCCGGAACAGGCCGCGATCCTCCCAATGGGCGTACCAGCGATCCTCGATCGCGCGGGGCTCGAAGGTTTTGGGAAGTTCGCTCATCTGCGAGGCGGTTAGCGATGCGGCGGTGCAGCATCAACCTCGGCGGCTTGCGGCGCGAGCCGATCGTCCGCAGAACGTCGCGATAACGTGATCAAATGGAGTAGCGATGAAGCGGCTGTTGCTCGGACTAACGGCGCTGGCGTTGACCAGCGCGAGCGCAGCAGCGCCCGCCCCCGGCTTCCTCGGCACCAAGGGCACGCAGATCGTCGATGGCGAAGGCCAGCCGGTGATCCTGCGCGGCATGGGCCTCGGCGGCTGGATGCTCCAGGAAGGCTATATGCTAAAGCTGGGCGAGCTTGGGCAGCAGCATGTGATCCACCGCCGGCTGGCCGATCTCGTCGGCCAGGATGCGGTCGACGAGTTCGAGCGCGCGTGGCTCGACCATCACATGACCAAGGCGGACATGGACGCGCTCGGCCGCTGGGGCTTCAACTCGGTGCGCCTGCCGATGCATCATGCCTTGTTCATCGACCCCTCGGCGCCAGCCGGGACCGATCGCTGGAACGAGGACGGCTTCCGCCGTGTCGATCGGCTGCTCGACTGGGCAGCCGCGAACCGCATGTGGGTGATCCTCGACCTTCACGCCGCCCCAGGCGGCCAGGGCAGCGACCTCGCAATCTCCGACCGCGACCCGAACCAGTCTTCGCTGTGGGACAGCGCCGAAAACCAGCGCCGGACGGTGGCGTTGTGGCGCGAGATCGCGCGGCGCTATGCCGGCAATCCCTGGGTCGGCGGCTACGACATATTGAACGAGCCCAATTGGGACTTCGACGGACCCGGGGGCGGTCACGGCTGCAACGACAAAAGCAATCGGCCGATCGCGGCGCTCTACAAAAGAATTACCGCCGCGATCCGGGAGCATGACCGCAACCATTTAATCGTCATCGAGGGCAATTGCTGGGGCAACAATTACGCCGGGATCACGCCCGATTGGGACGACAGACTGGTGCTCAGCTTCCACAAATATTGGAACAGGAACGACGCCGCCGCGATCGCCGGGATCGTCAAATTGCGCGCGGCAACGGGACGGCCAATCTGGCTCGGCGAGAGCGGCGAGAATTCAAACGGCTGGTTCCGCGACGCCATCCGGCTGGCCGAGACCAACGACATCGGCTGGGCGTGGTGGCCGCTCAAGAAGCTCGGCTTCAACAACCCGCTCGAGGTCGTGCCGAATCCGGGGTGGCAGCGCATTGTCGACTGGCTGACCGGCAAGGGCCCGCGGCCCGACGCGGCGGCGGCGCGGGCGGCAATGCTCCAGCTCGCGACCCACGACGTCGATTTCGCGAACAATGTGGTTCATCCCGACGTGATCGACGCCATGATGCGCCAGCCGCATTCCGACCGGGCGCTGCCGTTCCGCGAGCATCGGCTTGGGCCGGGGGCGCTGGAGATCGCTGCGGTGGATTACGATCTCGGGCCGCCCGGCATTGCTTATGCAGACCGTATCGATGCCGACTATCACACTGAAACCGGCGGCAAGCGGACCGAGTGGAACGACGGTCGCACCTATCGCAACGACGGCGTCGACATCGCCCGTGATTCCGGCGGCACACCGGTCGTGACGGCGTTCGAACGCGGGGAATGGTTGCAATATACGCTCGACGCGGCCGCGGCTGGTCCGCGCGCGGCATCCCTGATCGTCGCGGCGGACGCGACGGCGAGCCTGTCCCTGTCGGTCAATGACGGGGCGCCGGTCGGGGTGCGGGTTCAATCCGGCGGCGGCTGGCAGAGGGTGCCTGTCCCGCCTTTGTCCATGCTCCAGGGCACCAACCGGCTGAAAGTCAACGTAACCTCCGGAGCCGTCAGGCTGAAGGCGATCCGTTTCTAAGGAGGATTAATTCTCCAGCTCGTTGGGGTCGCGGAGGCCCTGGCCGATCGTGCCGCGGAGGGTGTCGGCCTCGCTGCTGGTCACCGGGTAAGCGCAATAATCGGCGGCGTAGAAGGCGCTCGGGCGGTGGTTGCCGCTGAGGCCGATGCCACCGAACGGAGCATTGGACGGGGCGCCGTTGGTCGGCTTGTTCCAGTTGATCACCCCGGCGCGGACGTTGGCCCAGAATTTGTCGTAGAGCTCGGGGCTGCCGCCAACCAGGCTCGCGGCGAGGCCGAAGCGGGTATTGTTGGCCTCGGTGATCGCGGCGTCGAAATCCTTGACCCGGATGAGCTGGAGCACGGGCCCGAAGATCTCTTCGTCCGGCCGGTCCCGAACATCGGTCACGTCGATCAGCGCGGGGGTCAGATAGGGCCGCTCGGCAACCGGGCGATCGAGCCGGCAGAGCGGTTTGCCGCCCTTCATCATCAGTTCGAGCCATTGTTCCTGAACATGGTCGGCGGACGCATTGTCGACCACCGGACCCATGAACGGTTGCGGATCGGCGAAGGGATGGTCGACGATGATCCGCCCAATCAGCGACTGGACCGCGTCGAGCAGTTCGGCGTGGGCGCCGTCCTCGACGATCAACCGCCGCGCCGCGGTGCAGCGTTGGCCGGCCGAGAGATAGGCCGACTGGATGACGATCGCCGCGGCGGCCGCGATGTCCTTCGCCTGCCACACGACGAGCGGGTTGTTACCGCCAAGTTCGAGCGCGAGGATCTTATGCGGCATGTCGGCGAACTGGCGGTGGAGCGACATGCCGGCGCGCGCCGAACCGGTGAACAAGAGGCCGTCGATCCCGGGTTCCGAGGCGAGCGCCTTGCCCTGCTCCGGCCCGCCGATCAGGAGGCGAACGACGCCCTCGGGAATTCCGGCCTGGTGGAAGCAATCGATGAGGAAGGCTCCGCTCGCCGGCGCCTTTTCGGACGGTTTGAAGACAATTGCATTGCCGGCGATCAGCGCCGGGACGATGTGGCCATTGGGCAGATGCGCAGGGAAATTATACGGCCCGAGCACCGCCAGCACCCCGTGCGGCTTGTGGCGGACCGCAACCTTGTTACCGAGCGCGGCTTCCAGCCGGCGCTGCGGCGTCCGCTCGGCATAAGCGTCGATTGAAATTTCGACCTTGTTGATGACCGCGGCAACCTCGGTTTTGGCCTCCCACAAGGGCTTGCCGGTTTCCTTCGCAATAATGGTAGCGAACTCTTCCTCGGCCTTGCGGACGACATTGGCGAAGCGGCGCAGCGCCTCGATCCGGTAAGCGACGGAATGCGCCGCCCAGCCGGGCCAGGACGCACGGGCCGCTGCGACTTCGGCCGCGGCATCGCCGATCGCCCCCGACCAGACCTGCTCTCCCGTCGCCGGATCGATCGAGACCAGTTCCGCTGCCATGCGTGCGGGCTTTACCACGTTAGCGTTTTCGTCAAGCTTCAGATGCATCGGCCCTCGTCGCCTCGCCCATCCGGCGTATGGCTGTAACCTTGTCGTTGAACGGCTGCCAGTCGTCGCGCTCCGCGATCGCCGACCAGATAGCCTCGACTTCGTCGATATGCATCGAACAAGGCTCCGCATCCGACCAATATGGGTGCGATTTGGCGCGTTCGCGACCCTCGAGAGATTCGGCCAACGCGCGGAACGGCTCGGACGGATATCTGTCCGGTCCGGGATCGCGGCCGCCGCGCCAATCGAAAAAAATCCGGTCGATGGTCGCGTCGCGGCTCTCAAGGGCGGCGATCAACGCGACGGCAATCTCGCGATCGCTGTCGCCGCCGGCGATTCCGAGCCGCTGAAGCAGGGCCTCGATCAGAGCCGATTCGAAGGGTTCGTTCCACCCGGCGAGAACTTCGTACAGCGGTGGTATGCCGGCGACCATCGACAGGCACCCGCCGAATTGCGCGAGGTCCCAGCGGATCGCCTCGGGCTGGCGGTCGAACGCATAGAGGCCACGATTATCGAAATAGGCCGCGGTAAATTCCGGGTCCCACTCGGGCGTGAAGCGCCATGGTCCGTAATCGAAACTTTCCCCTGTGACGTTGATATTGTCGCTGTTGAGCACGCCATGGACGAAACCGGCGGCGAGGTAGGAGGCGGCAAGGGTCGCGGTCGCCCGGGTGACGAGGTCGAACAGGCGCAGCGCGTTTTCCTTGTCGTCACCGCTTGGCCGCTCACCGTAGAGCTGTTCGAGGCAATAGCGGGTGAGCTTCGCGATGTTCCCGGTGTCCCCGAGGAAGGCGAACCGTTGGAAGGTGCCGATGCGGATGTGACCGTGGCTAAGGCGAGTCAGCACCGCCGAGCGGGTCGGCGACGGTTCGTCGCCGCGCTCGAGCGCCTCGCCGGTTTCGAATAAAGCAAAGCTCTTCGACGTATTGACCCAGAGGGCTTCGAGCATCTCGGTCGCGAGCACTTCGCGCACCCCGCCCTTGAGCGTCAGCCGGCCGTCGGCGTGACGACTGTACGGCGTCTGGCCCGAGCCCTTGGTGCCGAGGTCGAGCAGGCGGCTGCCATCATCGCGCAACTGCGCGAACAGGAAACCGCGGCCGTCGCCGATGCCGGGGTTGTACACGCGAAACTGGTGGCCGTGGTAGCGCAGCGCGAGCGGCCGAGTGAGGTTGCCGGGCAGCGGCTCGAAGCGGCAGAAATGCGCCTCCCACTCGGCGTCATCCAAGGCGAGGCCAACGTGTCCGGCCCAGCGCTGGTTGAGGAACCGCGGGATCGCCTGAGGGAAACGCGCCGCCTCGACCACGTCATAAAAGTCAGCGCCGAGTCCGAGGATTTTCGAATCGGGGCGGTAGCCGGTCATCTCAGGCGGTGATGCGCTTCAGCTTGGCCAGCGCCGCGCTGTCGGGCTCGTCGGTAGCGATGGTCCCGGCGAGCTTCCCGTCGCGATCGAACAGCAGCACCGTCGCGGTGTGGTCGATCATCATAGCGTGGCCGGGGGTCATCGGCTCGGGCTTGGCGAAAATGCCGTACTGTTTCTTGACCCGATCGATCTGCGCCGCGCTGCCGGTCAGGCCGATGATCGGCGCATTGAACAGGCCGGCATATTGGCCGACTTCCTTCGGGCCGTCGTTGGCCGGGTCGATGGTGATGAAAAGAATGTTCAGCGCCTCCTCGCCCCCGGCCTCCTTGCGCAGCTTGACCAGCCGGGCGAGCGTGGTCGGGCAGACGTCGCCGCAGCGCGTGTAGCCGAAATAGAGCGCATAAGGCTTGCCGGCCAGCGCGATGCTCGAGAACGGCTTGCCGTCGCCACCGGTGAGGGTGAATGGACCGCCGAAGCTGACGTTTTTGGTCTCTGCGGTGAGCGCCGGGGTGTCGTTGGACGCCTTGGGCAGCAGGACCAGCGCGGCGGTTCCGGCCAAAGCCAGCGCGACGAGGACCCAGAGGAGGATCCGGACGAGCTTGAGGGTGCGGCGCGGCGGCTGGGCATCTTTGGTCATCGGCCGCGCCTTTGCCCAAAGACGCCGCTCAAAGCAAAGGGGACAAAGCAAAGGCGGCGCCCCCGCGAGGGAGCGCCGCCTGCCTGACCAGTCCCCTGATTAGAATGCGACGTTAACCGACGCCGAGAAGGTGCGTGGCGCGCCGATCTGGACGAACGGCGGATTGCCATACTGGGTCACCGCGGTGTTGAAGGCCTGCGCGAGTCCGCCGCCGAAGCCGCCGACGTAGAATTTGTCAAACGCATTGTAGAGGTTGAACTGGAGGTACGTCTTGTTAAGCGATTTCGACATCCAGTCGAGTTTGACCCGGGCATCGAGGTTGACCAGCCAGTAAGCCGGAGCCGTCTTGCCAAAGACCGCCGCCGGGTCCGCGCTGGCATTGTTGAGGTTCGTCAGATTGACGCCGGTCTCGAACATTTGGGCGTTGTTGTCGAAGATGAAGCGCGGACCGGTGCGCTTGGCCTCGATGCCGAGCGAGATCGGGCCAATGTCGCCAAACGCCGAAAGCCCGTAGGTATATTTCGGCGAACCGGATTCGCGATTGCCCTTGGTAAAGGCGCAGCTCTTGATGATATCCGATGGAAGAGCCCCAACCGGCACATTGTCGCAATCGGTGATCTGGTTCACGCCAGTGCCGAAGCTTCCGAGCTGAATGTTGTCCTGGATCTTGCTCTTGTTCCAGGAGCCGAACGCATAGAGCGTCAGCTGCTTGATCGGTTCGTAAGCCACCGAGCCGTCGAGACCCCATTTGTTGACCGTGCCGAGGTTGCGGAACACCGAAACGTTGAGATCAGGGTCGAAGGCCTGCGCCTCGCGGTTGGTGAAGTGGGTGTACCAGCCCGACAGCTGCGCCTGGATCTTGCCGGTGCGGTAGCGGAGGCCGCCGTCGAAGCTGTCGGTCATTTCGGGCTTGGGCTTCGCTTGCTCGGTGTCGGGAGCGAAAAAGAAGCTGTTGTAGAGGTTGTCCGTGCTCGGGACCGACAGGCCCTTCGAATAGTTCGCGAACACACTCAACGTCGGCATGATGTCGTAGATCGCGCCGATGTTCGGCAGCAGCTTGTCATATTTGAACTTGCGCTTCTGCGGCGGCGAGAAACCGCTGAGCACACGACCTGTGAGGGGATCGACAGTGTACGGATTAAGCAATGCAATCTGGGCGTCCCGGGTTGGATCCTGGCCGGAACATTCGACGAAGCCGGACGCGCTGGACGTGAAGCAATAATTGTGGAGATCGCGGACGAAGAATGGCGCGCGGATGCCGACGTTCACCGTCAGCGGGCCGAAATCGCCACGATACTCGCCCGAAAACTGGTTGAGGATCGCACGGGACACGCGGTCGCGCTTCTCGAGGACGGTGCCAGTTGCATCTTCCTCAGGGGAATTGATCGGGAAGACGTCAACCGGCTCACCATCATTCTGGAGCAGATTGACCTCGCCGGTCTGGCGGTGGCGCGCCCAATCGAGCGTATAGCCGACGCGGACCGTCTGATGTTGCGCGAAGTCCCAGCGCAGGCCGGCGATCACGCCATAGCGATCGGTGTGGGTCTGGCTCGGCGCGACCACGGAAACCGCGTCGATCGTATCGCCGTCCCCGTTGATGTCGCGTCCGAAAAACGGCGATCCACCGAAGAAGCCAGCCACGCAGGTCCGGGTCGGCGTGTTGCCCAACGCGCATTGCGCCGGGGTTGCTGTCACACCTTCGGTCGCTCCGGGCGGATCCCCCGGATTGATGTCGCGCAGGCCCTCTTGTGCCGTGACCGTGCCGCCCCCGTTGGCCTTCACATATTGGTAGCTGGGGTCGACCGTCAGAACCAGGCCGTCGGAAAGCGTGAATTTCGAAGCGACACGGATGTTGCCGGTGTTCGACGGGTTGTAGCGGCGATCGAATTCGGTTCCGCAGGTCGCAAGATCGCCATTCGGATCGTTTGCTGCCGTGCCTGGGCCAGTCGCGGTCCCCGGCGAATCCGCTGGAGCGCCGGCTTGCGGCGCGTCGACCGTGCACGGAAAGTTGATGTCGTAGAACCGTTCGTGCCGGTTGGTCGGGTAGCGATTCTGGCTGTTGGGACCAACGATACGCGGAACAATGGTGGGAACGCCGGCGACCGTGATCGTGCGCGTGAGATCGGTGCGCAGCGGCAGCGAACCGAAGAAGTTATTGCGGTTCTGGTTGTAATTGCCCGAGATTGAGAAAAAGTCGCCGCTCGAACCGATCGGCTGCCAGATTTTGCCGTTATACTGCTGCTTGCTGATCTTGCCGTAATTGTTGAACGGCACATCGTTCTTGGTCCGCGAGGCGGCGAAGAACGCGCGCGTGTGCCACGGGCCGATCTCACCGGTGTTGAACACGCCAAACAGGCGCCAGTAATTCCAGTCACCGATCGAGGCGACGCCGCGGAAGCCCGGCTCCTTGGTCGGCGTCATGGTCCGGTAATTGACGGTGCCGCCGACGGCCGATGCAGTCGGCGAGTCGACGTCGGTCGAGCCCAGGTTGACGTTGACCTGCTCGATCAGTTCGGGGTCGAGCTGCTGGTTCGAGAAGATCGCGTAATTGCCGCTGTCATTAAGCTGGATGCCATCGAAGGTCAGGCTGATGCGGGTCGAATCGAAGCCGCGGATGGTGAGCGTGCCGCCCGACGATCCGTAGGGGTCGTTGTTCTGGAAACTGACGCCCGGGACCATGTTGATCGTGTCGAGAATGGTCTGGCCCGGGTTGGAGCGCGAGATGATCTCCTGGGTCAGGACGATCTTGGCCTTGGGCGTGTCGGGCGTCTGGACGCCGCCCACATCCCTCGCCCGCGTGCCGGTGATGACGATCGATTTTTCGGCTTCGATCGTGCCGGTCGACTGAGCGGAAGCGATCGACGGAATGAAGACGGCCGTCGAGCATAGGAAAAGCGTAGTTTTTTTCACGGAAACAACCCCCCAGGGAGACTTAGACAAAGTGGAATGAGGGGGCGGCTATAGGCGAGGTGAGACAGATTTGTGACAGCCGTTAACCGGGCTCCCATGAATCCAATGAACCGTTGCTTTTTGAACACGCGCCCCCGTTAGCCGCCCCCGCGACTCGACACGAAAGCAGCACTTGTTGGCGAGTCAATCAAGTGGCGAACGAGATTCTTATTTGCGCGCGTCGAGGGCCCGCCCGAGACCGACGAAGGCATAGACCAGCGGCGGGACCAGGACCGCGGACAGCACGACCTTGGCCAGCATCTGCCCGAGGACCAGGCTGCCGATCGGGAACACCCCGTAAAACGCGACGGTGATGAAAATGAGCGTGTCGACGATCTGGCTGAGCACGCTGGCGATTCCGGCGCGCAACCAGAGAAGGCCTGACCCTTCGCTGGCCTTGAGGCGGCTGAAGATTGTCACGTTGAGGAAGGTCGAAATGCCGTAGGCGAGAATGCCGCCGAGCCAGATGCGCGGCGTGCCGCCCATCATAGTTTCGAACGCCGAGAGGCGCTGTGGATCCATCTGCGGTGAAGCCGGAAGCCTCAGCACGACGAGGCTCAGGATCAGCGACACGATCAGCGGGACGAACCCGATCAGCACCAGCCGGTTGGCGGTCGCGCGGCCGTGCAGTTCGGCGACCGAACTCGAAGTGACGACGAGCAGGAGGAACGCGAAAATCCCCGCCTCGACGGCGAGCGGCCCGAGCGCGACCTGCTTGTTGCCGAGCACCCCGGCGATGCACACCATCCCGCCGTAGAAGATAGCGAGCGCGAACAGCGAGGGCGGGATTGCGGCGGGAGCTTGGGCTTTGGCTTCGGTCGTCATAGTGCCGAGGGGTAACGGCTTTGAGCGACTGCGCAAGCCGCCGCGATTGACCGGGCGCGCGGGCGGCGGCTAGCGACGCCCCGGTGACTTCTTCCCAACTCGATGTGGTGGCGATCGGCGATGCGATTGTCGACGTGATCGCGACTTGCGACGATTCGTTCCTCGCGACCCGCGGGCTGACCAAGGGCTCGATGCAGTTGCTGACGACGAGCGAGGCCGACGAGCTCTATATGGCCATGGGCCCGGCGCGCGAGAGCAGCGGCGGGTCGGCCGCC
>DATFUB010000130.1:0-3790 GCA_035261225.1 Sphingomicrobium sp.
CGCCGCTGCGCGAGCGCAATGCGGACATACCGGCGCTCGTCAGGCATTTTGCCGTGTTGGCCGTGCGCGAGGGCTTGCCGATGAAGCGGCTAGACGATGCCGCGATGGAGCGGCTGCGCACCTATCGCTGGCCGGGCAATGTCCGCGAACTCGAGAACCGCCTCAAGCGCGCGGTGATCATGGCCGATGGCCGCACCGTCGGCGCCGACGATCTCGACCTGCCCGGTACTGCCGCCGTTGATCAGGCCGCGATCAACCTCCGCGCCGCGCGCGAAGTCGCCGACCGCCGCGCGATCCGCCAGGCGATGGTCCGCACCGACAACAACATCTCGGGCGCGGCGAAGCTGCTCGGGATCAGTCGCCCGACGCTCTACGACCTGCTCAAGCAATATCGTCTGCAAGCGTAGCTTTCCCTTCGACGAGCGGATTTGCGGGCGCGGCGTGCCGCGCTAGGATTGTCGCGACCTTCCGCAAATCAAAGGCTTCAAACATGGATCGACGCGCGTTCCTCGCCACCGGTGCAACAGTCGCCCTTCTTCCGCTGACCGAAACGCCGGTTCTCGCCGCGGTTGCCAAGCCTGGCAGCAACGATGCCCGCCTCAACCAAACGTTCGAAGACATCTTCCAGGAGCGCGTGCGCACGTCGCCCGAGCTCGCCACCTCGCTCGGTCTCGACAAGGGCCCGAACGCCGCGCTCAAGTCGAAGCTCGACACTCGGCCATTGCCGGTCGCGCGCCGCGAGGAGCTGGCGCGCAACCGCCGCGCCATCGCGAAATTGAGTGCGATCGCTCCCGCGACCCTGAGCGAACCCGCCAAGCTCAATCGCGAGGTAGTGCTCTATTCGCTCGACACGGCCACCCAATCGGCCGCGCGATGGGATATCGATAGCGCGCAGCGCCCCTATCCGATCTTTCAGCAGGGCGGCGCTTATTTCGAGACGCCCGATTTCCTCAACACCGCGCACACCATCGACAATGCCGGCGACGCCGACGCCTATTTGTCGCGGCTCCAGCAATTCGCGACCACACTCGATAACGACACAGCGGAGCAGCGTTCGCAGGCGGCGCGTGGCTTCCTCGCGCCCCAATGGTCGATCGACTTGACCCTCGGCCAAATGCGCAAGCTGCGCGACGTCGCCCCCGACAAAAGCACGATGGTCGAATCGATCGTCAAGCGCACTGGCGCCAAGAATATCGCGGGCGATTGGGGCACCCGCGCGACCGCGATCGTCGCGAACAACGTTTATCCCGCGCTCGACCGCCAGATCGCGGCGATGGAGCAGCTCCGCCCGACCAGCCGCCCGGGCGATGGCGCGTGGCGCTTGACCAGCGGCGAGGCGATCTATGCCGAGGCGCTGCGCCAGGCGACGACCACCAATTTCTCGCCGGCCGAAGTCCACCAGATGGGCTTGTCGCAGGTGGCCGAGATTAGCGGCCAGATCGGCGCGATCCTCAAGAGCCAGGGCTATTCGCAAGGCAGTGTCGGCGAGCGTCTCGCGGCTTTGAACAGGGATCCCAAGCAACTTTATCCGGAGACAGACGCCGGCCGCGCGGAACTGATCGCCAGTCTCAATGCGGGCGTCAAAGACATGTATACGCGCCTGCCGCGCGACTTCGCGACGATCCCATCCGCGCCGCTCGAGATTCGCCGCGTGCCCCCCGAAATCCAGGACGGTGCGTCGAACGGTTATTACCGCCGCGCCTCGCTCGATGGCACCAGACCTGCGATCTACTTCATCAATCTGAAGGAGACCGGCGACTGGCCGAAATATACCCTGCCCAGCCTCACCTATCATGAGGGCGTGCCGGGACATCACTTGCAAATCAGCATCGCGCAGGAATCAAAAGATATCCCAACGCTCCGGAAGCTGGGCTTCTTCTCGGCGTATTCGGAAGGCTGGGCGCTTTACGCCGAACAGGTCGCGGACGAGCTTGGCGCCTATGAGAGCGACCCGCTCGGCCGCGCCGGCTTCCTCCAGTCCTTCCTGTTCCGCGCTGCCCGGCTGGTGGTCGACACGGGGCTGCACAGCAAGCGCTGGACCCGCGAGCAAGCGACCGATTACATGGTCGCGACGACGGGCTTCGCCCGCCCCCGCTCACAGCGCGAGATCGAACGTTATTGCACCCAGATCGGCCAGGCGTGCAGCTACAAGGTCGGCCACACCGCCTGGGTCCGCGCCCGGACCGACGCACAGAGCACGCTCGGCGACCGGTTCGACATCAAGCAGTTCCACGAAGTGCTCAAGGAAGGAGCGATGCCGCTGTCGATCCTCGAACGGCGGATCAAGGAGCTGGCGGCGGCGCAGGCCGGCGGAGCGGCTTCGCGCGCCGAACGCGGCTAGCGCGCCAACGCCTCGGCCATTTCCGCGACTTCGAGCCAGCGCAGTTCAGCCGCCTCGATTTCGGCGCGGTTGCGGGCGATGCGTTCGGTCAGCTCACCGAACTTCATCGGGTCGCGTGCATAGAGGTGGGGGTCGTGGAGCGTGACTTCATCCGCCGCAACTTCAGCCTCCAGCCGCTCGATTTCGCCCGGCAGCCGGTCGTAATCGCGCTGGTCCTTGTAGGCCAGCTTCCTCCCCGCTTGCGGGGAGGTGGCAGACCGAAGGTCTGACGGAGGGGGTTCGGAGCCCTGCACGCCGCCCCCTCCACCGCGCTTCGCGCGGTCCCCCTCCCCGTTCCGGGGAGGATTTCGCACCGCCTCGTACCGCTTGCGCACCCAATCCTCATACCCGCCGGCGACGACGTCGACCTTGCCCGAGCCGTCGAGCCCCAGCGTGATGGTCACCGTGCGGTCGAGGAAATCGCGGTCGTGGCTGACGATCAGCACCGTCCCGTCATAATCGGCGATCACTTCCTGCAGCAGGTCGAGCGTCTCGAGGTCGAGGTCGTTGGTCGGCTCGTCGAGCACCAGCAGGTTCGCCTCGCGCGCGAATTCGCGCGCCAGCAGCAGCCGCGACCGTTCGCCCCCCGACAGCGACCCGATCGGCGCTTCGGCGATCGCCGGATCGAACAGGAATTCCTTCAAATAGCCCTTGATGTGCTTTTTGTGCCCGCGGACATCGATCCAGTCGCCGCCGTTGGCGAGCACATCCTTCACCCGTTTGACCGGGTCCATTAGCTTGCGCTGCTGGTCGATGACGATCCCGGACAGTGTCTTGGCACGGGTCACTGTCCCGCTGTCGGGCTCAAGTTCGCCCGTCAGCAGTTTCAGCAGCGTCGTCTTGCCCGCGCCATTGGGACCGACGATGCCGATCCGGTCGCCGCGCTGGATGCGCAGCATGAAGTCGCGGATGATTGGCCGCTCGCCGTAGCTCTTGGCGACATCGACCGCGTCGATCACCGTCTTCGAACGGACGTCATCCTTGGCTAGCGCGAGCTTGGCGGTGCCCGCCGCGCCGAGCATCGCGGCGCGCTGCGCCCGCATTTCGTGCAATTTAGCCAGCCGCCCCTGGTTGCGCCGCCGCCGGGCAGTCACGCCGCGCTGCAGCCAGTGCAGTTCGAGCTTGAGCTTGGCGTCGAGCTTCTCCGCCGCCCTCGCCTCCTCATCGTAAACCCGCTCGGTCCACGCATCGAACCCGCCGAACCCGATTTCGGCGCGACGCATCTGGCCGCGATCGAGCCACAGGCAGCTGCTGGTCAGGCGCGTGAGGAAGGTGCGGTCATGGCTGATGGCGATGAACGCGCCTTTGAAACGCTTCAGCCAATCCTCGAGCCACTCGATCGCGCCGAGATCGAGGTGGTTGGTCGGCTCGTCGAGGAACAGCACATCGGGATTTTGCGCGAGCGCCCGC
>DATFUB010000131.1:0-14544 GCA_035261225.1 Sphingomicrobium sp.
TTTCGTACTGTTGACCCTGGGCGAATTGTTCGTGATCCCAGTCGGCCTGACGCTTGTCGAATCCCTCGCCCCGATCCGGTTCGCGTCGATGGCGATGGGCGGCTGGTACATCGCGAAATTCCTCGGCAGCCTGCTCGCCGGGGTCATGGGTGCATATTGGCTGGTAATTCCGCCTTCAGCTTTCTTCGCATTGGGCGCGGCATCGACACTCGTTGCTGCGGCCTGCCTCTATTCAATGGGCAGATTCTTGCGCTCAAACGGCAGCCCGCCAGCAGTGGATCGAGTACGGTGATCGCCGGCAGCGTCCGATTTGGGTGAAAGCGGACATCAGAAATCAAGATGTGGTTGGAGGCCCGAGCCGGAATCGAACCGGCGTGCAAGGATTTGCAGTCCTCTGCGTAACCACTCCGCCATCGGGCCGGGGAGAACCGCCTTTGTCGCGACCTTGCCTGCGCGGTCAAGGGCGAAGTGCACGCCGGTCCGCGACGATCTTTCGACCAATGACGGTTGGCGCATTGCCAAGCTGCCGGTAAGACCCCACCTTGAACTCCAGGTGTATTATCGGCATACGACAGTCATGACGTTACAGGGTCCGATTCCAGATTATGCCGCGGCCAAAGCGGCGATGGTCGAAAGCCAGTTGCGCCCCGAAGGCGTGACCGATGCGGCCGTGGTCGAGGCGATGGCGGCGATCGAGCGCGAGCGATTCCTGCCCGACGCCGTGCGCCCAATGGCGTACGCCGACCGCGCGGTGCCGCTCGGGGATGGACGCTTCATCCCGCCGTGCACGATCCTCGGCCAACTGCTCACCCGGATGGCCCCCGAACCCGGCCAGCGCGCGCTGGTGGTCGGCGCCGGCACCGGTTATTCGAGCGCGGTACTCGCCCGGATCGGGCTCGACGTGGTCGCGCTCGAAAGTTCGCCGGTCCTCGCCGCCCGCGCCCGCGATCTCGGGATCGAAATGGTCGAAGGACCGCTCGAAGCAGGGTGGAGCGAGGCGGCGCCGTACGACCAGATCCTGATCGACGGGGCGATTGAGACAATTCCCGACGCGATCCTCGATCAGCTCGGCGAGGGCGGACAACTCGGGACGGCGCTGATCGATCGTGGGGTCGCGCGGCTGATCGTCGGACGCAAGGCCGGCGGCGCATTCGGTTATCTTTCTCTCGGCGATGCCGGCACGCCGGCCCTTCCCGGCTTTCGCCAGCCAACGCCATTCACTTTCTAAGGGGCTCGCAGTGTTTCGTACATTCATCACCGGATCGCTGATCGCCGGGCTTCTGGCCGGGACTGCATCGGCGGACACGCTTCGCGACGCATTGGTGTCGTCCTATCACAGCAACCCGACGCTGACCGCCCAGCGCGAGGCGCTCAAGGCGACTGACGCCGGCGTCGCAATCGCCAAGTCCGGCGGACGGCCGCAGATCAGCGGCCAGGTCGGCCTCAATCGCGACCTGTCGCGCAGCGGCATTCTGGATACGGGCGCGAGCCGGGGACCGAACGTCTCGGCGACCGTCGATTTGAGCATGCCTCTGTTCAACGGCGGCGGCGTCCGCAACTCGATCAACGCCGCCAAGAGCCGGGTCGATGCGGGGCGCGCGACGCTCCGTGCGGTCGAAGGCGACGTCTTCACCCTCGCCGTGTCGGTCTACATGGACGTCATCCGCGACCGTGCAATCGTCGAGCTGAACCAGAACAACGTCCGGGTCCTCACCACCAACCTCGAGGCGACCCGCGACCGCTTTGAAATCGGCGACGTCACCCGGACCGACGTCGCGCAATCCGAAGCGCGGCTTCAGCTCGGCCGGTCTCAGCTGGCGGTGTCGCAAGGCAATCTGACCTCGAGCGAAGCCAATTATCGCGCGGTCGTCGGCCATGCGCCGGGCCAGCTGGCGCCGCCGCCGCCGCTCCCGCCGCTTCCGACCACCGACGACGACGCGGTGCAGATCGCGCTCGCCAACAATCCTGATCTGATCGCGATCGTGCGCAACGCCAAGGCCGCCGGCTACGACGTCCGCGTGGCCCAGGCGAGCCGGTTGCCGACCCTGGCTGGGGTGCTGAGCGGAACCTACATCGACGCGCTTGGCGACAGGACGAGCGGATTTCCCGACCACGGCACGACGACGTCGGTCGGGCTCAACGCCCGCGTCCCGATCTATCAGGGCGGCCTGCCCTCGGCGCGCGTGCGCCAGGCGCGCGCATTTGAAGGCCAGACGCTCGAGCAGGTCATCGGCACCGAGCGCCAGGTCATTGCCCAGGCGCGCTCGGCTTTCGCCACCTACGACGCCGCGCAAAAGTCGATCGCGGCGAACACCATCGCCGTCCAGGCCAACGAACTCGCGCTCGAAGGCGTTCGCGCCGAACAAAGCGTTGGCACGCGCAACGTGCTCGACGTCCTCAACGCCGAGCAGGAGCTGTTGCAGTCGCAGGTGTTGCTGGTGACCGCGAAGCGCGACTCCTATGTCGCCGGCTTCCAGCTGCTCAACGCGATGGGCGCCGCCGAAGCCGAGGACCTCGGGCTCGACGGCGGACCGCTCTACGATCCGCTCGGCAATTACCGCCGCGTCGCCAATGAATGGAACGACTGGGCCCCCGCGCCGCGCCACGTTCCGGCGGCGACGAGGACCATCAGCCCGGCCGAACTGCCGCAAAATCCGGCGGTCACGCCCAAGCTCGTACCTGGCCCGGTGGTGACCGAGCCAACCGCGACGTCAGGGGTGACTCAGCCGCAGCAATAAGCGATATCGCCGCGCCATGGCGTCTCGTGAACCATCGATGGAAGACATCCTCGCGTCGATCAAGAAAGTGATCGCCGAGGAGAAGGAAACCCGCACGGCCCCGGCGAGCGCGCTCGACGATGCTCCGTTGCCCGAAGAAGCCGGCGCGGCCGACGACGACGTGCTCGAACTCGACGAGCCGCTTGCGCCGCCGGCCGACCTCGGCCCGCCGCTGCTCGACGAAGGCGTCGCCGGGCACAGCCGCGAGGCGCTCGAGCAATTGACGACCATCGCCGCGACCGTCCCCGCCGTGCCGCAGGTCAACCCGCTCGAAGAGATGGTGCGCGAGATGCTCAAGCCGATCTTGAAGCAGTGGCTCGACGAGCATCTGCCGCAAATGGTCGACGAACATGTAAAGCGCGAGATCACGCGGATTACGGGACGGCCACTGTAACGTCATCCCGGACCTGATCCGGGATCCATGAACACGGCGATCGCAACTCGAACACCGGCGATGTTCATGGATGCTGAATCAAGTTCAGCATGACGGTTGTTGATGCGCGCCTTCCCGCTCGCTACGCCTGCGACATGACCCGCACTGCACTCCTCCTCGCCGCGGCTACCGCCGCGCTCTCGGCCACCCCGCTCGCCGCCCGGCCGATGACCGCGACCGACATGCAGATGATGCATCGGCTCGGGGCGCCCGAAGTGTCGCCCGACGGCAAATCGGCGGTGTTCACCATCTCGAACACCGACCTCGACAAGAATAAGCGGGTCAACACGCTTTATCTGCTCGACCTGACCAAGTCCGGTGCCGTGCCTGAACCCGTCGCGGCTGCGGCGAAGGGCCATGACGCGGTGTTCGGTCCGGACGGCGCGCTCTGGTTCCTGATGGCCGCCGACGGCCAGGACCAATTGTTCCGGATGCCGATGGACGGCGCGCCCGTGCAGGTCAGCGCCTTCAAGGGCGACATCGTCGGGTTCAAGATTGCGCCGAGCGGTGACCATGCGGTCGTCTGGGCCGACCGCGATCTGCGCTGCACCGACCTCGATTGCGCCGGCCTGCCCGAAGCGCCGAAGACCGGCAGTGCGCGCATCTATGATCAATTGTTCGTGCGTCACTGGGACACCTGGGCGACGCCGGGCGTCCGATCGCGCCTGTTCGGTTTCGCCATCAGCGGCGGCAAGCTCGCCGGCGCTGGCGTTCCGCTGACCGGCAGCCTCGTCGGCGACACGCCGTCCAAACCGTTTGGCGGCGGCGAGGAGCTAAATTTCTCACCCGACGGCAAGACGCTCTATTTCACCCTGCGCGAGGCTGGACGGACCGAGGAGCTGTCGACCAACCTCGACATCTTCGCGACCCCGAGCGACGGCAGTGCGTCGCCGGTCAACCTTACCGATGCCAACGACGGCATGGACAACTTGCCGACCGTCTCGCCCGACGGGCGAACCCTGGCTTATTTCGCGATGGCCCGGCCGACTTACGAAGCCGACCGCCAGGTGCTGATGCTGCGCGACCTCGCCAGCGGCCAGACGCGCGCGCTGACCCAAGCCTGGGACCGCTCGGTTGATTCAATCGAATGGGCCAAGGGCGGCAAGAGCCTGCTGGTCACCGCCGGCGACACGCTCGAGGAGCCGGTATTCCGCATCGACGCCGCGACCGGCAAGGTCACCCGTCTGACTCGCGACGGCCATTACGGCAATGTCCATGCGCTCCGCGACGGCGGCGCGATCGCGACCATGAACAGCATCATGGCGCCGGACGACCTCTATCGACTCGATAAGCGCGGCAAGGTCACGCAATTGACCAGCGTCAACCGCGACCTGCTCGCCCAGATGGATCCGGTAATCTTCGACAAGTTTAGCTTCGCTGGCGCCAACAACGACACGGTATGGGGCTGGACGCTGCGCCCGGCGCGCGTGACGACCAAGCTTCCGATCGCCTTCCTCGTCCACGGCGGGCCGCAGGGCAGCTTCTCCAACAGCTGGTCATTCCGCTGGAACCCGCGCGTCTTCACCTCGCCCGGCTATGCCGCGGTCAGCGTCGATTTCCACGGCTCGACCGGATACGGCCAGGCCTTCACCGATGCGATCCACCAGAATTGGGGCGGCTGGCCGCTCGAGGACCTGCAGAAGGGCCTGGCCTACGCCGTCGCGCACGACCCGCAGCTCGACGGCGATCGCGCTTGCGCAGCCGGCGGTTCCTATGGCGGTTATATGATGAACTGGATCGAGGGCCGGTGGCCTGATCGGTTCAAGTGCATCGTCCAGCATGACGGCGTGTTCGACGCCCGCGCCATGGCCTACGAGACCGAGGAATTGTGGTTCGATGAATGGGAGCACGGCGCGCATCCTTATTATGAAGCGCCGGCCGAGTTCGAAAAATGGAACCCGGTCAACTACGTGACGGCATGGAAGACGCCGCAGCTGGTGATCACGTCCGAGAACGACTTCCGCATTCCCTACACGCAGGGCATCGCGGCCTTCACCGCGCTCCAACGCCGTAACATTCCATCGCGGCTGCTGGTCTTCCCCGACGAGAACCATTGGGTGCTCAAGCCGAAGAACTCGATCCAATGGTATGACGAGGTGTTCGGCTGGATGAAACGGTGGCTTGATGAGGGACCGTCTACCAATGGTGAACGTAGAGACTAGCCTGAACGCCTAGCCGATGGCCTGTTGGTAATAGGTGTTTCTGACGCGGCGCGAGCGCATGAGATAGACTGTCCAGAGGGCCGCGATGGCAAGATTTGTCGCGATCGTCAGCGCCGCATCGGGCCAAGAGACATGCCCCTCTAGAAACACTTGCGCGATCAGCAGGTCGACCGCCGCGATTGGACTGTAAATCCACAGAACGACAATTGCCGTTCTCACCGCGACCGGACTTCGGTCCCGCCATAGGCGAAGGCCACCGTAGATGCTCAGGGCCGCGACCACGAGGAAGACTATCCAGAAGGTGGACGTATTGATCAACCAGGTGCTGTTTTCGAGACTCGTTGGGTCGGCGATACTGTGGGCCTGCAGCATGCTTAGCATGTAGACACCGGCCACCGGCCGAAAGGCGACCATCCAGACGACGAGCAGCGCCAGCCACCCACCAATGCCGGCGGATTCGGCTCGCGGGCTCATTTTTCTCGTCAGCGCAGGTTCGTCGGTGGACACATGTCTGCCCCCCCAATCCGGGTTCGGTGTTTAGCGCAATTTCCAAGTCTTTCCAAAGATTCTCCCAGGATCGTGCCAAATCGGTGAAATAACGAATCAGTGTCGATGTGCAGGGTCGAGTGCGCTAAGACTTGTCCACAATTGTTGCGCGCACGTGGACTACAATTGTGCTCCAGGGTGAATCAATGAAGCCCACCGAGACGATCAGAGTCTATTTACGTTCTTCCATTTCGCGAAAGTTCATGCTTTCGGTCGTGCTCGTTAATGCCCTGCTCGTCGGCGCCATTGGCTGGGAACTCTACAACCGGGACCGGATTGCCCGGGACTTCCGGCAGATCAGGCGGGCAGAGTCGATGGTCCGGGTTCTCGCTGCTGCGGGAACGCCAGCGATGGAGCGAGGGCTGCACCCCGACCTTCAGAGGGTCGCAGAAGCCGCGGTGCAGGGGAATTGGGTCGCGTCGGTGACCTTCCGTGACAGCGCGGGGCGGACCATCGCAAGGGCTGACGCTCCGAATATTGGACAACGTAAATCAGCCCTCCCGGCAACGGAGATCCGATCCGCCGCGGTGCTTCATCTGAGCCGTACCGAGGATTTGATTATCGCGAACACGGCAGTTCCGGCGGGCGCCGGTCCGGCTGGCACCGTCGAGGTCGGAATCAGCCGATTGGACGGGGTTATTGACGGCCAATCGGCACTGTCGGCGATTGCACTGGGCGCCGCGATCATCTTTCTGGGCGGGCTCATCGCTTATTTGACCGGGCGCAGCATCACTGAGCGGCTGGTCAATCTCGCCGAGGTTGCCGATCGGTTTCGCCTTGGCGAACGTGCCGCGCGACTGCGTGACCACGGGGACGACGAGGTCGCGACCACGGCGCGCGGTTTCAACGCGATGCTGGCGACAATCGCCGAATCCGAACGGTCATTGAAAGAAATCTGCCGCATCGCCCAGATCGGGTCGTGGCGCTATGATCCTGCCGATCGCCGGCTCGAAATGTCCGAAACGCTCAAGGAGATCGTCGGACTTCCCGCTTCTGAGGCGCCTTCAGTCTCGGAGTTGGAGCATTTCGTTTCGCCTCGACAGCGGCGGCGCCTCGTGGAATTGCTGAAGAGCGATGATGAGTGCCGTCGCTTCACCTTCACCTCCACCTTCAAGACACCGGACGCATCGTCAAAAACCCTCTGGGTCGAGGCCCGGGCAGAGTGCCTGCCAGGAACGGAACGTCCGGTCCTGCTGGGAATTTGCCAGGATATTACGGATCGCGAATCGAAGGATGCTCAGCTTCGCCAGGCTCAAAAGATGGAGGTGGTGGGCCAGCTAACCGGCGGCCTGGCACATGATTTCAATAATCTGCTGGCAATCATTATCGGAAATCTGGAGCTGCTCCAGCCGGAAATGGCGAGAGGTTCCGACGTGAGCAAATTTTCTGACGAGGCGCTTGCGGCGGCAGTGCGGGGGGCGGAGCTAACGCGCCAACTGCTTGCGTTTTCACGTCTCCAACCACTTTCGCCACAACGCGTCGATCCTAATAAGCTTGTAACAGAAATGGCGCCGCTGTGGCGCCGGACCTTGACCGAAGCGATCGAAGTACGGATTCATTTGGCAGACGGGGTCTGGCCCACACGCGTGGATGCGAGCCAGCTCGAATCAGCCACCCTCAACCTGGTAATCAACGCGCGCGATGCGATGCCGGGCGGCGGGAAGCTGACGGTCGAAACCGCCAATATGACGATTGCGACAGGCGAATGGTACGATGGCGCGGAGATCGAGATCGCATCAGGCGACTACGTCGTGATCTCCGTTTCCGATAACGGCTCGGGGATGCCGCCGGACGTCGCGGCGCGGGCGTTCGAACCATTTTTCACGACCAAACCCGTCGGTCAGGGCTCCGGCCTCGGCCTCAGCATGATCTATGGCTTTGCCAAACAGTCGGGAGGGTCGGTCAAAATCTACAGCGAAGTAGGCGTCGGAACGACCGTCAGACTTTATTTGCCGCGCGATGGTGCGAAAGACGGCGAGGCACAGGAAGGCGCGGCACTTCAACCGATTGCCGGCATTGGGAACGAGCGAATTCTGCTGGTCGAGGACAATGAGGCTGTCCGGCGGGTCGTCGCGCGGCAGCTCGAGGAGCTCGGCTATGGCGTCGTGACGGCATGCAATGCGGCGGACGCTTTGCTGGCGCTGTCGAACGACGAGGGGATCGACCTCATGTTCACCGACGTCGTAATGCCCGGCGGGATGAACGGATTCGAGCTCGGCCGCCAGGCGCGGATATGCCGTCCGGCATTGAAGGTCCTCCACACAACAGGATTCACGGGAACTTTCGATAACGGCTCGAATCCAGACGCCCCGCCGCCGCACCTTCTCACGAAGCCCTACCGAAAGGCCAATCTCGCGATCAAATTGCGCGAAGTGCTCGACGGGCGGTCGGCCGACTAGGTCGCCCAAACACAAAAGGGCGCCGGACCGAGCCGGCGCCCTCCTCCCCCACCCCCGTGGCTGATTAGTCCCGCATCTCGGGCAGATAACCTTCGTCGGCGGCGTCGCTGAACTTGGTCGTGCGGCCGTCGAAGCGGACGCGGACGATGCCGGTCGAGCCGTGGCGCTGCTTGGCGACGATGATCTCGGCCTTGCCGGCAACGTCGTCGAATTTCTGCTTCCAGTCGCTGTACTTGGCCGCCTTGTCCGGATTGGCCACCGCTTCCTCGGGCGTCGGCATTTCGACTTCGACGCCCTTCACGTAATAATCCTCGCGGTAGATGAAGAGCACGATGTCGGCGTCCTGCTCGATCGAGCCCGATTCCCTCAAATCCGACAGCTGCGGACGCTTGTCCTCGCGCTGCTCGACCGCGCGGCTCAACTGCGAGAGCCCGATGACCGGAACGTCGAGCTCCTTGGCGAGCTGTTTGAGGCCGCGGCTGATCTCGGAGATTTCCTGCACGCGATTGTCATTGCCCCGGCCGGTGCCCTGGAGCAGCTGGAGATAGTCGACCACGACCATCCCGATGCCCTTCTGCCGCTTCAGACGGCGGGCGCGGGTGCGCAGCGCGGCAATGGTCAGGCCCGGCGTGTCGTCGATGTACAAAGGGAGGCTCTGCAGCTCGGCCGCGGCGCGGGCGAGATCGCGGAACTCGTGCTGGGTGATCCGCCCGGTCCGCAAATTCTCCGACGTGATCCCCGATTGCTCGGCGAGAATACGCGTGGCGAGCTGATCGGCCGACATTTCGAGGCTGAACAGCACCACCGGCGCGCCGGCCGATTTTTCCGGCGCGATCCCATCCTCGGCGTCGCGCAGGAACCGTTGCGCCGCGGCGACGGCCATGTTGGTGCCCAACGCGCTCTTGCCCATGCCGGGGCGGCCGGCGACGATCACCAGATCGGACTTATGCATGCCGCCGATCTTGGCGTTCATGCTGTTGAGCCCGGTGGTGAAGCCCGACAGATGGCCGCCGCTGTTGAGCGCGCGCTCGGCCATTTCGAGCGCAAGCTTGGACGCGTCGGCGAAGCTCTTGGCCTTGCCTTCGACCCCGCCCTCTTCCGCCACCTTGTAGAGCTCGGTCTCGGCCTTTTCGATTTGTTCGAGCGGGGCGATCACTTCGCTGGTGTCGAGCGCACCTTCGACCAGGTCGCGGCCCACCCCGACCAACGCGCGCAGCAAGGCGAGATCGTAAATCTGCGCCGCGAAGTCGCGCGCGCCGATGATCGCCGCGCCCGATCCCGTAAGCTGCGCGAGATAGGCCGGTCCGCCGACTTCCTTCATCGCCTCATCGGCGTCGAACAAAGGCCGCAACGTCACCGGGTTGGCGACCCGATTGTTGTCGGTCATGCGCAAGATCGATTCGTAAATCCGCCCGTGCAGCGGCTCGAAGAAATGCTCGGGGCGGAGCTTGAGCTGGACGTCCTCGACCAGCCGGTTGTCGATCATCAGCGCGCCGAGCAGCGCGGCTTCCGCCTCGATATTCTGGGGGAGGGTTTGGAGTGCCGGTTCAGACGCAGACTCGGCAATGCGGACAACTTCAGCCATGGCCAATCCTCTAGGCTGGCGTGTCCCCACACCCAACGAGAACAAACATAGCACAAACGACAGGGCCTGTGGATTGATTGTGCACGAATCGCAAAGCCGTCCGGAAATCGTCACGCGACCTTCATCCACAGAAATAATCCGGCCCAAATTGAAGGCTTCCAACCGCCCCGTTAGGCCATCGGAATGTCGATTTTATCGGACCGCTGGATTCGCGAGCAGGCGCTCGCTCATGCGATGATCGAGCCGTTTGTCGAGGCCCAGCGGGCCGACGGCTGCATCAGTTACGGCCTGTCGTCCTACGGCTATGACGCGCGGGTCGCCGATGACTTCAAGATTTTCACCAATGTCGACAGCGCCGTCGTCGACCCCAAGAACTTCGATTCGAACAGCTTCGTCGACCGCAAGACCGACGTGTGCATCATCCCGCCCAACAGTTTTGCACTCGCCCGCACGGTTGAATATTTCCGCGTGCCGCGCGACGTGCTCGTCATCTGCCTCGGCAAATCGACCTATGCGCGGTGCGGGATCATCGTGAACGTCACCCCGCTCGAGCCCGGCTGGGAGGGGCATGTGACGCTCGAATTCTCGAACACCACGCCGCTGCCGGCGAAAGTTTACGCCAACGAAGGCGCGTGCCAGTTTCTATTCCTACAGGGCAATGAGCCGTGTGAGGTCAGCTACGCCGACCGCGCCGGCAAATATATGGGGCAGAAGGGCGTGACCCTGCCGAAGCTCTAAGGGGGAATACGATGCGTTATGCGCTGCCGATTCTGTTCCTGATATCGCTTTCCGCCTGCGGCTATGAGCGCCGTGACGACGGCCAACCCCAGCAAATCGCCCGTGACAAATCAGGCGCCACTCTGACTTTCGGGAATATCGACACGGTTGAAGGCACCCGCTTTTTTACGATTCCGATTCTCCGGGGCGATGGCGGCAATGGCGGAGGCTCTTTCAGCGGCCCATACCGTGGCAGCGATGAGCGCAACCGGCTAATCGTAGATGGCAGCACGGGTGTAAGTCGGAGAGTTCTGCCGAATACGGATTTCGAAATCGTCAACTGGATCGAGCCCACGGGCAAAATATCCGATGATGTCAGTTACGCAGCGGATGCCGCGATCGAAGATCAATCGAGTGCCCGCGCCATCGGCCTTTATGCGGCTGTGGTCAAACGCCCGGGACGAACGGATAAGGACCCGACGACCTACGGCCTGCTCTTTGGTAAGTTCGAGGACGGAACCCAGGTCTGGGTCTCGCGCGATCTCGCCGGCGTCGAGGCGGTCTGGCTCACGCCCGCGCGTAAACTCGCGGTAGTTGCAGCGACCGCTAAAGGCGGCGTTTTCCGGCTGTACGATCCGGCGGACTTCCACCAACTCACGGAAAAGGACCTCGCGCTCTGACGCTGGACGAAGCTCGCGCGCTCGACGCCGCTGATCCACTCGTCTTCGCTCGCGATCGGTTTCGGTTGCCGGAAGGTCTAATCTATCTCGACGGCAATTCGCTTGGCGCGCTTCCGGCCGCGACTGCCGACCGGCTCGCGCGTGTTACGGCGCGCGAATGGGGCGACGACCTCATCGGGAGCTGGAACAGGCACGGATGGATCGAATGGCCGACGCGGATTGCAGCGAGGCTCGCGCCAATCGTGGGGGCTAAACCGAGCGAGCTTTTGATTGCAGATTCGACCAGCGTCTGCCTGTTCAAGCTCCTCGCCGCGGCAGTCCAGGCGCGGCCCGACCGCCGGACAATTCTCACCCAACAGCACAATTTCCCGACCGACCTTTATGTCGCCCAGGGACTCGCCGAATTGCTCGGCCTGACGCTCAAGGCAGTGCCGGCGGAAGAGGTCATGGGCGCAATCGATGCGGACACAGCGGTCGTTACTCTGACCCACGTCGATTACCGTAGCGCCGCAATCCACGACATGGCCGCGATCAACGCCGCGGCCCACGCGGCCGGCGCGCTCACCGTCTGGGACCTGTCGCACAGCGCCGGGGCGATCGCGCTCGACCTCAACGAAACTGGCTGCGACCTCGCGGTCGGCTGCGGCTACAAATATCTCAACGGCGGCCCCGGTGCGCCGGCATTCCTGTTCGTCGCCGAGCATTTGCAAGGCGAGCTTCGGCCACCGCTGCAGGGCTGGTTCGGCCATGCCGATCCCTTCGCGTTCGAAGACGATTACCGGCCTGCCGACGGCATCCTCAAATTCCTCACCGGCACGCCATCAATCCTCGCGCTGGCGGCACTCGACGCGGGACTCGCGACGTTCGACGGGATCGCCGTGGCCGACGTCGAGGGGAAGGCGCGCACGCTGTCGCGGCTGTTCATCGACGAGGTCGAGGCGCGCTGCGGGGGCGCGCTCCGCCTCGCCTCACCGCGCGACCCGGCCGAACGCGCCAGCCACGTCGTCTTCGCCCACCCGGAAGGCTATGCCGTCATGCAGGCCCTGATCGCGCGCGGGGTGGTCGGCGATTTCCGCGCGCCGGACCTGCTGCGCTTCGGCTTCGCGCCGCTTTACAATCGCTTCGCGGACGCCTGGCGCGCGGCCGAAATCCTTGGCGAGATCATGCAATCCCGCGAATGGGATCAGCCGCGCTTCAAGGCGCGCGCGAAAGTTACCTGACCCGCTTCGCCCGCGTTCCGTCGATGCTCCACGCGCCCGGACCAGCCGCGGCGAGGTAGAGGAAGACGAAGCAGAACAGGATTGCGCCTTCGCCCATATTCACGATCGGCCAGAAGCTCTTCGGGAAGTGGAACATGAAATAGCCGATCGCAATCTCGCCGGCGCAAATGAACGCGGCCAACCGCGTGAACAATCCGGCGGCGATCAGCGCGCCGCCGACGGTCTCAATCCAGGCGGCGGCAACGAGGATCGTTGGCAGCGGATCGGGAACGCCGGGCTGGGCCACTGGGAAATGGATCAGCTTGGCCAGGCCGTGCTCCATGAACAGCAGCGCGGTCATGATCCGCAACAGCGCCCGAAGCTGTGGCTCATATTTTTCGAGGTGTCGAAAATCCATTGGCGTTCCTCCCTGGATTGGTCGCGCTGGATTAGCGCGCGGTCAAAGGACTCGCCAAGTGTCAGACGTGTTCCCGGGCCTTCGCCGCATGCGCCGAATCTTCGGCCAGTGCGGCACGCGACCGGTGGATCATGTCGACCCAGTCGTGGAAGGCATGTGCGAGGACGGTGATCAGGTCCTTAAGCGGCCCTTCCTTGAGGCAACCGCTATCGTCGAAGCTGTTGTCGCTGACGTGGCCGAGATAGGCTTCGGGCTGCTGCATGATCGGCATGTTCAGGAATACCGCCGCCTGGCGAATCTGATGGTTGGACCCGAACCCGCCGATGCTACCCGGCGACGCGGTGACGATCGCTCCGGGCTTCTTGTCGAACACGCTCTGCCCGTACGGCCGCGAGCCAACGTCGATCGCATTCTTGAGCACGCCCGGGACGCCGCGATTATACTCGGGGCTGCAGAACAAGACGCCGTCGCTCGCCGCGATCTGCTGGCGGAAGCGGGTCCACTGTTCGGGGGGATTCGTGTCGAGGTCCTGGTTGTAGAGCGGCAGATCGCCGATCTCGATCATCGAGCAATCGAGATTATCGTTGCGAAGCGCGCAGATCGATCGCGCCACCTTCCGATTGAGACTGTCCTTGCGCAGGCTGCCGATGATGATCGCGATCTTATAGGCCATGGAGCGCTCCCTCTGAGTCGCGCGGGCAATACGCCCCAAACCGCGAGCGCGCGACCCATACCAAAGGGTCAGCGCCGCTTGTTATTGTGACGAATGTTGGCCGGTCGGCCGCGACGGCCGGTCGGGCGCTGACGATCGGTGCGTGGGCGCGACGGCCCGCCGTAGCTGCCTTCCGGCAGCTCGAACCGGAGCGAGCCCGACACCGGATTTGCCTCGGCCAGGCGCAGCGTCAGCCGCTGGCCGATCTTGTAGGTTTCGCCGGTCTCGTCGCCGACCAATTGCCGCGCGGCTTCGTCGTAACGGAAATATTCGCGGCCCAAATCCTTGGCGAACAACAGCCCGTCGCCGCCGAGATTGTCGACCGTGGCGAAGAAACCGAACGGCTGGACCCCGCTGATCCGGCATTCGACCAATTGCCCGACGCGGTCGGCAAGGAACGCCGCGACATAGCGGTCGATGGTATCGCGCTCGGCCTCCATCGCGCGCCTTTCGAGCATCGAGATTTGTTCGCCGATCGCGGCGAACTTCTCGTCTTCACCCTTCGGCAGCCCGCCGTCGCCGAGCTTGTAGGCGTCGACCAGCGAACGGTGGGCGAGGAGGTCGGCGTAGCGCCGGATCGGCGACGTGAAATGGGCGTAGCTCGCGAGCGCCAGCCCGAAATGGCCGAGCCGGTCGGGCGCGTAACGCGCCTGCATCTGGGTCCGGAGCAATTGCTCCATGATCTCCTCGCGGCCGTCCCCGTCGCCGACGCGCTCGATGATCCGGTTGAAGGTGCCGGGCTTGACCACCTGGCCGAGCGCGAATTCAACCCCGAAGGTCAGGAGATAGTCCTTGAGCGCGACCAGTTTCTCGCGGCTCGGCGGCTCGTGGACGCGGTACATGACCGGTGCCTTCTTCGCCTCGAGCGCGCGCGCGACGGCGACGTTGGCGGCGATCATATAATCCTCGACCAGGC
>DATFUB010000132.1:0-32821 GCA_035261225.1 Sphingomicrobium sp.
CGCGAGTGATCGCAATCTCGTTGCTGATTGCCTTGGGTGTTGGGCAATTGGAGCAGGTCGGCAGATCGAGTTTCACCGCATGGGTCTGCATCGGGATGGTGATGATCAACATGATCAGGAGCACCAACATGACGTCGATCAACGGCGTCGTGTTGATATCCATCATCGGCTCGCCAGACGAATTGTCGCTGGTGGTTTGCATTGTCATGGCGGCTAACTCCTACTCGGCCCGGACGCCGGCAAGCGGCGGCGGCTCGGAAATGAATCCAACCCGCTGGAAACCGGCCTGCTGCATGGTGATGATCGCGGCGCCAATGCACTTATACTGCGTGTTCACGTCGCCGCGGATGTGGGCCTCCGGCATATTCTCTTCGTTGATGTTCTGAACCCCGCCGACCTTCTTGATCTGATCCTCGAGTTTCTTGACGGCCATGTCGAGCAAGTCCTTCTGGCTGACCTTCTTCATCAGCCAATAAACTTCGCATGTCCCGCCAGGGCCATTGCGCACCGTCAGCGAGACATTGTCGGGCTTGGTCGTGGTCGCTTCATAGCGCACGCTCGGCAGTTTGATCGGGATCGACTGGACGACCACCGGAACGGCGATCAAAAAGATGATCACGAGCACCAACATCACGTCCGTGAACGGAACGACGTTGATGTCGGACATCGGAACGTCTTCGTCGTCCGGGGAACCTACATTGAATGCCATCTGGTCGAAACTTTCCTTTCAGTAGGGCGGATCCGGGCCGGCTGCGGCCGGCCCGGTTGGTTCAGCCTTACTCGGCGGTGGTCGGGGCGCGAACCGGCTCGGTGCCCGGCCGGGCCGGAGCTGCGCCGGTCCTCGTCTGGGCGCTCGAACGGCCGTCCGGGCCGCCACCGAGGCGCGGCTTCACCGCACCGCCCGACATCAGATAACCGTGCAAGTCGTTGGTGAAGGCCGCGAGGTCCTCCATGATCGACTTGTTGCGGCGGATCAGCCAGTTGTAGGCGAGCACCGCCGGAACAGCGACGACCAGGCCGAGCGCGGTCATGATCAGCGCTTCACCGACCGGACCGGCGACCGCGTCGATCGACGCCTGTCCTGCCGCGCCGATCTTGATCAGCGCGCGGTAGATGCCGACGACGGTTCCGAACAGACCGATGAACGGAGCGGTCGAACCAACGGTGGCGAGGAACGCCAGACCTTCACCAAGCCGCGAGTTGATCGCGCCCTGGCTGCGGGCGAGGCTATTCGCCATCCAGTCATGCTGATCGATCGGGTCGGTCAGTTTACCATGCTGGTCCTGGGCGAGGAGCGCGTCTTCGACGATCGCGCGATAAGCGCTGCGCGCCTCGAGCTTGGTCGCGGCCTCACGCAAGTTGGGCGAATTCCAGAAGCTCGAGCGGACCTTGCGGCCCTGCGCAATGACCTTCTGCTGCTGCATCAGCTTGGTGAACAGGATGTAGAACGAGAAAACGGACATCAGCACCAGGACTGCGAACACCGAGATCGCGATGATGCCGCCCTGCTTGAGCGCGGGGATTAGACCATAAGGATTCGCATTGGCTGCGGGAGCTGCTGCTGCTTGCATTTCGGTACTTTCCTTCTGAGATCCAGTTAAGATTGTTAGATTTATTCGCCTTCAAGACGCCAAACGATTGCTGGCGTGCTCACCGTGTCGGTCGTGGCGTTGCCATTGCTGTCGCGAGCCGGGACGAACTTGGCCCGGCGCCTTAAAATATTGCAGGTTGCCGAATCGAGCGAGCTGTTGCCGCTCGACTGCGTGATGTTGCAACTCACCACCCGTCCGTCGGTACCGATGGTCAGTGTAGCGCGCGCGGTACCCTCGGCTCCAGCCGCCTGAGCCGAAGCGGGATAATCGTCTGGGCTGAACAAGGTCCGCAAGTCACCCTTCGCGCTCTGGGCCGACACCGTCTTACGCGGCGGCGGCGGTGGCGGCGGCGGCGCCGGTGCCACCGGCGCAATGATCGGCGGACTTGGCGCGACGACCATCTGAATAGGTTGCGGAGGCGCAATCGTCTGCACGATCGACGGCGGCATCGTCGGCGGCGGCGGCGTGTCCGGCATGTCCTTCGGCGGCGGCGGCGGCTCTTCCGGGGGCGGCGGCTGCTCCTCGACGTCGAACGTCTTGAGATCCTCGGTGGCCTTCTTGATCACATTATACGCGAGGCCGGTGATGATCGCATAACCCAGTGCGAATTGGAGCACTACGACCAGGATGATCGACAGCGTACGGTTGCCACTGAGTTCCTTGCGTTGGGCGTAAGACATTAAGCCGCAATTCTCCCCGAAACGCCGTGAATGCCACGGCCAAACTGGGGCGCTTGAACTCACACCCCGTCAACACGACAAAACTACTGATGTATCAACATATCATCGGCAGCAAGGGCGCCTCATTATATCCGGCTCAAAGGTCGCGCAATGCATTTTGTTCCACAGGCGGAAGGCGTGAACCCCCAACTCCGCCCAACCGATCTTCAAGTCTTGGGCCAAGCGCCCGTAAAAGAAGCGATTTCAATCCCTACGCCAGCGGCTTCGGGATAGACATCGGGCTTCGAAGTCCGCACGCGCAAGTGCCTCACTCCGCGAAAGCCGGCAACGCGGTCGAAGATGGCGTGGGCGAGAGTCTCTTGCAGATTGTAGCGCCGCGCCGACGCCAGTTCCTCGACCTCTTTGCGCAGAAAGTCGTAATTCCAGGCTTGCGCCGGGTCGTCACCGGCAGGCTGCGCGGGATCTTCAAGCCAGACCTCGACACCGATCAGCAGGCGTTGGGGGGCGCCGACTTCGAAATCGTGGAAACCAATGTCGGCCTGCACTTCCAGCGAATCGAGGACGATTCGCGCCGAGCGCACTTTCAAGTGATCAGGCACCAGGCCGAGTAGGATGGGCCCGGTCATTGCGCGCCAAGGAACTGAACGTCGCGCTCGAGCGCGAGAAAGCGCTGACCCGAATCGATCACGAGCACCTGTCCGGTCACACAGCGCGCTTCAATCAGATAGCGGACAGCGCCGATCACGTCGTCGGGCCCGACGCTGCGATTGAGCGGATTGTGGCCATGCATCGTTGCGAAATTCTCCTCGGTCTGTCCGCTTGAACGCAGCATCAGGGCAGGCGCAATGCCGTTGACGCGAATCCCGCGAGACGCAAGCGCGCGGGCCGCGAGCTCGGTCAGGCCGGCGAGCGCCTGCTTGGACAAGGTGTAACTCAAGAAATCCGGGTTGGGCGCGGCCAGCTTGGCGTCGAGCAAATTGACGATCAAAGCGTCGGCCGCCGGGTCGTGCGCCTGTGCGAAGCGCTCGATCAGCTGAGCCGGCGCCCGGACGTTGACCGCCATGTGCGCATCGAATTCTCCCGCTTCGAATTCGCCGAAGCCGTCGTGGCTAAAGCGCGCGGCGTTGTTGATTAGCAAGCGTACCGGCGGCAGCGCTTCCGCAGCCGCGAAAATACGGTCCGCCGACTCCGCGTGGCACAGATCCGCCGCAACCTTGATCGCGCCGTCCGGAGGATCATCATCGTCGTGATGGACGTGACCGACGACATTCCAGGCGTCGTCGAGCAATGCCCGGGCGATTTCCCTTCCGATGCGCTTGCCGGCGCCGGTCACAATGGCGGTGCGTGCTTCGGCCATGGATCGTCATTGCTTCGCTTCACCGGCAATGACAACAGGAGCGGCATGCCCGAGACCCGGCCACCGATCGACCTCCAGGGACTGAGCTTTGCCGACCTGCAGACGCTGATCGATCAGCGTCGCTTGCCCCCGGTCGACCAATGGGATCCGGAGCGCTGCGGCCATTCGGGCATGCGCATCGGGCGCGACGGCACCTGGTTTCACGATGGCGCGCCTATCCGCCGGCCGGCGATGGTGCGGTTGTTCGCGACCGTGCTGCGGCGCGAGCCCGACGGCCGTCACTTGCTGGTGACGCCGGTCGAGAAGCTCGAGATCGATGTCGAGGCGACAGCCTTTCGGGCGATCGAAATGACCAGCGAGGGCCACGGCCGCGGCCGGCGAATCGCGTTCAAGCTCGACAGTGGCGACGCAGTGATGCTCGATTCGGTCCACCCGTTGTCGGTTGTCGCGACCGACACCGGCCCGTCACCGCGCCTGCTCGTTCGCCACGGCCTCGAGGCCGAGCTGACGCGCACGGTCTACTATGAGCTCGCCGAGATTGCGGTCGAAGAAGGGCACCGCCCGCCGGGCGTATGGAGTGAAGGCACATTCTTCCCGCTCGGAGCGACAGATGAGCCTGGCTGATCGACTCCGCGCTGCCCTCTCCGCGCCCTCGGCCCTGCCGCCACTTGATGGCGACCTCGTCGAACTCGGCAATCAGGCCGGCGTCCCCGCGGCGGTGCTCATCGCGATCACCGACCGACCCGCGCCCGGAGTCATATTGACCGTCCGGCGCGAGCATCTACGCACTCACGCTGGACAAGTCGCCTTTCCCGGCGGCCGCATCGACCCCGGCGAAGATGCCGTCGCCGCGGCGCTTCGCGAAGCGCATGAGGAACTCGGGCTGGCGCCGAACGCGGTCGAGGTCGTGGGCGAGTTGAAACCTTATCGCACCGTGACCCACTACGTCGTCGGTCCGGTGATCGGGGTCGTCCCGCCCGACCTGCCGCTTGAGCGGCATGAACATGAGGTCGCCGATTGGTTCGAAGCTCCGCTCGGCCATTTGCTCGATCCGGAGAACCAGCAACGACGCAGCGCCTTGTTCCAGGGCCGCGAGCGCCACTATTACGAAATCATGTGGAACGAGCGGCGGATCTGGGGGGCAACCGCGGCGATGATCGTCAATCTCTCGCGCAGGCTGCAATGGAGCTGAGGCTCGACGCCGCGAAATGGCGCAAGCGGCGCGGCATGCGCAAGCTGCTGAAGGCGCTCGGCTCGAGCGAAGGGCTCACCCGCTACGTCGGCGGCGCGGTCCGCGACGATCTTGTCGGCTTTCCGGTCAGCGATATCGATCTCGCGACCCGACTCCCGCCGGCCGAGGTCATCGCGCGGCTCGAAGCGACCAACATCAAGACGATTCCCACCGGCATCGATCATGGTACGGTGACCGCCGTCAGCGATGGCCAAACGGTCGAAATCACCTCGCTTCGCCGCGATGTTTCGACGGACGGCCGGCGCGCGACCATCGCTTTCACCGACGACTGGAAGGAAGATGCGGCACGGCGCGATTTTACCATCAACGCGCTGCTTGCCGACCCTGAAACCGGTGAGATTTTCGACTTTTTCGGCGGCCTCGACGACCTCCAGACCGGCCACATCCACTTCATCGGCAAGCCGCTTGAACGGATTGCCGAGGACCACTTGCGGATCCTCCGATTTTTCCGCTTCCACGCGCGGTTCGGTTCGGGCGCACCCGACAAGCCCGCGCTCGATGCCTGCGCGGCCCGTGCCAACGACCTCATGGCCTTGTCACGCGAACGCATCGCCGACGAACTTCTCAAGCTCCTCGGCCTGGCCGATCCCGCGACGACGGTCGGGATCATGCTCGGGCGCGGAATCTTGAAACCGGTACTGCCCGAGATCGAGGCCAAGCGCCTGCGAGATCTTGAAACTTTGATCGCGGCCGAACGCGGCGCGAATATCGAACCGTTGGCGCTCCGGCGCTTCGCGGCGCTGCTGCCGCGCGATCCCGCACTGGCCGAATCGATCGCCGCGCGACTCAAACTGTCGAACAAGGCCCGGAAACGACTGGCCTGTGCGGTGACCGGGGATCTGGAATCCACTCCCCAGGCTCTCGCCTATCGCGTCGGCAGCGACTGCGCCGTCGACCGGCTGCTGCTCGCTGGGGACGCTGACGCGGCGAAAGTGATCGCCGCCTGGAAAGCGCCGCGCCTGCCAATCAGCGGCGGTGCGCTCATGGCGCGCGGCTTGCCCGAGGGCCCGATCATTGCCCGCACGCTGCGCAGCATCGAGCAGCAATGGCTCGCGGCCGGCTTTCCCAAGGGCGAGGAGTTCGAGCGAATCGTCGCTGATGCGTTGGCATTGGCGCTGAACGGCTAACGCCTGATTTCAGAAATCCGGGTAAGCGCGCCGTTCCGCAGCAGGTCGGCGTAGCTCCGCGCGAGTTCCTGGTGCAGTCCGCGAGCCGCGGTGGTCGTGGCGGATTTCGCCGCGGCCCGCTCGACAAGCTCCCGGCGGCGAAAATAATTCATCGAATCCGAGTCTAGCATGACGTCCTCAAGTGATCGGCGCCGTAGCGCAATCCCGTCCGCCTAGCTGGCGAGTGTGACAATCAGCCACTAGCCTGATGGAGCGAGCGTGACTCGGCTCGGCTCGGCGCTCCGAACGCAATTGAGAATAACGGGCGAACAGCTGCCCGAAATGCTCTTCAATTGTCCGCACGTCGCTATGTCGCATCGCCCGCATCCGCTGCTGTTCCGCCCCGCCATCGATAAAGTCGCCGATGGCGCGCTGGAGCGCTCGCTGGTTACCCGCGCGATAGATACCGCCAGCTTCACCAACGACCTGATCGACCGCGGCGCCGCGATCGGGCACAATGAGTGGAATACCGCTCGCCCGGGCTTCGGCCGCCACCATGCAGAAGGTCTCCGCTTCGCAACCGTGGACGAGCGCGTCGGCGCTGGCGAGGAGCCGCGCCAGCTCGCTCCGGTCGGTTAATGCCGGCAGCACGACGGCACTGCCGGACTTTTCAGCCATTCGTTTGAGCCGGTTGTGGCGCGAGCCTTCGCCCACCAGCAACAAACCCACCGGCCTTGTACTTGCGATCTCCTCGACCGCCCGGATGACCATGTCCCACCGCTTCTCCGATGAAAGCCGGCCGATACCGATCAACAGTGTCGCGTCGTGGCCCAGCCCCAGCGACTGGAGTGCCGAAGCGCGCAATTCAGGCGAGCGCAAAGACGGCGAGAAGACACCCGCCTCCACGCCCATTGCGACCGTTTCCGCCTTACCGATTCCGCCACAATCGAGGCGGCGCGCGAGCTGACGGTTGGCGCAGACGACAAGGTCGAACATTGCATCAAGGCGACGCAAATGTCGCCAGAACCAGCTGAAGAGCCGGTCGATGGCGTTGGTCGTCGCGAATCCCCCGAACCAGCGATAGGCATAGGCTGCCAACGGATCGCAATGCATGACCAGCGATCGCGTGGCCGCGCCTTGCCAACGGCCGGCCATTGCCGCGCTCGACCATGGTGACGACGCTTCGAGATGGTCGGGACGCCAAACATCGAGCGCCCGATGCAGCGCCTGTTCGTCATGGAAATAGCGATAGCGCCGATCGACCGGCAAAAGAGGCGCCGGAATGGTCGCAATATAAGCGCCAGGGCCACGGCAAACGACGCTTTCCCGCTCACCGGGCGCGATCACGATCATTTCATGGCCGAGCCGTGACGAGGCTTTTAACTTCGCGTCAATGTAAGTGCGAACTCCGCCACCGGAGGATGTGTAAAAGGCGCAAACGTCAACGATCCGCATCGCGGAGCGGAAGCCGACAGACGCCCATGAACTTCAAGTGAAGCTTTGTTCACCACCGGTGAGACGGCTGGCGAAATGCATCTCGGACGGCCAGACGGCGATCGATGGTACAGCGCCTGCTCCTCGCATCGATTCACGACGTCGGGCCTCGGTTCGAAAGCGAGGTCGACCAGCTCCTCGACACGCTCGCGCCGTACGTTGGCAATCGAATCGCGTTGCTCGTCGTGCCCAATCATTGGGGCGATTGTCCAATCGTCCCCGGAAGCGCATTCGCGACCAGGCTGCGGCAATGGGTAGCATCCGGCCTTGAGCCCTTTCTTCACGGCTTTTTCCACCGGGATGCCACCGTCCACCATCGAACAAGAGACTCGCTGCGCGCGCGTTGGATGACCGCTGGCGAAGGAGAGTTTCTCGCTCTTGACCGCGGTGAGTCGCGATCACGGATCGAACGCGGTCGCGCCTTGCTGGAGGATATTACCGGCCGTCCGATTGCCGGGTTCGTTGCGCCGGCCTGGCTTTATGGCGACGGCGCGATCGGGGCGCTGCGCGACTGCGACATCGGCATCGCCGAGGGCCACTGGCGAGTCTGGTCCCCGAGTACGGGAATGGTCCTGTCGCGCTCGCCCGTGATTACCTGGGCAAGCCGAACTCCAACGCGATTGCAGGTATCGCTGCTGGCGGCCGCGGCCCTGCGCCGCGCTCCCGTCCGAGACTTACGCATAGGAGTTCACCCGCCGGATTGCCGAGCACCACAACTTTTACGGAGTATCGAGAAGACCTTTGGGGTGGCCGGGCGAAATCGTCGCCCCGCTGCCTATTCCGAGCTTCTGAACGCAGGCGACGCTTGGCGGCGGCGCGATTTCCAATAATCGAGCGCCTCCGAGGCCTCGAGCGGCTTGGCGAAATAGAAACCCTGGCCCGAGGCGCAGCCGAGCGTCGCGAGCGTCGTCGCAAGCTCGACCGTCTCAATGCCCTCGGCGGTAGTCGACATGCCGAGGGCTTCGGCGAGGCCCAGGACCGCGCGGACGATCGCGACGCTGTCCGGATCGATCATCATCCCGGAAACGAAACTCCGATCGATCTTGAGCACGTCGATCGGCAGCCGCTGCAAGTAAGCAAGGCTCGAATAGCCGGTTCCGAAATCGTCCATCGCGACCGTCGCGTCGAGCGCTTTCAGCGCATCAAACACCCGCGTCGCGCGCACCGGGTCCTGGACAATCGAGCTTTCGGTCAGCTCGAGCGTCAGACGATTGCCGTTGAGGCCGCTCGATTTCAGAGCGCTTTCGACCATTCCGGCGATGTCGTCGCGCGCGACCTGGATCGCGCTCAAATTGACTCCAACATAGAGTGGAAGCTTTTCGCCAGCCTGTTGATCCCAGCCAGCGAGCGTGCGCGCCGCGCTATCCATCGCCCAGCGGCCGAGCTGGAGGATCAGCCCGCTTTCCTCGGCAACCGGGATGAATTCGGTCGGACTGATCTCGCCGCGGTCCTCGTGGGTCCAGCGCGCCAGGGCTTCGAAGCCAGTCACTTCCCCCGATTTCAAGTCGATCAACGGCTGGTAGAAGAGCTCAAGCTCGTCCTTGTCGAGCGCCCGACGCAGTTCGGTTTCGATCGAAAAGCGCCGCCGCGCCTCGGTCGCCTGCTTCGGTTCATAGACCTGCGGTTTGCCGGCGAGCTTGGCCTGCTTGACCGCGAATTGAGCGTTGCGGAACAGTTCTTCCGAATCTTGTCCGGCATGCATCAGCGCGACCCCGATCGCGCACTCGACACGAATCTCCAGGTCCGAAAGTTTGAACGGGGTCGCCATCACCTGCTGAATCCGATCGGCCGCCTTCAGCGCATCTTCGATCCCGCGCCGAAGCGAGACGAGCACTCCGAACTCATTGCCGCCAGTGCGCGCCAGGACGTCCCCGGCACGCAACGCCAGGATCAGCCTACGGGCAAACGTGATCAGCAGCTCGTCGCCGGCGAGGCTGCCCATCGATTCGTTGATTCGGCTGAACCGCAGCATGTCGACAACCAGCACGGCATGTTCAAGATCCCGCGCGGCGCGTTCGCCGGCCTTCTCGACAGCCTCGGTGAAGGCGAGACGATTGGGCAAGCCAGTCAGACTGTCGCGCAGCATCTCGGCGCGCAATGTCCGTTCGGCCTGGACCTCGATCGTGCGGTCGACGACGCTCAGCAACGAGCGCGCTGGTCGACCTTTCCTCGTCGGCAAAGGCGCGAGCTTGACCCGGAAATAGCGGCAGGAAACGCCGTCGCCGTCCTTGAAATCGAGCTCGCCGGTGACGTCGATCCCGTCGAAAAAGCGATGGATCGAGTCGGAGATCGGGCCGGCCTTCATACAGTCGGCCTGATTCCAGTCATCCGCATCGCAGGTCGATTGCCGCACCGTTTCGAAAAACCGGCCATTATGCGCTGCAACCTCAAGCCGCCCGTCGTCGTGGCGTTCGATGATTGCCGCCGCGATCGGCAACGCACCAAGCAAGCTGGTATCGTCCGCCGACGCAAGGTGCGGTTTCGCGCTCGAATTGTCCGGCCGCCGGTGCCTTTCGGCACTCGACAGGCGGTGGGCTGCAGCCGGCATGTCCGCCGCTTTGAACGAGAGGTGTTAATTCTCTCTTGCCGTCAGCCCAATTAATGCCGGTTTCTACGTATTTTAACCTAGGTTAGGCACGCCATTTCAAGTGAATCGATTGGCCCGCGGAAAGCCGATCGGCGGCATGCGCCCGGCCGCACCCCGCGCCGCCCGCCACGCGGTGAGGTCGGTTTCCGTCCTGGTCCGCCCGGTTTCGCCGCCAAGGGCCCAGCTGAGACCTTCGGCCAGGCTGAACGCAATGACGTCCGACAGACCGCCGTCACGATAGCGCTGGAGCGTCACCCCCTGACCGCGCGCGAGCTCGGGCAGCTCGCCAATCGTGAACACCAGCAGTTTGCGGTTCTCACCGACCACCGCGACCGCATCTGCGTTATCGGGGATGGCGCGCACCACCGCTACGCGCGCGCTCGGGCGTAGATTGACCAGCTGCTTGCCCTTGCGGGTCTCGGCCAGCGTCGCTTCGCCCGAAGTGACGAACCCGCGCCCGTCCGACGAGGCGACCAGCAGCTTGAGCCCCGGCCGGGCGACCAGCAGCTGGACGATCTCGACCTCGCCCTCAAGGTCGATGAGCAAGCGCACCGGCTCGCCAAAGCCGCGCGCGCTGGGCAATTTGTCGCCGGCCAACGTGTACGCCCGTCCGTTGGATGCAAACAACGCCAACCGGTCGGTAGTCTGTGCGTGAAAATGAATGAACGGCTCGTCGCCCTCGCGCCATTTGAGGTCGGCGACCTGTTCGAGCGCAAGATGGCCCTTCATCGCCCGGATCCAGCCGCGCTGCGACAGGATGACCGTGATCGGCTCCTTCTCGATCATCGCCGACCAGTCGATCTCGCGCGCCGGAGCGACTTCCTCGATCCGGGTTCGGCGATCGTCGCCAAACTTGTCCTTGAGCGACGCGAGGTCGCGCTTGAGCCGGGTCCGCTGCCGCGCGGGACTCTCGATCAGCTTCGCCAGCTCGTCGCGTTCCCTGGCCAGCGCGTCGCGCTCCTTGGCTATCTCCATTTCCTCGAGCCGGCGCAATTGGCGCAGGCGCATGTTGAGGATTGCTTCGGCCTGCCGGTCGGTGAGCGCGAATTCGGCGATCATCACCGGCTTGGGCTCGTCCTCGGTGCGGATGATCTCAATCACCCGGTCGAGGTTGAGGAAGGCGATCAGAAACCCCTCGAGCAGTTCGACGCGCTCGTCGATCTTGCCGATGCGGACCTGGCTGCGTCGGACCAGCACCTCGATCTGGAAGGCGAGCCAGGCGGTCAGCGCCTGTTTAAGGCTCATTACGCCCGGCGTCCGGGTCGCGTCGAGCACGTTCAAATTGAGCGGGAAGCGAATTTCGAGATCGGTCAACCGATACAGGCTTTCGAGCAGTAGCTCCGGGTCGACCGTCCGCGCCCGCGGTTCGAGGATCAACCTGACCTGATCGTCGCTTTCGTCCTTTACGTCGGCGAGGATCGGCAGCTTCTTGTCGGCGATCAGTGCCGCGATCTGTTCGATCAGTCGGCCCTTCTGAACGCCGTAGGGAATCTCGCTCGCCAGCAGGTGCCAGCCGCCGCCCTTCTCGCGCTCGATCGAAATCGAAGCGCGGAGCCTGAAGCTTCCGCGACCGGTCGCATAGGCCGAAGCGATGCTTTCGCGGCTGTCGACGAGCACGCCGCCGGTCGGGAAATCCGGCCCGGCGACGAAGTCCATCAGCGCGCTGTCTTCGGCCTTGGGATTGTCGACCAGATGCTCCGCCGCGTCGATCAGTTCGCTGACGTTGTGCGGCGGGATCGACGTTGCCATCCCGACCGCGATCCCGCTTGCGCCATTGGCGAGCAAATTGGGGAACAGGCCGGGGAAGACTTCGGGTTCTTCCTCCTCGCCATTGTACGTCGGCTTGAAGTCGACCGAGCCCTCGTCGAGGCCGGCCATCAGCTGGATCGCGATCTTGGTCAGCCGCGCTTCGGTGTAGCGGTAGGCGGCGGCGTTATCGCCGTCGATGTTGCCGAAATTGCCCTGTCCGTCGACCAGCGGATAACGCAGCGCGAAATCCTGCGCGAGGCGGACCATTGCGTCGTAGACGCTCTGATCGCCGTGCGGGTGGTATTTGCCGATGACGTCGCCGACGACTCGCGCCGATTTCTTGTAGGCGCCGGCGGGGTCGAGCCGCAGCAGGCGCATCGCCCACAGCAAACGCCGATGGACCGGCTTCAGCCCGTCGCGGACATCCGGCAGCGAGCGCGCGGTGATCGTCGACAGCGCATAGACGAGGTAGCGTTCGGACAGCGCCGCGTCGAACGGTGTGTCGATGGTGGTGGAGGGTAAATCGTCAATAGGCATGGGCGGGGCTTAGCAATGCCCCGCCCGCTACGTCAGCAGAAATCAGCCTTCGGTCGGAGTTGCGATGTCCGCGACCGCTTTCCACGACCCGTCGGCCTGCTTCTTGAACACGGTGACATAGGTCCCCTGTCCGTTCACGACCTTCTTGGTCTTGGTATCGGTGTAGGTCACCTTGTACGATCCGCTGGTGTAAGCGAGGTCACCCGTCGCGTCGGTCCGCTCGTTGGTGAAATCGAGCGAGAAGGCGGGATCCTTGAGGTCTTCGGCATTGGCCTTGGCGATCGCCTCGCCGCCTTTGACCGTCCGTCCCGGAATCGCGAGCACCGCGTCCGACGCATAATGCGACGTCAGTTTCGCCGCGTCCTTCGCCTTGAATGCCGCGAGCATGTCGGCTTCGGCGGCCGTGATCGCGGCGCTCGCATCGCCGCCCTCGGCCGCGCCATTCATCGCCGCGGAGCCGCCCGTGGCATTATCCTTGGCGCCATATTGCTGGCAGCCGGTCAGCGCGAGCGCCACAACCGACGCCATTACGACCATGAGTTTCATCTTTGCCCCCTTGTCCGAGCGGGACAGTTACCCGCTCAATGGTGAGCCGCGATGGATATGACGCTGACTGGCAGCCCAAGCGGCGGGCGGTACCACCGCTGCCTCGGACTCACCACAAAAAGTGACGCTACGCTTATTCGGCAGCGGTCGCGGTGGGTTGCGTCCATCCCCCGAACACGTCCGCCTTTGAACGCTCCATTTCCGGGATCAGCCATTCGCGGAAGCGCTTGATTTTGGGCGCCAGTTTGCGCTCGCTCGGATAGACCAGCCAATAGGCCCAACCCCGCGCCGAAATCCGCTCGTGGAATGGCACGGCTAGACGGCCCGCGGCCACGTCGCCCTTCCACAGCAACGGCGTCAGCAGAGCGAAACCCTGGCCGGCCATGGCCGCGTGACCCTCGTTGGACTGGTTGTCGAGCCGGATGCCGGCCCGACGCAAAATCCGCTCGTCCGCCGGCACGCCATTGTCGGCGAACCATTGCTGCCACCAGTCATCACCCGGGCCGATGAGGTTCTGGTGAGGCATGTCGTCGGGCGTAAGTTTGCGCCCCAGCTTGCGCTCCGCCTCCACGATACAGCCCGGGCTAGCCATCGGCGTGAAGCTCGATTCGAACAGCCGATGATGTTCGAGGCCTTCCCACCCGCCGCCGCCAGCGCGGATGGCGACGTCCGCGTCGCCGGCCCTTAGGTCGCACAGTTCGTTGCTGGTCGTCATGCGCACGGCAAGATCGGTATGCTCCATCTGGAACGCGCCGAGCCGCCACGCCAGCCAGGTATTGGCGAAGGTGTGCGTGGTTGAGATTGTGAGGAGCGATTCGTCCTCCTCGCGGTGGCTCGCGAAGGCAGATTCGATTGTATCGAACGCGCTTGACAGCGCCGGCAGCAGGCGCGCGCCGAGCGGCGTCAGCCGCACCCGCCCGCGCTCGCGCACGAACAGCGGCGAACCCATCCGCTCTTCGAGGCTTTTGACCTGATAGGACACGGCGGCCTGGGTCATCCCCAGCTCGGCCGCCGCGGCAGTGAAGTTCTCGGTTCGGGCAGCCGCTTCAAAGGCGCGGATCGCTGCTAGCGGTGGGAGGCGTCGCATAAGCCCACCTAATAAATCCAGCTTATGACTCTTGTCGAGTGTTTGATTGGCAATTTTTGCCGCTGAATCCTATTTCGTTCTCTGCCGCCGGCGAGGATTTTCCCTCCCCTCCCAGCCCCCACGCCGGCGGCCAACGACAACGAAAGGAGATGCGCCATGACTTATGGCCTTAGCACCAGTGCGTTCATCGAAGACGGGCCCGAAGTGCAGGCAATGCGCAATCGGTCGTCATACTCGACCGCCAGATCGTGGCGCGCCCTCACCGCCGAGCGTCGGCTCGCTCTGATCGAGCAGGCGCTCGCCCCCGCCAACGACCGCATCGACGCCTATCCATTGGCCCTTTGAGCCAGGAGCAACAGAGGAGATGGTCACCATGGTAGATGAGATTTTCGATCGCGCTTATCGCGACAGCCGCGCCGCCCTGAATGCTGGCCTGGTCAGCGTTTTCGCAGGAATCGGCCGCACGCTCGGCGAAAGCTTCAAGGTGCTTCACCGGATCGAGTGGAGCGCGCCCTGGGAGCAGAAGAACAAGCGCGCCAAACTTAACTAGGACTCCCCGAGGAGCGCGGGCCGCACGCACCCGCGCTCCTCAACTTTGTGCGCTTTACCCTAGTCATGCGATAGTGTATCTCTTACCCTGTGCGGGACAACAGGGGAGAGCATATGAAACGGACGTTCCTTTTGACCGCCGCGCTTCTCGCGGCATGTTCGCAGCGCCAATCCGATCAACAGCGCGAACCACCGGCAGCGAAGAGCTTCGACGTCGAGGAAAGCGCGACTGCTCCGGGCGTCGACGTCACCGCCGCCCCCGGCGTCGCCTTCGACTATCGCTACGCCTTCCGCCTTCCTGGCAACCGCATCTCGCAAGTCCAGGAAGCCCATGCCCAGGCGTGCGAGAAGCTCGGCATCGACCGCTGCCGGATTACCGGCATGCGCCATCGCCTGGTCAACCAAAAGGATGTTGAGGCGATGCTCGCGCTGCGTCTCGATCCCAAACTCGCGCGGCAGTTCGGCAAGGACGCGACGGGAGTGGTCGAGAAGGCCGAGGGCATGCTGGTGGATCAGGAGATTACCGGCGAGGACGTCGGCAGCAAGATCGCCGGCGCCACGCGCTCGGAAGCCGAATTGCGCGAGGAACTCCGCCGGGTCGACGCCGAACTCGCGCGCCCGGTGCCGATGGTTCGCGGCAGCGTCGCGCCGCAGGCCGCAGTCGACCGCCAGAGCCTGCTCGACCGCGCCCAGGAAATCCGCGGCCAATTGCGCGCGCTCGGGGAAGGCAAGGAATCCGACAAGCAGGCGCTCGGCGGGACGCCGATGGTGTTCAACTACGGATCGGGCAGCGTCGTCCCGGGCTTCGACGTCCGCTCGCCGCTCCGCGACGCGCTCCAGCAGGCGGTCGACAATTTCGTCGGCGGGTTCGCCGCAATCCTGGTGATCCTGATCACCCTGATCCCATGGTTGCTGATCGCCGGAGTCGCGATCTGGGCGTTCCGCCGTGCCCGCAAGCGCTTCGGCGGGTCGACGACCGGATACGTCGCCGCCAGCGACGAAACTCCGGCTGCACCTGCGCCACGGCGTCCGCGCAACACCAGGGCCGGCGGATCGGACGAGGCTTAATTGCCGTGGGGCGGCGGCTCGCTTATAGCCGCCGCTCCTTTCCATTTCCGTTGGAGTGAAGCGCACCGTGGCTCGCCGCCGCCAAATCTACGAGGGCAAGGCCAAGATCCTCTATGAGGGTCCCGAGCCGGGCACGCTCATCCAGTATTTCAAGGACGACGCGACCGCGTTCAACGCCCAGAAACGCGGCACGATCAGCGGCAAGGGCGTGATCAACAACCGCATTTCCGAGCATATCTTCACGTCGCTCGCGGCGATCGGCGTCCCGACCCATTTCATCCGCCGCCTGAACATGCGCGAGCAACTGATCCGCCAGGTCGAGATCATCCCGATCGAAATCGTGATCAGGAACGTCGCCGCCGGCTCGCTCTCCAAGCGCCTCGGCATCGAGGAAGGCACGCAGCTGCCGCGCACGATCATCGAATATTATTACAAGGACGATGCACTCGGCGACCCGATGATCGCCGACGAGCATATCGCCTGCTTCGGTTGGGCGACGCAGGACGAGATGAACGACATCGCCGACATGGCGATCCGCGTGAACGACTTCCTGTCGGGCATGTTCGCGGCGATCGGCATCCGCCTGATCGACTTCAAGCTCGAGTTCGGCCGCGTCTGGGACGGCGACTTCGCCCGCGTCATCCTCGCGGACGAAATCAGCCCCGATGGCTGCCGGCTGTGGGACATCAAGACCAACGAGAAGCTCGACAAGGATCGCTTCCGCCAGGACCTCGGCGGAGTCGAGGAGGCCTATCAGGAGGTGGCGCGGCGGCTCGGCCTGCTCCAGCCCGAGGAAGAATCCGCGGTCCTCGATCTCGACAGCCACCGGAAGAAACGCGGGAAGTGACTCTCCGGCGCGCGCGCGTCGTCACGCTCAACGCTGCATTGGGACCGCTCGATTATCGCGTGCCCGACGGCATGGCGGTCGAGCCCGGCTCGATCGTCGTTGCCCCGCTCGGTCCCCGGCAATTGCTCGGGGTCGCATGGGAGGCCGAGCGGCTGCCGAGCAACGAAATTCCGGACTCGCGGCTGCGCCCACTGGTCGGCCTGGTCGGCGTGCCGCCAATCCCGGCGGCGCTCAGGCGGCTGACCGAATGGACCGCCGATTATTATCTCGCGCCGCTGGCCTCCGTGCTGAGGATGGTCCTGCCGTCGTCCGCGGCCCTGGAAGGGTCGCGCCAGCTCATCGAATACCGGCCGACTGGGCTGGTGCCCGACCGCCTGACCCCGCAACGCGAGAAGGCGCTGGCCGCGCTCGAAGGCCGCCAGGGTACGATCCGCGAATTGGCCGACCACGCGGAGGTCAGCGACACGGTGTTGCGCGGGCTGGTCAACGCCGGAGCGCTCGAGGCAATCACGGTCGACGCCGACCGCCCGCTACCCGCCCCCGATTCGGATTTCGCGCCTCCTGAGCTCAACAACGACCAGCGTGACGCCGCGGCAAGCCTCGTCGCGTCGATCGGCAAGGGATTCGACCCCATCCTGCTCGACGGCGTGACCGGCTCCGGCAAGACCGAGGTCTATTTCGAGGCCATCGCCGAGGCGTTGCGTCAGGGCAAACAGGTGCTTGTCCTGCTCCCCGAAATCGCGCTGACCGAGCCGTTCCTCAAGCGCTTCGCCGCGCGCTTCGGCTGCGCTCCGGTGGCGTGGCATTCGGACCTGCGCTCATCCCAGCGCCGCCGCGTCTGGCGCGGGATCGCGAGTGGCGAGGCCAAAGTCACGGTCGGCGCCCGCTCGGCTTTGTTCCTGCCCTACCCCAAGCTCGGCCTGATCGTCGTCGACGAAGCCCACGAGCCGTCGTTCAAGCAGGAGGACGGGGTTCAGTATCACGCCCGCGACACCGCGGTGATGCGCGGCAAGTTCGAGGATATCCCGGTGATCCTGTCGTCGGCGACACCGGCGATCGAGAGCCGGCATATGGTCGAGCTCGGCCGCTACCGCGAAGTGAACTTGCCCGAGCGGTTCGCCGGCGCGTCGCTACCCGACATCCGCCCGATCGATCTGACCAAAGACCCGCCGCCGCGCGGCCGCTGGCTTGCGCCGAGCCTGGTTGTCGAGCTCGAAGCCAATCTCGCGGCGGGCGAGCAGTCATTGCTCTTCCTCAACCGCCGCGGTTTCGCGCCGCTGACCCTGTGCCGTCACTGCGGCCATCGTTTCCAATGCCCGAACTGCACCGCGTGGATGGTCGAGCACCGGCTAATGCATCGCCTCGCGTGCCACCACTGCGGTCACGTCATGCCGCCCCCGGCCAAATGTCCCGAGTGCGGCACCGAGGATAGTCTCGTCGCCTGCGGCCCGGGCGTCGAGCGCATCGCCGACGAGGTCGCCGAGCTGTTCCCCGACGCGCGGACCGCGATTGTGACCTCGGATACGATCTGGTCGCCGCAGCGCGCCGCCGAGTTCGTCGCCGCAATGGAGCGGCACGAAATCGACATCGTCATCGGCACCCAGCTGGTGACCAAGGGCTATCACTTTCCGAACCTGACTTTGGTCGGCGTGGTCGATGCCGATCTCGGGCTTTCGGGCGGCGACCTCCGCGCCGCCGAACGCAGTTTTCAGCAGATCCAGCAGGTCGCCGGCCGCGCCGGGCGCGGCGACAAACCCGGCCGCGTGTACGTCCAGACCCACGAGCCCGATGCGCCGGTGATCGCCGCTTTGGTCGCGGGCGACGCGCCCGGCTTCTACGCCGCCGAGACCGAGGCCCGGCGGGAAGCGGCGATGCCGCCGTTCGGCCGTCTCGCGGCGATCGTCGTTTCGGCCGAAGACGGGTCGGAAGCAGAGGCCATCGCCCGGCGCATCGGCCATGCCGCGCCCGACGTCGAGGGCATGGCGGTGTTCGGGCCCGCTCCGGCCCCGCTCGCCATGCTCCGCGGCCGTCACCGTCAGCGGCTGCTGGTCCACGCCCGCCGCAGCCTCGACGTCCAGGACGTCATCCGCGACTGGCTGGAGAAGATCGAATGGAGCACGAAAGTCCGCGTCAGCGTCGACGTCGACCCGTACAGCTTCCTCTGAATCGGACGCGATTAGAAAGTCTTGCGCGCCAAATTGCGGCTGCTAGCTTGCGCTCGCCGAGATCGGGGGTTCGGGTGCGTACCATTCTGACTTGTTTTGTCGCGGCGATTCTTGCGGTCATCAGCGGCCGCGCCGATGCGGCTTGGTACGAGGCCAGATCAAAGCATTTCATCATCTACGCGGATGACAAGCCCGAGCGGCTCAACCGTTTCGCCGAGCGGCTTGAGCGGTTTGATCAGGCGGTTCGCCGTGTTCGCGAGATGGAGGATCTCAACCTCACGGATTCGAACCGGCTGCGCGTGTACGTTCTCCGCAGCGAAGGCGCTGTTTCAAAGTTGATCGGGAGCAGCCAGGCGCTGGGCATGTACCAGCCGCGCGCGTCCGGAGCGGTCGCCTTCGTTCCCCGGTCGGCGGGCTCGGCCCATGATGACTGGGACCTGGATACCGAGCAGATATTCTTCCACGAATACGCCCATCACCTGCAGCTGCAATATGCGTCGCTGGCTTTGCCCGAATGGGTCGTCGAGGGGTTCGCCGAATTCTTCGCCACGGCGGAGATCGACAAAGACGGCAGCGTCCTGTTCGGCAAATTTCCGAAATATCGAGTTTGGGGGCTTCTCGACGATAGCGGGCTGACGATGGAGCAGACCCTCGGCGGCAGGTTCCTGACCGACTATTTGACCTTCGACAAAAGCCGCCGGGGCCAGCAGGAAAAATATATCGCGGGAATCCAGAACGGGCTGAGCCCGCTCGATTCCGCGAAGCCAGCGTTTGGCGATCTCAAACCATTCAAGCGCGATTTCGATCGGTTTTCGAGGGGCGAGCTCACCGGCATTCGCGTCGCCGCGAATGGGCTTTCGATCGGCACCATCGCGCTTCGTCCGCTAAATCCAGGCGAGGCGGCGATCATGCCTGCCCACATCCGGTCGACGCGCGGGGTCAACGAGAAGACCGCCCCGGACGTCGCAGTGGATGCGCGCAAGGCGGCAGAGCTCTACCCCACGGACCCGTTCGTGCAGGCGGCGTTGGCCGAGGCCGAATATGACGCAGGCAATTATGCCGCAGCCGAAGCCGCTGCAAATCGGGCTCTCGCAGCGGACCCGAAGCAGGTCCATGCCCTGATCTACAAGGGCCGCGCGCAGATGGAACTGGCAAAGGCAAAACCGGCGAGCGCGAATTGGGACGTGGTCCGTGGGTGGTTCATCAAGGCCAACCGGATCGACACCGAGAATGCCGAGCCCCTCGCGCTCTTCTATCGCACGTTCGGCGAAGCCGGAGAGAAGCCGACCCGCAACGCAGTCGACGCCTTGCTTTATGCTGTGATGGTGGCGCCTCAGGACGAGGGCCTGAGAATCATGGCAACACGGGAACTGCTGATCGAAAAGCGCGTGAAGGAGGCCAAAGAGATGCTCGTCCCGCTAGCCTATCGGCCTCATTCCAGCGTCGAGTTTCGCGACGGGATGATGAAAATCATGGCAGCCATTTCCGCCGGCGATTCAAAGGCCGCCCTCGACCTTCTCGAGAAAGGCCCGGAAAACCCCCCGGCGGGGAACCCCGAATCGCTACGATGTCCTGACCGCCGTGCGCCGCCGCGCCCACCACGGCTGGACCACCCAACCCTTGCGGACGGTGAGATAGACCAGCCAGATCCCCGCGGCCGTCGCGATCGTCAGGGCAATGATCGACGCTTCGAGCCCGAACGTCCCGCCCGAGAGGAGGGCCGGTCCGCTGAGCTTCGCCTGGACCAAGCCATGCTCGTCGATGCCCGATACAGGCACGTCGAAAATCTCGCCCTGGGTGAAATTCCACGCTGCGTGCAGCCCCATCGGCAGCCACAGGCTGCGGGTCAGCATGTACGCGCCGCCGAGCAATACACCGGCCTCGACCGCGATCGCGAACGAAGAAAACCAGGTCGCGTTCGGGTTGAAGATGTGGGCAATGCCAAACAGCGCGGAGGTGATGGCCAGCGCCGCCCAGCTCCCCCCGAATTCCTCGATCCAGCGAAACAGGATCCCGCGAAACGCCATTTCTTCCATGAAGCCCGGCAGAATGGCGACGGTCACCAACTCGAGAACGAGCCTCGACGCGTCGCCCTTGCCAACGATGGTGTAGACCCCGGCGATGGCCGCGACCCCGACCGCCGCCGCCATCAACCCGAAGCCGACGAGTAGCCCGAGACCAAAATTCTTGAGCGCATTCTTGCCCGGAAGATCGTCGCGCGGGCGCTCGCCGAGCTTGGCGATGATGAATTTATACGCGGCGAGCACCAGGCCGATGTTGATGATTCCGCGGACGATCGATCGTTCGGGCTGCCCCATACTCTCGAACGTCTTGCCGATCGCGATCCCGAGCGCCGATGCGGCGACGAACACGATAATCGCGATCAGCAACGCGACCAGCGGAAAATCGATGATCCGCCGCCACAGCGGCCGAACTTCAGTGTCTGAACCTTGAGTCATCTGTTCGTACCCCGCTCCGATTGAGCCGAAACTCGCTCGTCCTTCAAGCGCCGCCGGAAAAGGCTTTCAGATCAAAGCGCTTGCGTGACTGGAATGGCCGGTTAGTCTTGGTGCAACGGAGGGGACATGCTGAGATTAATCGTGGCGTTGATTGCCGCGGGGCTGAGCGTAGCTGCGAGCGCCGCAACGGACGGAAGCTGGCAAGCGGTCGAGACCGAGCATTTCGTCATCTACAGCAAGAGCCCGCCATCGCGGGTCACAAAGCTCGCCACCGACGTCGAGAGCTTCGACAAGCTGATGCGCATGGCCTGCGGTTTGGGCGACGACAAGGACATCGTCAAAGTTCGTATCTATGAAGTCGATGGCACCGGTGACATTGAACGCGCGCTTGGCGTCGACAACACCGGAATCGCTGGCTTCTACGACAGCAATATCCTCGGTCCGTATCTGGTCACGCCGCGCAAGATCGATGCCGAAGTGTTCGATTTCACGCCCGAGCTGGTGATCCACCATGAATATGCGCACCATTTCATGCTGCAATATTTCCCGGCCGTGTATCCCGACTGGTATGTCGAGGGCTTCGCCGAGCTGATCGGCTCGAGCAAGTGGCTCGATGACGGGAAAATCGGATACGGCATGCCGGCAATCCATCGCGGCCACGAAATCGCAAGCGATTGGGTCCCGCTGCAGGAACTGCTAGTCAAGGAGAAGGTGAGCTACCTCGACACCTATGGCCAAGGTTGGGCGCTCACCCATTTCTTCACCTTCACCCCCCAGCGGACAAAGCAATTTCGCGCCTACCTGGACGCGCTGAGCTCCGGGAAATCGATGAAAGAAGCGGCGCAAGTATTTGGCGACCTGAATAATCTCAATCGCGAAGCCCGCAGGTACGTGACGGGCGGATCGTTCAACTATCGTCCGGTGAAGGTGGATATCGACCAGCCGGTGATCCGCAAGACGCGCCTGCTTAGCGCCGCCGAAGCGACATTGATCCCCGAAGTCATCGCCTTCAGGGACGACGCGCTGGACACCTACCGCAGAGCCGGTGACCGCGAGCGCCAGCGAAAGCTGCGCGAAGCGAACCTGGGTCGGATACGCAAAAAAGCGCAACTTTACCCTGACGATGCCTATGCGCTTTACTTCCTGGCCGAGGCAGAAAACGCAGCCGGGAACTACGCTCAGTCGCAAGCTGCGATCGATCGGCTGCTCTCGATCCAGCCCAACCACGTCCGGGCAATGGCGCGCAAATCGATGCTGATGTCCCGGCAGGCGGCGACGCTGCAGGGTCCGCAGCGAACGGCCGCAGTAGCCGACGCGCGCAATCTGGCGATCAAGGCAAACAAAATAGACGCAATCGACCCACTCCCGCTGCTCGCTTATTACGAAAGCTATCGGCAGATCGGCGGCAAGGTTCCAGAGCAGGCAGTGATGGGCCTGATGCAGGTGGTATCGACGCTGCCGCGCGACGACGGCCTGCGCTTGCAGCTGGTCGACCAGCTTGAGAGCGATGGTCGCTATGCCGAAGCAATCGCCTGGATCATGTCGGTCGCAAACAGTCCGCATGAGTCACCGCAGCGCACGGCTGCCCGCGAGAAACTGGAACGGCTGAGACAAGCCCTCGCACTGCGCCAATCGCGGCCAGCCGGCTGATTTCAGACGTCGAGCATACCTTGGCTCGACGCGTTCTCGGCATCAAGCAGCTGGCGCTTGCGGTCGAGCCCGCCGGCATAGCCGCCGAGCGTCCCGTCGCTGCGGATTACGCGGTGGCACGGGATCAGCACCGCGACATGATTGTCGCCGTTGGCGGTGCCGACCGCGCGGACCGCCTTGGGCGCGCCGATTGCCGCGGCGATCTCGGCATAGCTGCGGGTCTCGCCGAGCGGGATTTTGCGCAGCTCGCGCCATACCTTTTCCTGAAAGGCGGTGCCGGCGACGTCGATCGGAAGCTCGGGTGCGGCTGCCGGATGCTCGATCGCGGTCAGCGCGCCTTCGACCAGCTCCTTGAGCCCGCCATCGTCCTTGATCACCGTCGCCCGCGGAAACAGCCGCTTGAGTGAGGCCTCGCTGTCGTCGAACGTCAGGCGGCAGATGCCCTTCGCTGTCGCGGCAATCAGCATCGGCCCGATCGGACTGTCGAACGTGGTCCAGCGGATCGTCTCGCCGCGTCCGCCGTCGCGCCATGCCGATGGGGTCATGCCCAGCCTCTCCTTCGCATCGCTGTAGAAGCCGCTCGGCCCTGAATAGCCGGCGTCGTAAATGGCGTCGGTCACGCGGCCATTGGCCTTGAGTGCAGTCTCGGCCCGCCTGTTGCGCAAGGCTCGCGCATATTCCGCCGGCGATACGCCGAGATCGCGCTTGAACAGCCGCTGGAAGTGGTGCGGCGCATAACCCACCGCATCGGCGAGTTCCTGCAGGTTCGGCGCCTCCTCGGCCCGTTCGATCAGCTTGACGGCCCGCGCGACGGCCTCGCGGTCGCGGCCGACCTCGTCGGGCTTGCACCTCAGACACGGGCGGAAGCCGGCGGCCCGCGCCTCTTCGGCGCTCGCGTAAAATTCGACATTCTCGCGCTTGGGCCGCTTCGCCGGGCAGCTCGGCTTGCAATAGATCCCGGTAGTTTTGACGGCACCGATGATGCGCCCGTCCCAGCCGCGGTCCCGGCGCATGAACGCCGCCCAGGCAGTGTCGGCATCGAGGCGCGCGACGTTCGTCATGCGTTCCGATTTAGGCGCGAGAATCACGCTGGCAAGCCTGGCCATGGTCAGTTCCTCTCGATCTTGGCGGAAAAGCAGCCCCGCGTTGCGTTGTGAGCGTGGATCGTCTCGATTTCGGGGTTGGCGAACAGCGTGCGAATGCCCGCTTCCGCCTCTCCTGGCTGGGTCAGCAGCGCCTCGGCCATCATGCCGTCAGCGTCGAATCCGCGGAGCGACAGCACCCGCGTCTCGAACACCGGCGGGACCCGGTCGACATATTCGGCCGGCTTGTCCGCGCCTTCGGTGACGAAGATCGCGTGGCTCGCGCGATAGGGGTTGGCGACATCGTGGCTGACATGATTGATCAGCAGGACGCTTTCGCCGATGTCGCGGTCGGTCAGGCTGACCCGACACGGGTAGCTCGGCTTCTCGGTCACCGTCATCCGCACGATCCCCCGCTTGGCAAGGTCCGCGTCGGGAAGTCCAAAGAGCGGCTTATACGGCGCCGGATCCAGTCCTGTGATTCGATAGGTCATGCAGCGTTTCTACCGACTGCCAACATTTTTCACTTCCGGCGGCTTGCGTTCAAACGTAAAAGAGCTTGCGCTCAACGGTAAAAGAGTTGGCGATGCCGATCACTTTTCAAGCCGACGATCTCGACAGTCTCGACGTCGAGTATCTGATTGAACTGCACTATGCGGAGCTGCGCTCGATCTCGCCGCCCGATGCCTGCCACGTCCTGCCCTCGGTCAGCCTGAGGAACCCTTCGGTCACATTGTGGTCGGCGCGCAACTCCGGCGCACTGGTCGGCGTCGGCGCGCTCAAGGAGCTCGCCTCCAATCATGGCGAAGTGAAGTCGATGCGCACGTCCCCGGTGGCGCTTGGTCAGGGCATCGGCCGCGCAATGCTCCGCCACATCATCGCCGAGGCCAAGATGCGCGGCTACACGCGGCTCAGCCTTGAGACCGGCAATACCCAGCCGTTCGAGCCTGCGCTCCGCCTCTATGCCAGCGAAGGCTTCGAGCCATGGGGGCCCTTTGGCGGATATCACGACATTCCCTTCAGCAACTTCCTGAGCCGGCGACTGTAGCGGTCCACTACTTTTCAGGGTTCGTTAGCGGCCGGAACGCTGAAGGTCCCGTTCCTCTCGACAGGCGCCTTGCATCGCGCAAAACCCCTTGCTAGTGGCGCGCCAACCCATGGGGGCGTCGCGGGGCAACCTGCAGCTGCGCCCCGTTTTTTCATGGGGCTTATTCCGTTTCTGGAGCTTTGGGCGCGTGGAGACATCCGGCGGCATTCGGGCCAGCTTAGCGGGGCGCTACGCGTCTGCGCTGTTCGACCTCGCGCGCGACGAGCGGCAGATCGACGCCGTCGGTCGCAGCCTCGACGCGCTCGACCAGGCGTTGCTCGATTCGAAAGATTTCGCCGAACTGATCGCCAGCCCGCTGGTCGACCGTGATCAGGCCGGCAAGGCGTTCGCGGCGCTTGCCCCGCAGTTCGGGCTCGATCCGATCACCGTCAAATTCCTCGGCGTCCTCGCCCGCAACGGCCGTAAGCGCGAGCTGCGCTCGATCATTCGCGCCTTCCGGCGCATCGCCGCCGATCACCGCGGCGAAGTGACCGCCGAAGTGCGCACCGCACATCCGCTCAATGACTCACAGGTCACGGCCTTGAAGCAGCAACTCCGCGCCCGCGCCAGCCGCGAGGTCACGCTCGATCTGGCGGTCGATCCCACAATCCTCGGCGGCATCACCGTCAAGCTCGGCAGCCAGATGATCGACGCCTCGATCCGCACCAAACTCAACCGTCTCGCATCCGCGATGAAAGGCTAAGAAGACCCATGGATATCCGCGCCGCTGAAATCTCCCGCGTCATCCGCGACCAGATCGCGAATTTCGACGCCGACGCCGAGGTCTCCGAAGTCGGCACCGTGCTCTCCGTCGGCGACGGCATTGCCCGCATTTACGGCCTCGACAACGTCCAGGCTGGCGAGATGGTCGAGTTCGACAACGGCACCAAGGGCATGGCCCTGAACCTCGAGGCCGATAACGTCGGCGTCGTGATTTTCGGCTCGGACGCCGAGATTCGCGAAGGCTCGACGGTCAAGCGCACCGGCACCATCGTTGACGTCCCGATCGGCAAGGGGCTGCTCGGCCGCGTCGTTGACGCGCTCGGCAACCCGATCGACGGCAAGGGCCCGATTGAATCGACCGAGCGCCGCCGGGTCGAGGTCAAGGCGCCGGGCATTATCCCGCGCAAGTCGGTGCATGAGCCGGTCCAGACCGGCCTCAAGGCGCTCGACGCACTCGTCCCGATCGGCCGCGGCCAGCGCGAATTGATCATCGGTGACCGCCAGACCGGCAAGACCGCCGTCGCGCTCGACACCTTCATCAACCAGAAGGAAATCAACAAGTCGGGCAAGGAGAGCGAGAAGCTCTATTGCATCTACGTTGCCATCGGCCAGAAGCGCTCGACCGTCGCCCAGATCGTCCGGTCGCTCGAAGAAAATGGCGCGATGGAATATTCGATCGTGGTCGCCGCGACCGCATCGGAGCCCGCGCCGCTGCAATTCCTCGCGCCCTACACCGCCTGCGCGATGGGCGAATATTTCCGCGACAACGGCATGCACGCCGTGATCGTTTATGACGACCTGTCGAAACAGGCCGTCGCCTACCGTCAGATGTCGCTGCTGCTGCGCCGCCCGCCGGGCCGCGAAGCCTATCCCGGCGACGTCTTCTACCTCCACAGCCGCCTGCTCGAACGCGCCGCCAAGATGAACGAGGATAATGGCAGCGGGTCCCTGACTGCGCTCCCGATCATCGAGACCCAGGCCGGCGACGTGTCGGCCTACATTCCGACCAACGTCATCTCGATCACCGACGGCCAGATCTTCCTCGAGACCGACCTGTTCTATCAGGGCATCCGCCCGGCGATTAACGTCGGCCTTTCGGTCAGCCGCGTCGGCTCGGCGGCGCAGACCAAGGCGATGAAAAAGGTCTCCGGCTCGATCAAGCTCGAGCTCGCGCAGTATCGCGAAATGGCCGCCTTCGCCCAGTTCGGTTCGGACCTCGACGCCTCGACCCAGAAGCTGCTGGCCCGCGGCGCGCGCTTGACCGAGCTGCTCAAGCAGCCGCAATATCAGCCGATGCCGGTCGAAGAGCAGGTCGCCTCGATCTTCGCCGGCACCCAGGGCTTCCTCGACAGCGTCGAAGTGAAAGACGTCGTCCGCTACGAAGCCGCGCTGCTGAGCTTCCTGCGCTCGGAAAAGCCCAAAGTCCTCGCCAAAATCCGCGACACCAAGGCGCTCGACGACGATACCGCCAAGGCGCTCAAGGACGCGCTCACCGAGTTTGGAAAGACGTTCGCCTAAATGGCGTCGCTGAAAGCCCTCAAGCTCCGCATCGGCTCGGTCAAGTCGACGCAGAAGATCACCAAGGCGCTGAACATGGTCGCCGCGGCGAAGCTGCGCCGTGCCCAGCAGAACGCCACGGCGGCGCGGCCTTATTCGACGCGCATGACCGAGGTCGTCGCGTCGCTTGCGGCGAAGATCACGCCGGGCCCGCAAACGCCCAAGTTGCTCGCTGGCACCGGCAAGGACGACACCCACCTGATCATCGTCGCGACCAGCGATCGTGGCCTCGCCGGCGCGTTCAACACCAACATTGTCCGCGCCGCGCGCCGCAAGGCCGACGAGCTGATCGGCCAGGGCAAGACGGTGTTCTTCTACATCGTCGGCCGCAAGGGCCGCCCGGTGCTCCAGCGCGTCTATCCGAAGCGCATCCTCGCCCAGCACGACACCAGCGAGATGAAGGCGCCGACCTACGCCGACGCTTTGGCGATCGCGAAGGACATCATCGACCGCTACGTCACTGACGGCATCGACGTCGTCCACCTTGCGTACGCAAATTTCCGCTCGACCATGGTCCAGGAACCGACGGTCGACCAGATCATTCCGGTCCCGCCGCGCAAAGCCGAGGACGGCCCGGAGTATGCCGTTGCGGGCCACAAGGTTCCGGCCTCGCTCGCCGCCGTCGAATATGAGCCGGACGAGGAAGAGATCCTCGCCGATCTCATCCCGCGCAACATCGCGGTTCAGGTCTATCGCGCTTTGCTCGAGAATCAGGCCGGATTCTACGGCAGCCAGATGGCGGCGATGGACAATGCCACGCGCAACGCCGGTGACATGATCAACCGCCTGACCATCCAGTACAACCGCCAGCGCCAGGCGGTGATCACCACCGAGCTCATCGAGATCATTTCGGGCGCAGAGGCGCTGTAGAGATGCGCAAAATTGCGATCCTTCTCTTCCTCGCGTGTTCAGGCCCTGCTTGTGCGGAAGCGGCTCAAAGTCAGGGCCTATATGACGCGCGCGCCGATGAAGCGGTGTCGATCTTTGAGAAATACTGCGTCGTGAACGGCGGAACGCGGGAAGAGGCTGAAAAACTGATTGCCGGAAGTGCGATCGCCAAACCACTGCCGACGAATGTCGTCTCAGACCTCCAGTCGGGTCGAAAGGGTGGGATCGCTTGGCTAATCGCAACACCACATAAGGGACAGCTGATATTGGCTTACGACCCAATCGGCGTGTGTGAGGTTGCTGTCGTTGCCGCCGACGGCGGTGCGATGCACCGTGCCTTTGGAAGCATGATCGATCATGCCAAGTACCAACTAGAAGTTCAGGTCAAAGGAGGCGAGGCGCAGATCAGCAAGGCTCATGGGTCTGAGATCGTCGCGGAGCCATATTCATTTCCATTTCTTGGAAAGACTGCAACGCTGACCCTGACCACCGCTGATAAAACCATGCCCATTGGTTTTCAGCACACCATGACATCCACCTTCACCCAACCCGCAAAGGTAAAATGATGGCCGCCGCCGCCGAAACCAAGCCCCGCAAGAAAGCCGCGCCGAAGGCCGCCGGCAAGCCGCAACCGTCGGCCCCGACCAGCAACCTCACCGGCCGCGTCAGCCAGGTGATCGGCGCCGTCGTCGACGTCGCGTTCGAGGGCGAGCTGCCGCCGATCCTCTCGGCGCTCGAGACCGACAACGGCGGCAATCGCCTGGTGCTGGAAGTCGCCCAGCACCTCGGCGAGAGTGTCGTACGGACCATCGCGATGGATTCGACCGACGGCCTGACCCGCGGCCAGGTCGTCACCGCGACCGGCTCGCAAATCCGCGTCCCCGTCGGTCCCAAGACGCTCGGCCGCATCATGAACGTCATCGGCGAGCCGATCGACGATCAGGGCCCGATCGGCAGCGATATGAGCGCCCCGATCCACGCCGACGCCCCGCCCTTCGTCGACCAGTCGACCGAGGCCGCGATCCTGGTCACCGGGATCAAGGTCATCGACCTGCTCGCGCCTTACGCCAAGGGCGGCAAGATCGGCCTGTTCGGCGGCGCCGGCGTGGGCAAGACCGTGCTCATCCAGGAGCTGATCAACAACATCGCCAAGGGCCACGGCGGCGTTTCGGTGTTCGCCGGCGTCGGCGAGCGCACGCGCGAGGGCAACGACCTCTATCACGAGTTCCTCGACGCCGGCGTCATCGCCAAGGACAAGGACGGCAAGCCGACGCCCGAAGGCTCGAAGGTCGCCCTCGTGTTCGGCCAGATGAACGAGCCGCCGGGCGCCCGCGCCCGCGTCGCTTTGTCGGGCCTCGCCCAGGCCGAATATTTCCGCGACGTCGAAGGCCAGGACGTTTTGTTCTTCGTCGACAACATCTTCCGCTTCACCCAGGCGGGATCGGAAGTGTCGGCGCTGCTCGGCCGCATTCCCTCGGCCGTGGGCTATCAGCCGACGCTGGCCACCGACATGGGCACGCTGCAGGAGCGGATCACCTCGACCCACAAGGGCTCGATCACCTCGGTGCAGGCGATCTACGTGCCGGCCGACGACTTGACCGATCCGGCGCCGGCGACCTCGTTCGCCCACCTCGATGCGACAACGACCCTGTCGCGCGCCATCTCGGAGCTCGGCATCTACCCGGCCGTCGATCCGCTCGATTCGGTGAGCCGCGTGCTCACCGTCGCGGTGGTTGGCCAGGAGCATTACGACACCGCCCGCGCGGTCCAGGAGACGTTGCAGCGCTACAAGAGCCTACAGGACATCATCGCCATCCTCGGCATGGACGAGCTGTCGGAAGAAGATAAGCTGACCGTCAGCCGCGCGCGCAAGATCCAGCGCTTCCTCAGCCAGCCGTTCCACGTCGCCGAAGTGTTCACCGGCATCCCCGGCAAGTTCGTCCAGGTCGAAGATACCGTGCGTTCGTTCAAGGCGGTGGTGAACGGCGAATACGATCACCTGCCCGAAAGCGCCTTCTATATGGTCGGCGGCATCGAGGAAGCGGTCGCCAAGGCCGAGAAGCTGGCGCAGGAGGCCTGAGCTGGCTGACGAGCTCCGCCTCGAAGATTGCGTCAACGACGTCTGCCCGTGGTCGGGTGACCCGGTCAGCGCGGACAGCCTGACGCTCTATCAGGGCAAGGTCGTCGGCTTCTGCAACACCGGCTGCCGCGACAAGTTCGAGGCCGCCGCGAAGGCGTTCGACGCCGCGATTGAAAGCAAGCGATAATGGCCGATCTGCATTTCGAACTGGTGACCCCCGACCGGCTGGTGATGGCCGACGACGTCTATATGGTCGTCGTCCCCGGAATCGAGGGCGAATCCGGCATCATGGCCGGGCACGCGCTCTACATGACCACGCTGAGGGACGGCGAAGTGGCGGTCTATCGCTCGGCGAGCGCGCAGCCCGAGCGCATTGCGGTGACCGGCGGCTTCGCCGAGGTTGGCGAGCGCGGCCTCACCGTGCTCGCGGAGAGCGCCGGTTAATTCGGTTAACCGTCAACAACCGCGCGATTAGTCTTTTCTAAAAGTTTCGCTCTTATTCACCACCTCGAATTCAATCGGATCCGAGTGGACGAGGTGGCATGAGCGCATTCGGCAAACGTAGTGGTGTGAGCGGCGGTCGGCCGAGCTTCGGCGTCGCCAAGCCCATGAAGGGCGGGCCGAGCAAGGCCCAGGCGATTCCGGTAACCGAAGCCGAAGGTGGCGACCAATTCCCGCCGCTCGACGATCTGGTCCCGGCCGCTGAAGGAGCGAGTTCCGATTCGGGCCTTATGGGCGCGATGGACCGCCTGACCGCGCGCCAGAACGCCAGCGGCGAAGCGGGCAGCAGCAAATCAGAAGGCTTCGAAGCCTCGGTCCACCGGATCAAGGAACAGGTGCTTCCGCGCCTGCTCGAACGGGTCGATCCCGAAGCCGCGGCGACATTGTCCAAGGACGAGCTCGCCGAAGAATTCCGCCCGATCATTTCCGAAGTCCTGACCGAGCTCAAGATCAACCTCAACCGGCGCGAACAGTTCGCGCTCGAAAAGGTGCTGGTCGACGAATTGCTCGGCCTCGGGCCGCTCGAGGAGTTGCTCGCGGATCCGGCGATCAGCGACATCATGGTCAACGGCCCCGACCAGACCTACGTCGAACGCAAGGGTAAGCTCGAAATCGCCCAGATCCAGTTCCGCGACGAGGAGCATTTGTTCCAGATCGCCCAGCGGATCGTCAACAAGGTCGGCCGCCGCATCGACCAGACCTCTCCGCTATGCGACGCCCGTCTCCAGGACGGCAGCCGCGTCAACGTCATCGTCCCGCCGCTGTCGCTGCGCGGCACCGCCATCTCGATTCGTAAGTTCTCCGAGAAGCCGATCACCATCGACATGATGAAGAGCTTCGGCTCGATGTCGGAGAAAATGGCGACGGTGCTCAAGATCGCCGGCGCCAGCCGCATGAACGTGGTCATCTCGGGCGGTACCGGTTCGGGTAAAACGACCATGCTCAACGCTCTGTCGAAGATGATCGACCCGGGCGAGCGCGTGATTACCATCGAAGACGCGGCCGAGCTTCGGCTGCAGCAGCCGCACTGGCTGCCGCTCGAAACCCGCCCCGCGAACCTCGAGGGCCAGGGCGCGATCTCGATCCGCGACCTCGTCATCAACGCGCTGCGTATGCGCCCCGACCGCATCATCCTCGGCGAAATTCGTGGTCAGGAGTGTTTCGACCTTCTGGCGGCGATGAACACCGGCCACGACGGCTCGATGGCGACGCTTCACTCCAACTCCCCGCGTGAATGCCTCGCGCGTATGGAAAACATGGTGATGATGTCGGACATCAAGATCCCGAAGGAGGCGATCAGCCGCCAGATCGCGGATTCGGTTGACCTCATCATCCAGGTGAAGCGCCTCCGCGACGGCTCGCGCCGCACGACCAACGTCACCGAGGTGATCGGCATGGAAGGCGACGTGATCGTCACCCAGGAACTGTTCAAGTTCGAGTATCTCGACGAAACCGCCGACGGCAAGATCGTCGGCGAGTATCGCTCGATGGGCCTGCGCCCGTATACGCTCGAAAAGGCGAAGCAGTACGGCTTCGACCAACCCTACCTCGAGGCTTGCCTGTAAGATCGCTCGACAAATTCCCTTGCGGTGCCGGGACATCGGGCGCAAGTTACGCACAAGCGAGGGAATGCAGCCATGTTGAACTGGCGATGCATTGCAATATTCATCGGAGGTCTGTTGGTCGGTATGGGTACGGCTTCGGCCATCCCGCCGGTAATCAGCCTCTTCGAAACACTATTTGGTACTAGCACTGGAGCGCCGATAGCAGTCTTGGTTGGCGGTGCTGCCGGCGGATTTTCGGCAGTTGCTGAAAAGTGTAAAAAGCAACGATGACCACTCTTCGCGCATTGATCCTTTCGTGGGCCTTGATTGCTGCGGCGGTGTTCGTCGGACAGTTCATCCCAGCGTTGGGCGTTGCTGCAATATTTCTGTGGCTGAGCGGTATCTCGATTCAGGCGTTTCTTAGTACAGGCCTAATGACCGGCGGCGTCTCCCCGCCCGGTCAAACAACGGGCGCGTAGTCGACAGATCAGGCGGCGCGCCTGAGCGCCTGCTCGGGACGATCGATGGCCAGGCCCGCGAGGAATCGGTCGGTGCATACTTCCCAACTATAGCTGCGCGCCTCCGCCACAGCCGCCTCGCGGTCGGCGGTCAGCGCCCTGGCGATCGCTTGTCC
>DATFUB010000133.1:0-2246 GCA_035261225.1 Sphingomicrobium sp.
GACGCGGACCGCTGCTTCTTCATCGACGGCACCGGCGAGTTCGTGTCCGGCGACTTCATCACGGCGCTCCTCGCGGAGGCGTTCCTGCTGAAGCATCCGGGCGCCACCATCATCTACGACCTGCGCGCGAGCCGGGCGGTGAAGGACACGGTGGAGCGCCTGGGCGGCCGCGCGCTGATGAACCGCGTCGGCCACGCGTTCATCAAGCGGCGGATGCGGGAAGAGGACGGCATCTTCGCCGGCGAGGTCACGGGCCACTACTACTTCCGCGATTTCTCTTACGCCGACAACGGCTTCATCCCGGCGCTTCTCATGCTCGAGCTGATGTCCAAGAAGGACAAGTCGCTCCACGACCTGCTCGAACCGCTGCGCGAGCGCTACTTCATCTCGGGCGAGATCAACACCAAGCTGGCCAGCATGAGCGAGGTGCCGAAGAAGCTGCAGGCGATCGAGGCGCGCTACAAGGACGCGCAGATCGCGAGGATGGACGGGATCTCAATCGACTACCCGGACTGGCATTTCAACGTCCGCGGGTCGAACACCGAGCCGCTGCTCCGCCTGAATCTCGAGGCGGCCACCCCCGAGCTGATGGAGAAAAAGCGCGATGAGGTGCTGTCCGTGATTCGCGGCTGAGATTACGTTAAAATCGAAAACGGCGCGGGCGTCTTCTAGTGGCAAGAAAGAGGCTTCCCAAGCCTAGAACACGGGTTCGATTCCCGTCGCCCGCTCCAGCCTCCGCTCCTGGATCCATGCGGAGGCTGTCCCGCCGGAGCGCAAGGCGCGGAGGCGGACGGCCCGCAGGACATGTCGCTATGAGCTTCGGCTGGGCAAGCCAGCCTCCGTTCTGGTTTGATGCGGAGGGCGACCCCGCCGAAGCGGCTTCGCCGCGGAGGCGAGCTCTCCAATTGCTCCTCGTGAGCTTCCGCTCGGCAAGCTAGTCGATTGTGCGTACTTCCATCTTCGGCGAGTGCGCAAGAACTGCAAAATCTGACCACTGAATTCGGTCGTTCCCGCGGAAATCGCAAGGGATAGCCGATTGCAGCGTCCGCAGCGTGACCAGACCCACGCGATCTGTTTACGTGCTGCGCAGTACGGTCGACCCGAATCGCTACTACACGGGGATGACAACCGACGTTGCGGCGAGGCTCGCCGTGCACAATTCGGGTGGGTCTGGACATACATCCAAGTTGCGTCCATGGCAGCTCGTGGTGTCGCTGGAATTCAATAGTGAGTCGAGCGCGATCGCTTTTGAAAAATATCTGAAATCCGGGTCTGGTCGCGCCTTCGCGAAGAAACATTTCGTGTAAACGCCGCGGACGCGTCACCACTCCATGTCGTTCGACGGCGTGAAGGGTGCGATCGCCGGACAGCGCAGGGGCGGCTAGCGCCGTCCCAGGCGTTCGCGGATCTTGGGCGCGCAACAGGCCAGATACTGTTCCAGCCGGCAGATGCCGAACGCGGCGTAGGCGCTGGCCATCGGGTCTTAATCCTTCCCGTCCGAAGGCCAGAAGAGGATCGGCCCGATGTGCCGACCGAGCAGCACGCCGCAGGCCGGCACGAGGGAGACGACCAGATAGATCACGAACTCGATCGGCCACAAGTTGTGCGACGTCGGATCGCCTGCCATCTGGATCACAGCAGCGACCGGCAACAGGGCTATTGTCAGGACTCCAAATCTGAGCGCCCGCACGGCGGCGTCGGCTCCGCCCGCGAGCAGACCCGCGACGAAGAGCAGGAAGAACGTCGGACCGGAGGCCTTCTCCACCGAAATGGCGTATAGCTCCAGCCATGACTCGTTGCCCGTGACGACATCGGAAGCCAAGAGCGGAGCCACGTAAGAGGCAACGCCGATCAGAGGCGCGACCGAATAGATGGCGGCCGTTCGGTGTGTCATTGCCTATCTCACCGACATCCCCACCGACAACCCGACGATCTGCTTCGACGGCAATCCCGACGTGGCGCCGAGGCGGTGAAACCGGATGTCGAAACCGACCGCGAGGCGTTCGCGGATGAACCAGCGCGCGCCCCCGCCCACGTTGATGGTGTGCGTCCGGCGTTCGCGCGCGGTCGATGCCGCCGGCGTCGTGTCCGATGCCGACACGTTTACGCCGGCTCGCGTGTACGTCGCGCCGAAGCCGGCGCTCAGGTAGCTCCAGCCGTCGTGCGTCCCGAAGTTGAAGGAGAGTTGCGGGGCAACGGTCGTGACCGTCATCGACGCGTCAACGGCGGCGGCCGATCCGACAATC
>DATFUB010000134.1:0-66860 GCA_035261225.1 Sphingomicrobium sp.
CGGGTGCAGATGGTCGACGATGCCCAGACCCACATCTTGCCGGCCCAAACCGAAGCGCTCGACAATGTCGCATTGCTTCACGGCCTTGAGAGTGGCGCCGCGCTGCTTGAACTGCTCGAACCGCGAGTCGAGCGTGCCGGCCAGATGTTCGACGCACTCGCGCCGGAGCAGAACGGGCAGCTGTCGAATGATCCCGACATCCTGCTCGACGAACTCAAGGGCTTTGGCGTTCCTGACCCCTCGGCGGCGGCGCGTCGTGTCGCGGACTGGCGTTCGGGCAAGGCGCGCTCGCTGCGTTCTCCGGCAGCGCAGGCAGCGTTTGAGGCGATGCTTCCAGGCTTGCTCCAGGCGGTTGCCTCTGGCCCCGATCCCGAGCGCGCGCTCAATCGCCTGAGCGACATCGTCGAGCGCCTGTCGAGCGGCGTAAATTTTTTCCGCCTGCTCGAAGCGCGCCCCACCCTCGCGCAGTTACTCGCCAAAATCCTGACCCACGCGCCGGCGCTTGCCGATCAACTCGCCCGTCGTCCCGAGCTGTTCGAGGGCCTGTTCGACGCGTCGAGCTTCGACCCGCCGCCCGCGGCAGAGGCGATCGCCGCCGATCTCGGCAAGATCATGGGCGCCGCCCCCTATGACGTGGCGCTGGATAAGGTGCGGCGGTTGGTCAACGAACGCCGCTTCGCCTTGGGCGTTCAGCTGATCGACCGCCGGTCGGACCCGCTTGAGGTCGCCGCGGGCTATGCCCGCGTCGCCGAAGGCACGGTCGACGCCCTCGCCAAGGCCGCGGTGTGGGAATTCGAAGACTTGCATGGCCGCTTTCCGGGCGGGGAGCTGGTCATCGTCGCGCTCGGCCGGCTCGGTGGCCGCGAGCTGACCCACGCTTCGGACCTCGATATCATCTATCTCCATACGGCCCAGCCGGGCGCGATGTCAGACGGGGCCAAACCCCTTGGTCCGAATGACTATTTCAACCGGCTCGCGAGCCGCGTCACCGCCGCGCTCAGCGTACCGACCGCTGCCGGGCCGCTGTACGACGTCGACACGCGGCTGCGCCCGGAAGGGGCGAAAGGCATGCTGGTCGTCTCGCTCGACGCGTTCGAACGCTATCAGCGCGAGGAAGCGTGGACGTGGGAGCATATGGCGCTGTGCCGCGCGCGTGCGATGTTCGGGTCGGCCGAAGTCCGGGATCGGACCACGGCCCTGATCGAGGATATTTTGAATGCGCGCCGTGATCCAAAGAAGGTCGTTAGTGATGCCGTGAAGATGCGCGCCGAGATCGCGCAGCACAAACCGCCGCAGAGCAACCTCGACGTCAAGCTCGGGCCCGGCGGTCTCGTCGATCTCGAATTTGCGGTCCACGTTCTGCAGCTGACACGCGGCGTGGGCTTCAATCCCCAGCTCGAATTCGCGATTGCCGAGCTTCAGATCGACGGTTTGGTGAGCTCAAAGATTGTTGCCGCACAAAAATTGCTGACGCGTATGTTGGTGATGATGCGCCTGGTTGCGCCCGGCGATGTCAAGCCGACCGCCGACACCTGGCAGTTGGTCGCCGACGCTTGCGGCGCGGCGAGCTGGGACGAGCTGCTTGCCGAGCATGACGTCGCGCGCCAAAGCGTCACCGACCTGTGGACCCGCATCAAGCAAGAGGCATGACATGATCGAACAAGGCGGCAAGGCGCCGGCAATTACCGTTACGGCGAGCGACGGCAGCGCCATCGACCTGGCAGCTCCCGGCCAGCCGCTGGTGCTTTATTTCTATCCCAAGGACGACACTTCGGGTTGCACTCTCGAAGCCCAGAACTTCACCGCGCTCGCGCCCGAGTTCGCGAAGGCCGGCGTTAAGGTCGTTGGCGTGTCGCGCGACCCGATGAAGAAGCATGAGAAGTTCATCGCCAAATACGATCTCGCCGTCCCGCTGGTCGCGGACGAGGATGGGCGCATTTCCGACGCGTTCGGAACCTGGGTCGAAAAGTCGATGTACGGCCGCAAATATATGGGGATGGAGCGCGCGACCTATTTGATCGGCTCCGACGGGCAGGTGCTCAAGGCGTGGCGCAGGGTCAAAGTCCCCGGCCACGCTGAAGAAGTGCTGAAGGCGATCGGCCAGTAGCCCCTAAAGCGAAGTCTGACGCATCTTCGTCAGGGTAGCGCTCTTCATACGCTCCTGCTCAGCTGCAATCTTTTGAATGTTGGCAAACTGTGCATTGGCGGCTGCTAGGTCGACCTCACTTGTGAAGGCCGCTTTACCGTGTTGTGCGAGCCAATTCTTCCGCGCCAGGATTCCGCAAAGTGCTCCGACGGCTTCGGCATATTGCGCTTGCAACTCCCACGTTCGTTCAAACGCCGGCTTGCCGGCTTCAGCACCGTGCAGGAATCCGTCGACTGCCTCACGCGGCAACGTACCGGTGGAGACCTCGGGATCTAACTTTTGGCGGGCGTCGGCGACATATACGTCGAGGTTTCCGCGGTTCGAGCGGGCCCGGGCCGCAAAACCTGCAAACCTCTCGCAGTTCCTCAAGTCAGGGGAATCTTGCCGCAGTATTTGCATCGATATTCGTTCGGCTCCTGCGGCCATCAGCGCCGAGTGGTAAGATTGAATATCGGCGATATTTCGATTTCCAAGCTCCGCCATCGTCCTCTGTAAAAGGTTGGCATCGGATCCCGCCTCGAACCTAGTCCGCCTTCCTTCCGCGAATTCCTTGGTTTGTCGATCCTGATCTTTCAAACCCTCCTGGAACCGTCGGTTGGAGTTTCCAACAGCCCAGAGATTGGTCAGGATGGCTAGGGGAGCGATCACAACGAAGGTTCCGACCTTCCAGCCGCGCGACGCCTTTCGAATAGTGAGCCAATAGGGAATGCCCCAAAAGAGCGCGATGGTTACCGCGATCCCGCCGGCCACGTAGCCGATAGCTTCTGGCCCGGACGTAACAGCGCGATCTGGTCTGCCGCAGGTCGACAAGAGCAAAATGACTGACGAAATGATCGTGGCGAGGGCGGGACGACCTTCGTCGCGCGCCAGTTCGGCTGCCCATTCCTCTTCCGCTTCCGTCATTCCACCCCCGATGCGTCGGCGAACGCAACAATTATGTGGTCTAGCCCGCCAGCGACTTGAAGATCATTTCCCAGTGAACGACGTCGTCGTACATCGCGCGGACCGGCAGGCGCTCGTCGAGGCCGTGGGCGCGCTCATCGTCGGGTGAAATGCCCCAGCTGCCGTCGACGTCGTAAACCGGAATGCCCTGGGCGCGGAAGAAGCTGCCGTCGCTGGCGCCAGTCGACATGATCGGGGTCACGTGCATCTGCGGTCCGTGGATCGCCTGGATCGCCTGCGTCACCGCCTTCAAGACGTCGGGCCGGAGCGGCGAGGGCGGGGTCGGCTGGCCGACGTAATTGGGATCCGGCGTCACCGCGACCTTGGGCCCGGCGAGTTGCTGCAGCTCGGCCTGGACGTCCTTGGGCTGGACGTTGGGGAAGATCCGGCAATTGACCGTCGCCTGCGCCGTCTGCGGCAAGGCGTTGTCGGCATGGCCCGCCTGCAGCATCGTCGCGACGCAGCGGGTGCGAGTCAGCCCGACCTCGAGCGGATTGGCCTCAATCTCGTCCGCGGCCGCGCCATCGGCGGGATTGGCCAGCCAGCGGCGCATCGCCTGTCCCAGCGCGCTATTCCCCTCCTGTTTCGCGCGCTCGGCGAAATAGCCGCGCGTGGTATCGTTGAGCATTGGCGTGAAGCGATGCGCCTGGAGCGCCTTCAAGGCGTCGGCCAAGTCGTAGATCGCATTGTCGGGCCGCGGGCGCGAACTGTGCCCGCCGGGATTGTGGGTGGTGAAGAAATAGGTCTGGAAGGTTTTCTCGGCGGTCGAAATGCCGCAGCCCAGCGGCCGGAAGTCATGATCGTAGGCGCCGCATCCGCCGTCGGCATTGAGCCCGAATTCCGCTTCGGTCAGATTGCGCCATTCGGTCGAGCCCAGCGTCGCGCCGCGACCCATGGTTTCTTCGTCGCCGCTGTAGAAAAAGATGATGTCGCGGTTCGGCTTGAACCCCTGGCCCATCAGCTTGACCGCGGCCATGGTCGTCGCGACGTCGCCATTCTTCATGTCGCTGGTGCCGCGCCCGAGGAAGTATCCGCTTTCCTCGCGGAACACGAACGGGTCGTATTTCCAGTCGCTGCGCTTGGCTTCGACGACATCCATGTGGCCGAGGACAAGCATCGGCTTCTTGGTCGCGTGCGGCGAGCGCCAGCGGACGATCAGCGCAACCGTCTTGTCACCGGGCAGCGCTTCGTAAGGCATGACGTGGATGTCGGCTTCGGGGATGCCGGCAGCGCGAAACTGGTCGCCGAGCAATTTCGCCATGCGCGGCATTTCGCCGCGATTATGGACGCTCGGGATTTCGATCGCCTGTTTGAATACCTCGCGGGTTTTCGCCTGCCACGTCGGATCGAGCTTGGTCGGGACCGTCCGCGGATCGGTGGCGGCCAATGTCGCGGTCGACAACAGGCCCAGAAGCAACGCAACAGAACGGCGCATCATCAAACTCCTCACTTGCCGGCGAGATCGCGCAGCATCAGCTGCCAATGGACGACATTGTCGTACAGCGATTGCACGGGAATTCGCTCGTCCTTGCCGTGGGCCCGGAAATCGACCGGGACAATCACCCAGCCGCCGTTGGTGCCGTAGACCGGCACGCCCGCAACGCGGAATGGCCGCGCATCGCTTGCTCCGGTCGACATCTCCGGGAAGACCGGCATGCCCGGGTGCAGCGTCTGCACCGCTTTGGTGTAGGCGGCGGTAACGTCGGGCCGCAGCGGCGAGCTGGTCGAGGCGTCATACTTGTCGTTGCGGGTGACCACCACTTCGGGATCGGCGACGACCCGCTCGAGCTCCGCCTTGACCGCATTGGGATCGATCCCGGGGAAGATGCGGCAATTGATCATCGCGGTCGCGAGCTGCGGCAGCGCATTGTCGGCATGACCCCCAAACAGCCGGGTCGGAACGCAGCGCGTGCGGGTCAGCCCGACCTCGCTTTCGCTGGCTTCTATGGCATCGGCGGCTGCGCCGTCATTGGGGTTGGCGAGCCAGGCGCGCATGGCATCGCCGAGCGGCCCCTTCTCGCTCTTCTGCCGGCCATCAAAATAAGCTCGCGTGGTCTCGCTCAACATCGGCGTGAAGCGATAGGCTTCGATCCTGTCAAGCGCGTGGGCGAGGCTGTAGATTGCGTTGTCCTTGCGCGGCTTGGACGAATGGCCGCCGCGGTTGCGGACCGTCAGGGTGTAACTGGCGAAGGTCTTTTCGGCGGTCTGCATGGTGAAACCGGCATTCGATCCGTCCGGGTTGAACCCGCCACCGCCACCATCGGCGTTGAGGCCATATTCGGGGTGGCCGAGCAGATCGAGCCACTCGCCCGCGCCCTTGGTCGCGCCAATGCCGTTGGTTTCCTCGTCGCCGGTGAACAGAACGACAATATCGCGTTTGGGCTTGAAGCCGGCGGCCTTGAGATTGATCATCGCCTGGGTGATCCCGACGATGCCGTCCTTCATGTCGATGGTGCCGCGGCCATAAAAGTAGCCGTCGCGCTCGGTCATCACGAACGGGTCGGTGGTCGAATCCTCGCGCTTGGCCTCGACCACGTCCATATGGCCCATCAACAGGATCGGCTTGGCCTTGGGCGTGCCCGCGCCGTGCCAGCGGACGATCAGCGCGGCGGTGTCGTCGTCGCCGGTGGTCGCGCTGCCGGTGTGGTACGGCATGACGTGGATGTCTTCGGCCGGGAAGCCGCCCGCCTTGAACTGGTCGGCGACATATTGGGCCATCGCCGGAACGTTATGACGCCCGATCACCGTCGGCGTATTGATCACATGTTCGAACATCGTGTGCGTCGCGTCGCGTTGCGCGGACGTCAACGTTGGCGGCGCGGCGATAGCGGGCGCGAGCGCCACGAATGAAACGGCGGTAAGTGCGAACGCGATACGCATCGTGAAGATCCCCCCGGGACTTGAGAACGCGCGACGCTAAGCATCCGCGCGAAGGCGTCAAGTGACGACGCCGTGGCCTTCCGCCAGATATTCGGCGCTGCGCATTTCCTCCAGGCGGCTGACGGTGCGCTTGAACTCGAAATCGCCGTCGCCGTGGGGATACAATTCCGCGGGCTCGGCATCGGCCGCGGCGAGCAGCTTCACTCTATGCTCATAGAGCTCGTCGATCAGCGTCACGAACCGCGCCGCTTCATTGCGCCGGTCCGGGCCCATCACCGGGATGCCGACGATGATCACCGTGTGATAGCGCTGGGCGATGGCGAGGTAATCGGCGGCGCCGCGCGGTTCGCCGCACAGCCGCTTGAACGAGAACACCGCGACTCCCTTGAGGCTCTTGGGGACGTGGAGCGTCCGCCCGCCGCCGACGTCGAGCTCTTCCGTCGGAACCTTGGCGCGGTCCTCGACCGGATAATCGGTCAGCTGGAAGAAGGCCCGCGACAGCGCGGCGGTGGCTGCGGGCCCGTTGGGCACATGCCACACATCGACCCCGGACAAGCGGTGGAGTCGATAGTCGGTCGGCCCGTCGACCGGCACGACGAGCATGCGCCGTTCGATCAGCGCGATGAACGGCAGGAACAGCTCGCGGTTGAGCCCATCCTTGTAGAGATCGCTTGGGGCGCGGTTCGAGGTCGTGACGACCTTGACGCCGAGACCGAGCAGCTTCCCGAACAGCCGCGACAGGATCATCGCGTCGGCGGGATTGGTCACCTGCATTTCGTCGAACGCGAGCAACTTCGCCTCGTTCGCGATCTGCTCGGCGACTGGCTCGATCGGATCCTGTTCCTCGCGCTCGCGCGCCCTGCGCAGCCGGGCGTGAGTTTCGAGCATGAAGGCGTGGAAATGGACCCGGCGCTTGGGGTGAACGTCGATGTGGGCGAAAGCGAGGTCCATCAGCATCGATTTGCCACGGCCCACTCCGCCCCACAGGTAAACGCCGGCCGGGCCATCCTGCCCGGCGCCGAACAGCCGCGCCAGGATTCCGCCTGGAGCGAAGCTGGCAGCCAACTTGTCGAGCGCGGCGACGGCGCGCTCCTGCGCTGGATCGGGCTTGAGCTCGCCCGCTTTGAGCAGCTGGTCGTAGGCGACCCTTACCGGGCCCGTCATCGTGTGGGAGCGTTCGGCCGGTTGACCCGCTTCAACGTCCCGCTGAAGCTGTAGCAATTCTCGCCATTCTGCTTGACGACGCCCTGAAGAAACGCGTGGCCGCGCGTCTGTTTGACGAGCTCGACATGCGCATCGAGCGGGCTCCCGGCCTGGCCCCGCGCCAGGAAATGGGTGGTGAGGTCGAGCGTCACATAATGGCTCCGCTCCATCCCGGCGCACAGGCCGCCGGCAAACATCGCCATGTCGATGAAGCTCATCACCGCCCCGCCGTGGATCGATCCGCCCATGTTCATATGATCGTCGGTCGGGAACATGCGGGCCAGTCCGCGCCCCGGGCCATCGGGCTTGAACAGCAAGCGGCCGGTCGCCGCGGCGAAGCTTGAGCGCGGAAAGTCGCCCCAACTGTACCAGCCGGGATTGTCGGCGTCGGGCTGGGCACCGCGCGGCAGGCCGACGTCTTCAAAACCTTCCGCGTCGCTGGGAACGTCGCTCACGCCACTCTTTCGGCGATCAGCTTTTTGGTTTCGGCGATCGCCTGGGCGGGGTTGAGGCCCTTGGGGCAGGCGCTCGCGCAATTCATGATCGTGTGGCAGCGATACAGCCGGTACGGATCCTCGAGCCCGTCGAGCCGTTCGCCGGTCGCTTCGTCGCGGCTGTCGGCGAGCCAGCGATAGGCCTGGAGCAGGATGGCGGGGCCGAGGAAGCGGTCGGCGTTCCACCAATAGCTCGGGCAGCTGGTCGAGCAGCAGAAGCACAGGATGCACTCGTACAGTCCGTCGAGCTTCACCCGATCGTCTGGGCTCTGCAGCCGTTCGCGCGATGGCGGTGGACTGCTCGTCTTCAGCCACGGCTGGATCGACGCATATTGGGCGTAAGCATGGGTCAGGTCGGGAACGAGGTCCTTGACCACGTTCAGGGCCGGGAGCGGAGTGATCCGCACGTCGCCCTTCAAATCCTCGATCGCGGTCGTGCAGGCGAGGCCGTTGCTGCCGTCCATGTTCATCGAGCAGGAGCCGCAAATCCCTTCGCGGCACGAGCGGCGGAACGTCAGGCTCGGGTCGATCTCGCTTTTGATCTTGATCAGCGCGTCGAGGACCATCGGCCCGCATTTGTCGAGATCGATGGTGTAGGTGTCGAAGCGCGGGTTGGCGTCGCTGTCGGGGTCGTAGCGGTAGATTTTGAACGTCTTCGGGCGCGTTCCGCCCTCGGGCTTGTAAGCGCGCCCTTTGACGATCTTGCTGTTCTTGGGAAGCGTGAACTCGGCCAAGCGTATGCTCCTTGCTTGGCCAGAGCCGCTAGCACGCGGCGCCGGTCAAAGAAAAGGCCGCCCGGTGAGGGGCGGCCTTCCTGATCGGGTCGGGGGTTAGCGCAGGAGGGCGCTGACGACCTGCTCGACCACCATCGTCTTGGGATCGACGCGATAGACATAGCCGTCGCCGTAATAATAGCGGTCGTTGCGGTCGAAATCGTAGCGCTGGCGAAGGTCGTACGGAATCTGGTTGTAGCTCCACCGGTTGCCGTAGCTCAGCGGGAAGCGTTGGCCGGCGCGATACAGTTTCCGCGCCTGGCCCGGGGGCATGCAACCATTGTGCTTCTTGGCGAGGCCCGGCGGGCAGCCGCCAGCGCCGTAGCCGTACGCATCGTGTTTGCCGCGATCGTCATAGCCATAGCCGTGGGAATTGCCGTTTCCCTTGCCGTTGCCGTGCCCGTTGCCAGGCTTGGCAAAGGCGGGGCCGGCGATAGCGAGCGCCGCGGCGCCCGTCAGAATGATCAGATGTTTCATCATGTCCTCAATTCTACCTAGTGGAGCATGAACGTTCCTTGCCCGAAATAGTTACCACGAGGTCAGGAGCCGATCCTGCGTTGGCCCGAGGAACGACGCAACCCGCAGGCCCGTTGGTTGATGTCCAACACAGGAGAAGGACGATGCTGGGCAAAGCCGACGCAACACCGATGATAGCGGTCAAGGATCTCGATCGCGCACGCAAATTCTACGAAGATAAATTGGGCCTCAAGAGCAAGGAAGAATGGGGCGGCGAGGGAGCCACGCTGAAGAGCGGCGACACACTCATCAACGTCTACCGCTCCGAATTCGCGGGGACCAACAAGGCGACCGCGTTGAATTTCGACGTCAAGGACATCGAGTCCGAGGTCCGTAACCTCAAGGACAAGGGCATCATGTTCGAACATTATGACCTGCCCGGCCTCAAGCAGCAGGGCGATCTGCACGTCGCGGAAGGGTTTAAGACCGCTTGGTTCAAGGATCCGGACGGAAACATCCTCAGCCTGATCGAAGCCGATCGGTGAATATGAAAGGGCCGGCGCGACGCGCCGGCCCTTTCATATTCAAGAATTTCAATTCACTACTGGCTAAACGGGTCGATCACTCGCGTGACCGCATAGGTCGTCGGATCGACGACATACACATAGCCATTGCTGTAGACGTAGCGCCCGTTCGAATCGAGGTGATAGTAGCTCGTCACCGAGCCGGGCAGCGTGCTGTAGGCAGTGTAGCCGTAACTGGGACCGAACACGTAGCCAATTTTGTACGGCGGCGTCCCTTTGACGCGGTGGGTCGAGACGCAAACGCCATTGTTCCACTTGGTGCAGACGTAGGTCTTGTCCTTGGCGCCGGCCGGAATCGCCGCCATGGCGATCGCGGCGCCCGATAAGGCAAATAGGATCTTGCGCATGAAAACCTCCTTCGGATGCGTTGGGGAATCAACGACCACCTTGGAGGCCAGTTGCGACATTCATCGTGACCAAACCACGACTCGCTGACGCCGTAACGAAAGGGCCGCCGGCACTGCCGACGGCCCTCGGTCTCAATCGCTGATTTCTGAGAAAATTCCTAGCGGGTCAGCGCGTCGATCACGCGGGTAACCGCGTAGGTCGTCGGGTCCACCTGATAGATGTAATTGTCGCGATAGACGTAGCGATAGCGCGGGCTGAGGTCGTAGCGGCTGACATAGGTTCGCGGCAGCGCGCGGTACGACGTGTAGCCATAGCGCGGGCCGAAGCGATAACCGGTCCGCCACATCGCGTGGCGCGCGCTCGACACCCGATAGCCGCGATTGTCCCAGCGCACGCACTGGCCGTGACGCCATTTCGCGCAAATCCGCGCATTGTGGCGATTGCCGCGATTGTCGTGCCGGTCGGCCATCGCCGGGGTGGCGCTCAGGGTCACCGCGGCGGCTCCCAGTGCGAGAAATACCTTCGTCATTATCAATCTCCTGGTTTCAGGTCGGTCAGCCAACGCCTGGATTTCGCCCGAGTTGCCGCGTTCATCTAAGAGCAATCACAATTTCACGTGCGTGAAAGGATCGACGGTCGGTTGCGGCTCCGAGGGCATGTCGCTAATCGGGCGCCGCGCTCCCCAAGCGGCGACTCCCCACGACGCCGCCGCAGCAACAGAAAGGTTCGAACCAGCCCCATGGCTCGGAAAAAGATCGCGCTGATCGGCGCTGGAATGATCGGCGGCACCCTCGCTCACCTCGCCGCGATGCGCGAGCTTGGCGACATCGTCCTGTTCGACATCGCGGAAGGGATTCCCGAGGGCAAAGCGCTCGACATCGCCCAGGCCGGACCGGTCGACGATTTCGACGCTAACCTCAAGGGCAGCTCCGATTACGCCGATATCGCCGGCGCGGACGTGTGCATCGTCACCGCCGGCATCGCGCGCAAGCCGGGCATGAGCCGCGACGATTTGCTCGGCATCAACCTCAAGGTCATGAAAGCGGTTGGCGAGGGCATCAAGACGCATGCGCCCAACGCCTTTGTCATCTGCATCACCAACCCCTTGGACGCGATGGTCTGGGCGCTGCGCGAGTTCTCCGGGCGCCCGCACCACATGGTCGTCGGCATGGCCGGCGTGCTGGACTCCGCCAGGTTCCGCCATTTCCTCGCCGAGGAATTTGGCGTCAGCGTCGAGGACGTCACCGCCTTCGTGCTCGGCGGCCACGGCGACACGATGGTCCCGATTGTCGAATATTCGACCGTAGCCGGGATCCCGATCCCCGACCTGATCAAGATGGGCTGGTCGACCCAGGAAAAGATCGACGCGATCGTTAAACGCACGCGCGGCGGCGGCGGCGAGATCGTCGCTCTATTGAAGACCGGCAGCGCCTACTATGCCCCCGCGACCAGCGCGATCGCGATGGCCGAGAGCTTCCTCAGGGACAAGAAACGCGTCCTGCCCTGCGCCGCGAACCTGACCGGCCAATATGGCGTCAACGACCTTTATGTCGGCGTGCCGTGCGTGCTCGGCGCCGGCGGTGTCGAGCGGATTGTCGAGATCGAGCTGGACGATGCGGCGCGCGAGAACTTCAACGTCAGCGTCGAAGCGGTGAAAGAGCTGCTCGTCGCCTGCAAGCAGATCGACGGAAGCCTGGCGTGAGTATCCTCGTCGATAGGAACACCAGGGTCATCACCCAGGGAATGACCGGTGAAACCGGGACGTTCCACACCCAGCAGGCGCTGGACTACGGGACGCAGATGGTCGGCGGGGTGACGCCGGGGAAGGGCGGCACGACCCACCTCGGGCTTCCCGTGTTCGACACCGTTCACGAAGCCGTCGAGAAAACGGGCGCGACCGCGTCCGTGATCTATGTCCCGCCGCCGTTCGCCGCGGATTCGATCCTCGAGGCGATCGACGCCGAAGTGCCGCTTATCGTCACCATCACCGAGGGCATTCCAGTGCTCGACATGGTCAGGGTCAAACGCGCTTTGTGTGGTTCCAAATCGCGGCTGATCGGGCCAAATTGCCCCGGCGTTCTGACGCCCGAAGAGTGTAAGATCGGGATCATGCCCGCCAACATCTTCAAGAAGGGCAGCGTCGGGATCGTCAGCCGCTCGGGCACGCTGACCTATGAAGCGGTGTTCCAGACGACCAACGAGGGCTTGGGGCAATCGACCGCTGTCGGCATCGGCGGCGATCCGGTCAAAGGCACCGAGTTCATCGACATGCTCGAGATGTTCCTCGCCGACGACGAAACCCGCTCGATCGTCATGATCGGCGAGATCGGCGGCAGCGCCGAGGAGGATGCCGCGCAGTTTCTCGCCGACGAAGCGAAACGCGGGCGTCACAAGCCGGTCGTAGGGTTCATCGCCGGACGCACCGCGCCACCGGGCCGCCGCATGGGCCATGCCGGGGCGATCGTCTCCGGCGGCAAGGGAGACGCCGAAAGCAAGATCGCGGCGATGGAGGCGGCTGGAATTACCGTGTCCCCGAGCCCATCTGAGCTGGGCAAGACGTTGAGGGAGTTGCTGGTTACAGCGTAGCATGAACGACGCCGTCGGAATGATCGAACGCGAAGCCGGCCCGAGCTGGGAGCGGCCAAACTGGCCCGTCGCCGAACTCGACGAGCTGAATGTCGGCCTCGACCCGACCCAGGCGACGATCGAGAAATTCAAAGCGGCCGTGGCGGAGAAGGCTGCTTCGACTGGCGCCGGCCCCGACGAAATCCGCCGCGCCGCCGAGGACAGCATCCGCGCGATGATGCTGATCCGCACCTACCGCGTGCGCGGCCACCTCGCCGCCGACCTCGATCCGCTCGGCCTGGTCAAGCGCCACATTCCGGCTGACCTGACGCCCGAATTCCACGGCTTTTCCAATGCCGACCTCGATCGCCCGATCTTTATCGGTGGCACGCTCGGCTTCGAGTCCGCCACCGTGCGAGAAATCGTGGCCGTGCTGCAGGCCAATTACTGCGGCCATGTCGGCCTCGAATATATGCACATTAACGAGGTCGAGGAGCGGCGCTTCCTGCAGGAGCGGATGGAGGGCAAGGACGCCGAAATCCAGTTCACGCCTGAGGGCAAGCAATCGATCCTGACCAAGGTCATCCACGCCGAGCAGTGGGAAAAATTCCTCGCCAAAAAGTATGTCGGGACCAAACGCTTTGGACTCGATGGCGGCGAAAGCGCGGTTCCGGCGCTCGAGGCGGTGATCAAGTACGGCGGCTCGTACGGGGTCGATGAAATCGATGTCGGCATGGCCCACCGTGGGCGGCTCAACATCCTGTCCAACGTCATGGGCAAGCCGGCGCAGGCGATCTTCCACGAATTCGCCGGCGGCGCGACCAACCCCGCCGACGTCGGCGGCTCGGGCGACGTCAAATACCACCTCGGCACGTCGTCGGACCGTGAGTTCGATGGCAACAAGGTCCATCTGTCGCTGCTGCCCAATCCGTCGCATCTCGAGGCGGTCGACCCGGTCGTGCTCGGCAAGGCGCGCGCGATCATGACCTTCAAGGGCGACAAGCATGGCAAGACCGTGCTCCCGATCCTGCTCCACGGTGACGCCGCGTTCGCCGGTCAGGGCGTCGTGTGGGAATGCCTGAGCTTCTCCGGCCTGCCGGGTTACGGCACCGGCGGCACCATCCATTTCATCATCAACAACCAGGTCGGCTTCACCACCAGCCCGCAGTTCGCGCGCTCCTCGCCTTACCCATCCGATGTCGCCAAGGGCGTCCAGGCGCCGATCCTCCACGTCAACGGCGACGACCCCGAAGCGGTCACCTTCTGCTGCAAGCTGGCGACCGAGTTCCGCCAGCAGTTCGGGCGCGACATCGTCATCGACATGTGGTGCTATCGCCGCTTCGGCCACAACGAGGGCGACGAGCCGAGCTTCACCCAGCCGTTGATGTACGCCGCGATCAAGCAGCACCCGCCGATCAGCGAAATCTACGGCAAGCGCCTGCTCGGCGAAGGCGTGGTCGACGAAGCGTGGATCGCGGCGACGACCAAGGAATATGTCGACGATCTGGAACGCGATTTTCAAGCGGCCGTCGCGTACATGCCGAACAAGGCCGATTGGTTCGAGGGCCGCTGGGCGGGTCTCGGCCGCCCCGACGAGCCCGTGCTCGGGCGGCGCAACATCGCGACCGCGATCGGCGAGGCCGAGGTCGGCGCGTTGGGTAGCCTGCTGACGACCGTCCCCGAAGGCCTCACCATCCACAAAACGCTGCAGCGCATCCTCGACGCCAAAAAGGCGATGTTCGAGAGTGGCGCGGGGTTTGACTGGGCGACCGCCGAGGCGCTCGCCTTCGGCAGCCTGCTCGCCGATGGCCAATGCGTCCGGCTGTCCGGCCAAGACAGCGCGCGCGGCACCTTCAGTCAGCGTCACTCGGTCTGGGTCGATCAGCAGAGCGGCGAGAAATACATCCCCTTGTGCCACGTCGACGGCTGCGGACGCTTCGAAGTGCGTGACAGCCCGCTGTCCGAATTCGGCGTGCTCGGCTTCGAATATGGTTTCTCGCTCGCAGACCCGCGCACTTTGGTGCTGTGGGAGGCGCAGTTCGGCGATTTCGCCAATGGCGCGCAGGTGATCATCGATCAGTTCATCGCCGCGGGCGAAGCCAAGTGGCTGCGCGCGAGCGGGCTGGTCATGTTGCTCCCCCACGGCTTCGAAGGGCAGGGGCCGGAACATTCGTCGGCGCGGCTCGAGCGCTATCTGCAGCTCTGCGCCGACGATAATTTGCAGGTCGCCAATTGCACGACGCCAGCCAACTATTTCCACATCCTCAGGCGGCAGATGCGGCGCGATTTCCGCAAGCCCTTGATCCTGATGACGCCCAAGTCGCTGCTCCGGCACAAGCATGCGGTGTCGAGTCTCGGCGATTTTACCGGCGACAGCCACTTCCGCCGCATCTTGTCCGACCTCAACCCGCCGGCCCAGGGCGAGACCCGGCGGCTGGTGCTGTGCTCGGGCAAGCTCGCTTACGATCTGATCGGGGCGCGCGATGCGGCCGCCGATCTCGGGGTCGAGATCATTCGCATCGAGCAACTCTATCCGTTCCCATCGGAGCCTTTGTTCAAGCGCCTGAAGTCGATGCCGCGGCTCCGGAACCTGATCTGGGCCCAGGAAGAGCCGAGGAATGCCGGCGCCTGGACGTTCGTCGAGGACTTGCTCGCACAGTGTCTGGCAGACGCCGGTTTCGCCGGCATGCGGCCGCAATATGCCGGGCGCGACGCCGGCGCGTCACCCGCCACCGGCCTCGCCAAGCGTCACCAGGCCGAACAGGCGGCCTTGATTGCCGCGGCGCTGGGTCATAGCAGCCACGCCGAAACCTCCGTCGCCGCGCAATAAAGGGAAACCATGGCCACCGACGTCCAAGTCCCCGCTCTCGGCGAATCGATCACCGAAGGAACGCTCGCGCAGTGGCTGAAGAAGCCGGGTGAGGCGGTGGCCGCCGATGAAGCGATCGCCAGCCTCGAAACCGACAAGGTGACGGTCGACGTGGCGTCGCCGGTCGCCGGCGTGCTGGCCGAGCAGCTGGTCAAGGAAGGCGACACGGTCGCGGTCGGGGCGCTGATCGCGCGCATCGATCAAGGCGGAAGTGCCGCCGCGGTCGCCTCGCCCGCCGAAGCCGCCGCTGCGGCGACGACCAATCCGCCGGGCGCGGGAGAAAACCCGGCGCTGCGCAGCGACGCGACCGCGCCGGCCGCCGAAGCCTCGCCTGGAGACGAAGATCACATCACGACGCTCTCGCCCGCCGTACGTCGCGCGGTGCTCGAATATCATGTCGATCCGTCGAAAATTCAGGGCACCGGTAAGGACGGCCGTCTGACCAAGGACGACGTGATTGCCGCCGCCGAGGCACGCAGTTCCCCGGCGCAGGCCGGGGTCCAGGCGCCGCAGGCGAAAGCTGCGGCTGTCGCGGAACCACAGCTTTCGGCTCCTGGGCCCCGGCCTGCGCCGGGGAGCAGGAATGAAGAGCGCGTCAGAATGTCGCGCATCCGTCAGACCATCGCCAAGCGTCTCAAGGAAGCCCAGAACACCGCCGCGATGCTGACGACGTTCAACGACGTCGACATGACCGCGGTGATCGAGGCGCGCGCCCGCTACAAGGATCTGTTCGAGAAGAAGCACGGCATCCGCCTGGGCTTCATGGCCTTCTTCGTGAAGGCCTGTGCGCTCGCCGCCAAGGACGTACCCTCGGTCAACGCCAGCCTCGATGGCGAGGACATCGTCTATCACGATTATCTCGACGTCTCGGTCGCCGTGTCCGCGCCCAAGGGCCTGGTTGTACCGGTTGTGCGCAATGCTGATGTTTTGAGCTTCGCCGACATCGAAAAGACCATCGCCGACTTCGGCAAGCGCGCCAAGGACGGCACGCTGACCGTCGACGAGATGACCGGCGGGACCTTCACCATCTCCAACGGCGGCGTGTTCGGGTCGCTGCTGTCGACGCCGATCATCAACCCGCCGCAGTCGGCGGTGCTCGGCATGCACCGGATCGAGGAGCGTCCGGTGGTCAAGGACGGGCAGATCGCCGCCCGCCCGATGATGTACCTCGCGCTCAGCTACGACCACCGGCTGATCGACGGCCGCGAGGCGGTCACCTTCCTCGTGCGCGTCAAGGAAGCGATCGAGGATCCGACCAGATTGTTGATTGACCTCTAGCGCGTCACTCCCGCGCAAGCGGGAGTCCCGCAACCAATATTGCCCTGAAAGGGAAGCGGGATCCCCGCTTTCGCGGGAATGACGGAAGAAGATTATGGCTGAGAATTACGATTTCGACGTGCTGGTGATCGGGAGCGGACCCGGCGGCTACGTTGCCGCGATCCGCGCCGCGCAGCTCGGTTTGAAGACCGCCTGCGCCGAGAGCCGCGACACTTTGGGTGGCACCTGCCTCAACGTCGGCTGCATCCCGTCAAAGGCGCTGCTCCACGCGTCGGAACTGTTCGAGGAAGCGGCGCATGGCACGCTCGCCAAATGGGGCATCAAGACCAGCGGCGTCGAGCTCGACCTCGACACCATGCATGGGTCTCGCAAGGAAGCGGTCAAGGGCCTGACGCAGGGCGTCGAGTTCCTGTTCAAGAAGAACAAGGTCGAATGGCTCAAGGGCCAGGCGAGCTTCGAGAGCGCGGACACGGTCAAGGTCGGCGACCGCACGGTGCGCGCGAAGAATATCGTCATCGCCACCGGTTCGTCGGTGACGCCGCTGCCCGGCATCACCATCGACCAGGAGCGGATCGTCGATTCCACCGGCGCGCTCGAACTGGCCGCGGTGCCCAAGCGCATGGTCGTGATCGGCGGCGGCGTGATTGGGCTCGAGCTTGGCTCGGTGTGGCGGCGCCTCGGCGCGGAAGTCACGGTGGTCGAGTTCCTCGACCAAATCCTGCCCGGCTTCGACGGCGACGTGCGCAAGGAAGCCAATAAGATCTTCAAGAAACAGGGCTTCGAATTCCGCCTGTCGACCAAGGTCACGAGCGCTACCCGCAAGGGCGACATTGTGACGCTGACCGTCGAACCGGCGGCCGGGGGAGCTTCGGAAACGCTCGAAGCCGATGTCGTGCTCGTCTCGATCGGTCGCCGGCCGAATACCGATGGCCTCGGCCTCGACAAGGCTGGGCTCGCGGTCAACCCGCGCGGCCAGGTCGAGACCGGCCACGATTTCCGCACCAAGGTCGCTGGCGTCTGGGCGATTGGCGACGTCATCCCCGGCCCGATGCTCGCCCACAAGGCCGAGGACGAGGGCATTGCGGTCGCCGAGAATATCGCCGGGCTCACCGGCATCGTGAACCACGATGTCATCCCGTCGGTGGTCTATACCATGCCCGAGATCGCCGGTGTCGGCCTGACCGAGGAGCAGGCGAGGGAGCATGGCGAGGTCAAAGTCGGGAAATTCCCGATGCTCGCCAACAGCCGGGCCAAGACCAACCGCGAGCCCGACGGCTTTGTCAAAGTGATCGCCGACGCCAAGACCGACCGCGTGCTCGGCGTGTGGATGATCGCCTCGGTCGCGGGGACAATGATCGCCCAGGCCGTCCAGGCGATGGAGTTCGGCGCGACGTCAGAGGATATCGCCTACACCTGCCACGCCCACCCGACGCATTCGGAAGCGCTCAAGGAAGCGGCGATGGCGGTGCAAGGGAAGCCGATCCACATTTAGGCGTAAGGCGAAGGCTCCTTTGGCTCCGCGACCCGCGGCGCCAGCTTCTTCTCCCACAAGCCTACATCGAGCCATTCGCCGAGCTTGAAGCCGACGCCGCGATAGGTGCCGGCATAGGCGAAACCGAGCTTCTCATGCAGCGCGATGCTGACGTCGTTGGGCAGCGCGATCGCGCCGATCGCCGCGACATAGCCCTGATGCTCCAGGACACCGAGCAGCGTTGAAAGAAGATCCCGGCCGATGCCTCGGCCCGTTGCATCCGGCGCAAGATAGATTCCCGTTTCCACCGTCCAGCGATAGGCGGGCCGCGTCCGAAACGGCGAACTCGCCGCGTAGCCCAGCAGTCGATCTCCCTCCTCCGCGACGAACCAGGGATGGTAGCCGGGCCTGTCGCCACGCATCCGTCGTGCCATTTCGGCGGCGACGGGCGAAACCTCTTCGAAGCTGATCCGGCTGTCCTCGACATAATAGCGGTAGATCGCCGCGATGGCAGCCGCGTCGTCGTCCCGCGCGAGGCGGATCAGGACAGCCATTCCTCCAGTAACGCGAGCAAGCTGCGGTCGTGCGCCGGCGTCGGCGCCGGCGCGACCGACGGGCATTCGAGGCAGCGCACCTGGATGCTCGGGCCCGACAGGATCGAACGGACATCGAAGAGCGCGTCGGCGAGCTGCTGCCGCGGCCGGGCGGCCCAGGCGCCGAATGCATCTTCGGACGCAGTGCCGTCGTCGCTGCCCGCCGCGAGCGATTCGAGGAACTGATCGCGGAAGCTGCGCGACGGTTCGAGATAGCGGACCTCGCGGTCGTCCTTGCCGAGTTTCGCCAAGTCGCCGGCCTTGGCGATCGCCTCCTGCATGCCGCCGAAGCCGTCGACCAGGCCCAGTTGATGGGCGGTGCCGCCGTCCCAGACGCGCCCCTGGGCGATCTTGTCCACGTCGGCCGGCGATTTGTGGCGCGAGGCCGCGACGATCGACAGGAACCGGCGATAGGTGGATTCGATCCCGGTTTGGATTAGCTGTCCGGCTTCGGGCGAGGGGCCGCGAAGCAGGTCGGGCTCGCCGGATAGCGGCGTCGTCTTGATCCCGTCGGCGCCGACGCCAAGCTTGGCCAGCGTCCCCTGGAAGCTCGGGATGATCCCGAACACCCCGATCGATCCGGTGATCGTCGACGGCTCGGCGTAGATGAAGTCCGCCGGGGTCGACACCCAATAGCCGCCCGACGCCGCGACATTGCCCATCGACACGACCACCGGGATTTTCTTCTCTTTCGCCCCGATCAGCGCCTGACGAATGCGTTCCGAGGCAATCACCGAGCCGCCCGGGCTGTCGACCCGCACGACCAGCGCCTTCACCTGCTTGTCGCGTATCCCGTCCTCGATCGCCTTCGCGATCGTGTCGCCGCCAGCCGTTCCACCCGAGGCCTTGCCGTCGACGATCATCCCGGCGACCGTCACCACGCCGATCGGGCCTTTCGGGTTCCGCTCGACCCGGTCCGAGATGTAGGCGGGCAGCTTGATGCGCGCGTAACCGCCCGCCTTGTCTTCGCCGCCGAGGGCCGCGAGGCGCGCCTCGAATTCCCGCCGATCGCCGAGCTTGTCGACCAGCCCGGCCTTGAGCGCCGCGGTCGCCATGTCGCCGCCGGCGGCGCTAACCGCGCCGGGCAGGTCTTTCAGGAACAGGTCGACGTCGGCCTTGGGGCGGGCGCGATGGACGCTCTGGCGCCAATCCTCGAGCACCGCCTGGCCGAGCGCCATGTAATTCTCGCGCGCTTCGGGCGACATGTCGTTGCGGATGTAGGGTTCGACCGCCGATTTATAGGTGCCGACGCGATAGACGTTGGCGGTCACCCCGAGCTTGTCGAGCAGGCCCTTGTAATAGAGGTTGGAGCCGCCCGGACCGGCCACCAGCACCGCGCCGAGCGGGTTCAGCCACACCTCGGACGCCGCCGAGGCGAGTTGGTAGCTGTCGTTGGTATAACCCACCGCATAAGCGATCACCGGCTTGCCCGAAGCGCGCACGTCGCGGATCGCGTCGGACAGATCCGACATCGCCGTCTCCCCGCCTCCCGTGAACCCGTCGAGGTCGAGCGCGACCGCTTTCACACGGTCGTCGCTTTTGGCCTTGTCGAGCGCCGCGACGAGGTCGCGCAGCCGGTACTGGCGGATGCGGTTGCCCCCGGCGATATCCGAGAATTCGGCCTGGGTGGGCTGTTCGACCACGCTGCCCTTCAAGGCGAAAGTGAGTACCCCGTCTTTCACCGGCGCCGGCCGCGCCGATAAGGCCGCGTACATCAGGCCGAAGAACAGCAACATGAAGATCAGGACCAAAGCGTCCTTGATCCCGACCAGAAGCTTCCAGATTGCGCGAACGAACTTCATGTCAAAGTCCCAAATGTTGCGCCGCACCGCTAGCCGACGAGGTCCACCCGGGCCAAACCTTTTCGACGGGCGGGCTTACAGCTAGGCGCGCAGATGTGCATGCAACGGCCAACATTTCACCGGAGATCGAGCGCGGCGCGTGGTGGAGCGAGCTGCGCGCGACGCTGATGCTGGCGTGGCCGCTGGTTCTCGCCAACCTCACCCAGCAGCTGATCCAGGCCACCGACATTTTGTTGATGGGTCGCCTCGGCGCGACCCAGCTCGCGGCTGCGACCCTGGCGCTCAACCTCACCTTCACCTTCAACCTGCTCCTGCTCGGCATCCTCGTTGCTTCGTCGCCGATGATGGCGACGGCGCTCGGCCGCCGCTCGAACGCCGTCCGCGATGTCCGCCGAACCTTTCGCGCCGGCCTGTGGCTGCTGATCCTGGCCATGCCGCCCTATTGGCTACTGCTGTGGCACGTGGGCGATGTGATGCGGGCGTTCGGCCAGTCGCCGGAGCTCGCCAGTCAGGGCCAGACATTCCTGCGCGCCTACATGTGGTGCGCCGCCCCGTGGCTGTTGTTCCAGCTGCTGCGCAATTTCGTCGCGGCGCTCGAGCGGCCGCGCATCGTGCTGTGGCTCAGCCTCGGCGGAATCGCGCTCAATGCGCTGCTCAGCTGGGCGTTGATATTCGGTCATTTCGGCCTGCCCGCCTTGGGCCTGGTCGGCGGCGGCGTCGGCAGCACGCTGACCTGGCTGATCATGTGCGGGGCGTTGATCGCCGTGACCTCGTTCGACCGCCAGTTCGGCCGGTTCCATTTGTTCGGGCGCTGGTGGCGGTTCGATCGCGAGCGCACTTTGGCCATGGCGCGGCTCGGCTGGCCGATCGGAGCCACGATGGCGCTCGAAATGGGGGTGTTCGCCCTTGCTGCTTACTTCATGGGCTGGATCGGGGCGCCGGCGGTCGCGGGGCATGCCGTGGCGCTGCAGATCGCGGCCCTGACCTTCATGATCCCGCTCGGTCTCGGTCAGGCGGCGACGGTGCGCGTCGGGCTGGCGCACGGCCGCGGCGACCGCCGGGCGATCACCCGCGCCGGCTGGACCGCGTGGGTGCTCGGCGTGGGGTTCATGGGGCTGATGGCGATCGGTATGTTGGTGTCGCCGCGCACACTGGTGACCCTGTTCCTCGTCGATGCCCCGGCCAATGCAATGGCCATCGTGCTTGCCGTAAGTTTTCTCAAGGTCGCGGCCGCGTTCCAGCTGGTCGACGGCGCGCAGGTGATCGGCGCGGGCATGCTGCGCGGCCTGCACGACACCCGCTGGCCGCTGATTTTCGCGCTGGTCGGCTATTGGGTGGTCGGATTGGGCATCGGCGCATGGCTCGCGTTCGCCGCCGACTGGCAGGGCGTCGGTATCTGGGTCGGTCTGGCGAGCGGGCTTGCGGCGGTGGCCGTCCTGATGCTTGCCCGCTGGATCCTGCGCGATCGGCTCGGATTGACCCGCGCCCCGCACGCCTAGCCAAAAACCTCCGCCCGCCCCGTTGACGGATGAATGGGCCGCAACCATATGCCCCTCATCGTTGGCACTCTCATGGCGAGAGTGCTAATGCGCATGTTCAACCAAACGATCGAAAGAGGTTCAACCCATGGGTTTCAGGCCGCTACATGACCGCGTCCTCGTCCGCCGTGTCGAGGCCGAGGCAAAGACCGCTGGCGGGATCATCATTCCCGACACGGCCCAAGAAAAGCCGCAGGAAGGCGAAGTCGTCTCCGTCGGCACCGGCGTCCGCGCCGACGACGGCAAGGTCACGCCGCTCGACGTCAAGGCCGGTGACAAGATTCTGTTCGGCAAATGGTCGGGCACCGAAGTGAAGATCGATGGTGAAGACCTGATCATCATGAAGGAAACCGACATCCTCGGGATCGTCGGCTAACCTCGCGACGAACCTCCCACACATTCACAGATTGAAAGGGTAGCCAGATGGCAGCCAAAGACGTGAAATTCAGCCGCGACGCGCGCGAGCGCATCATGCGCGGCGTCGACATCCTCGCCGACGCGGTGAAGGTGACCTTGGGCCCCAAGGGCCGCAACGTGGTCATCGACAAGAGCTTCGGCGCACCCCGTATCACCAAGGACGGCGTCACCGTCGCCAAGGAGATCGAGCTTAAGGACAAGTTCGAGAATATGGGTGCCCAGATGGTGCGCGAAGTGGCGTCGAAGACCAATGACATTGCCGGCGACGGCACCACCACCGCCACCGTCCTCGCCCAGGCGATCGTTCGCGAGGGCATGAAGTCGGTCGCCGCGGGCATGAACCCGATGGACCTCAAGCGCGGCATCGATCTCGCGGTCGCCAAGGTCGTCGAGGACCTTAAGGCCCGCTCGAAGCCTGTCGCCGGCTCGAATGAGATCGGCCAGGTCGGCAGCATCGCCGCCAACGGCGACACCATCGTCGGCGAGAAGATCGCCGAAGCGATGGAAAAGGTTGGCAAGGAAGGCGTGATCACCGTCGAGGAAGCCAAGGGCCTCGAATTCGAGCTCGACGTTGTCGAAGGCATGCAGTTCGACCGCGGCTACCTCTCGCCCTACTTCATCACCAACCCCGAGAAGATGTCGGTTGAACTGACCGATCCGTACATCCTCATCCACGAGAAGAAGCTGTCGAACCTTCAGGCGATGCTTCCGATTCTCGAGGCGGTTGTGCAGTCGGCGCGCCCGCTGCTGATCATCGCCGAGGATATCGAGGGCGAGGCACTCGCGACGCTGGTCGTCAACAAGCTGCGCGGCGGCCTCAAGGTCGCGGCGGTCAAGGCGCCTGGCTTCGGCGATCGCCGCAAGGCAATGCTCGAGGATATCGCGATCCTCACCGGCGGCGAAATGATCAGCGAGGATCTCGGCATCAAGCTTGAGAACGTCACGACCGCGATGCTCGGCACCGCCAAGCGCGTGACCATCGACAAGGATACGACCACGCTGGTCGACGGCGCCGGAAGTCATGACGCGATCAAAGCGCGCACCGAGGCGATCCGCCAGCAGATCGAGAACACGACCTCGGACTATGACCGCGAGAAGCTGCAGGAGCGGCTGGCCAAGCTGGCCGGCGGCGTCGCCGTGATCAAGGTCGGCGGTTCGACCGAGGTCGAGGTCAAGGAGCGCAAGGATCGCGTCGATGACGCGCTCCACGCGACCCGCGCCGCGGTCGAAGAAGGCATCGTCCCTGGTGGCGGCACCGCCTTGCTTTACGCGACCAAGGCGCTCGAGGGGCTGAAGGGCGTCAATGACGACCAGACCCGCGGCGTCGATATTGTCCGCAAGGCGCTCTACGCTCCGCTCCGCCAGATTGCCCAGAATGCGGGCCACGACGGTGCGGTGATTTCGGGCAAGCTGCTCGAGGGCAAGGACCAGGCGATGGGCTTCAATGCCCAGACCGAGGTTTACGAGAACCTGGTCAAGGCCGGCGTTATCGATCCGACCAAGGTCGTCCGTACCGCGCTCCAGGACGCGGCGTCGGTCGCCGGCCTGCTCATCACCACCGAAGCTGCGGTGAGCGAGTTGCCGGAAGACAAGCCGGCCATGGCAATGGGCGGCGGCGGAATGGGCGGAATGGGTGGAATGGACTTCTAACCCACACGCCTAATCCGATGAATTGGAGGGGCCGGAGGCATTCGCTTCCGGCCCCTCGTCATTTTTGGACAGCGCGTTAAGCGACTCGTCCATTTCGTTGAGTTGCGCCGATTGCTCCGCCGTCGGTGACGACGGCGCCTGGTCACGGCATGCCGGCAGAAACACAATCGTCAGGGCGATGAAGATTCGCACTCGGATGAACTAACATTTCGCGAGCGCATAAAAAAAGGGCCGCCCCGTGGGACGGCCCTTTTCCTATTGCTTGAAACAGCGCGACTTAGTGGGCCGCGTTGCTCGCCGCGTTCGCATCCGCATTGGCGGTGGCGTTCGCATCCGTCGCGTTCGTCGCGTTGACGTCCGCATTCAGAGCCGTGTCGGCGTTCGCCGTAGCGTCGTTCGAAGCAGCGTTGACGTCGGTCAGCGCGGCGTTCTCGGCGTTGGTATCCGCCGCATTGTTGTCGGTGGTGCTGGGCTTGCACGCGGCAAGGCCGAGCGCGAGGACCGCAACGGTCAGAGCAGCCTTCATCATGATCGTTCCACTCCCTCTGTGGTGGTGTCGTGGGGGACACCGGTCTCGGCCTATCGCACGAATCGCTCAGGCCAGCGCCGGGCAATAGCGATAATGTCTACCAGGGCACAAGGGATTATTCCGTCCGTTGGAATTGACCATATAAAGATATCTTTATATCTTTAATCCTGTGACCGTCACCGTTCCACTCGCCGATCGCTTTCAGGCCCTTGCCGACCCGACACGGCTGCGCATCCTCGCTTTGCTCAGGATCATGGAACTGTCGGTTGGCGAGCTCGCCCAGATTCTCGGCCAGAGCCAGCCGCGGGTGTCGCGGCACCTCAAAATTTTGTCCGATGTCGGGGTGCTCGAACGGCGCAAGGAAGGCAGCTGGGTATTCTTGACCTTGTCCGACCCCGAACGGACTCAGCCGATGTTTGAACTGATCGATTGCTGGCTGGACGACACGGCCCGGGCTTTGTTCGCTTCGGACGGCGCCCGGACCGAAGCGATCCGCGCCGACCGCGCCGAAGCCGCGACCCGCTATTTCACCACGCACGCCGAGGTGTGGGACCAGATCCGCTCACTCCATGTCGCGGAGAGCGAGGTCGAACGGGCGATCGACCGGACGCTCGGCTCGCGCCCGCTCGGGCGGCTGGTCGATGTCGGCACCGGGACCGGGCGGATGATCGAATTGTTCGGTCCGCGCGCGAGCGGCGCGATCGGCATTGACCGCTCGTCCGAGATGCTGCGCCTGGCCCGGGTCAAGCTCGAGGCCGCTGGTATCGCCTCGAGCCTGCGTCAGGGCGACATGTACGCACTGCCGCTGGGCGACGAGACCGCCGACAACGTGATCATTCACCAGGTCCTCCATTATGCCCATTCGCCGGCGTCGGCGATCGCCGAGTCGGCGCGCGTGCTGGCGCCGCGCGGGACTCTGCTGATTGTCGATTTCGCCGCGCACGACCGCGAGGAATTGCGGGCGAGCGACGCCCATATCCGGCTCGGCTTCGACGACGAGGTGATGACCGGCTGGTTCGCCGGAGCTGGTTTGACCGTCGACCGGATCGAGCATTTGAAGGGCGGCGAGCTGACCGTCACTCTATGGCGCGGAATCAAGGCCGCGGCTTCGCAGCGGAGGGCCGCATGAACCGCCAGCCGCTCGACGGGCTCGCCCGCCACCAACCGTTGTTCGCGGAAGCGCGCGGCGACATCCAAGTCAGTTTCGAATTCTTCCCGCCCAAGACCGAGGCGATGGGCGAAACCCTGTGGGCTTCGATTCAGACCCTCGCGCCGCTCCATCCGCGGTTCGTGTCGGTGACCTATGGCGCCGGCGGATCGACCCGCGAGCGAACTCACGCGACGGTCGAACGGATCCTCAAGGAAACGCAACTCACTCCGGCGGCGCACCTGACCTGCGTTGGCGCAACCCGCGAGGAAGTCGACGCGGTCGCTCGCGATTATTGGGACGCCGGCGTGCGCCACATCGTCGCGCTGCGCGGCGATGCCCCCGAAGCCGGAGCGAGATTCGAACCGCACCCCGATGGCTATGCCAATGCCGCCGATCTGGTCGCGGGTCTCACGCGGGTCGCGGCGTTCGACATCTCGGTCGCGGCCTACCCGGAAATCCATCCCGATTCGTCGGATCGCCGGGCCGACCTTGAAAATCTGAAGCGCAAGGTCGACGCCGGCGCCGATCGCGCGATCACGCAATTCTTTTTCTCCGCCGATTGCTTTTTCCGTTTCCGCGATGAAGCGGCGGCGGCCGGGCTCGATGTCGAGATTGTGCCGGGCATCCTGCCGGTGTCGAACGTCGCCACCACGCGCCGCTTCGCCCAGATTTGCGGCGCGGCTATCCCGGACTGGCTCGACCGGATGTTCGAAGGTCTCGACGATCTGCCCGCGGCGCGCCAGCTGATCGCCGCGACCGTCGCCGCCGAGCTGTGCGGCCAGCTTTATGCCGGCGGGGTCCGCCACTTCCACTTCTACACTCTCAACCGGGCCGAGCTGAGCTACGCGATCTGCCATCTGCTCGGCGTCAGGGCGAAAGCATGAGCGGCGCCGACGCCTTCCGCGCCGAGGCGGCACAGCGCATCCTGATCAAGGACGGCGCCTACGGCACGCAGATTCAGGAGCGCCGGCTGCAGGGCAGCGAATATTGCGGCGGCCTCGATCTGATGAAGGACCAGCGCGGCAACAACGATCTGCTCAACCTGACCAAGCCCGACGTCGTTCGGGCGATCTGCGAGAGTTTCGGCGACGCCGGCGTCGACCTGTTGGCTACCAACACCTTCAACGCCAATTCGATCAGCCAGGCCGATTATGGCGCCGAGCATCTGGTCGCCGACATCAACCGCGCCGCCGCGAGGATCACCCGCGAAGTCGCCGATCGCTACGGGGCCAAGGACGGCAAGCCGCGCTGGGTCGCCGGCGCGCTCGGGCCGACCAACAAGACGTTGTCATTGTCACCCAACGTCAACGATCCAGGCTATCGCGAGGTCGATTTCGATCAGGTCAAAGCGGTCTATCGCGAGCAGATCGACGCGTTGGTCGAGGGCGGCGTCGATTTCATCCTGGTCGAGACGATTTTCGACACGCTCAACGCCAAGGCCGCGATCATGGCCGCGATCGAGGCCGAGCAGGATCTCGGACGTGAATTGCCGCGGATGATCTCGATGACCCTGACCGATCTCTCGGGTCGCAATCTTTCCGGCCACACGGTCGAGGCGTTCTGGGCGTCGGTGCGCCATGCGCGGCCGCTGACCATCGGGCTCAACTGCTCGTTCGGCGCGGCCCAGCTCCGGCCGCACCTCGCCGCGCTCTCTACCGTGGCCGATACGCTGGTGATGGCCTACCCCAATGCCGGGTTACCCAACGAACTCGGAGAATATGACGAAGCCGCCGAGGCGACCGCCGCGCAAGTGCGCGAATGGATCGACAGCGGCCTCGTCAACGTCGTCGGCGGCTGCTGCGGGACAACCCCGCGGCATATCGCCGCAATTGCCGGGGCGGCGCGCGATTGCACGCCGCGCGCCGTCCCGGCCTCGCCTCAACGGACGGTCCTCGCCGGTCTTGAACCGATGACGATCGCTGCCTGAAGTGGAAGTTTCCAACGTCGAACAAGCCGGCGCGGGCGCGCGCTTCGTCAACATCGGCGAACGCTGCAACGTCACTGGTTCGGCGCGCTTCAAGAAGCTGATCCTCGCCGGCGATTATGACGCCGCGGTCGAGGTCGCCCGCGACCAGGTCGAGAACGGCGCGCAGATCATCGACGTCAACATGGACGAGGCTCTGCTCGACAGTGAGCAGGCGATGACCGTCTTCCTCAAGCGCATCGCCGCCGAGCCCGATATCGCCCGGGTCCCGGTGATGATCGACAGCTCGAAATGGAGCGTGATCGAAGCCGGGCTCAAATGCGTGTCGGGCAAGCCGATCGTCAATTCGATCTCGATGAAGGAAGGCGAGGGGCTGTTCCTTCAGCTTGCCCGCAAATGCCGGGCCTATGGCGCGGCCGTGGTGGTCATGGCGTTCGACGAGATCGGTCAAGCTGACACCGCCGAGCGCAAGGTCGAGATCTGCGAGCGCGCCTACAAATTGCTCGTCGCCGACGGCACCGACTCCAATGACATCGTGTTCGATCCGAACGTCTTCGCGGTCGCGACCGGGATCGACGAGCACCGCCGCTACGCCCTCGACTTCATCGAGGCGGCGGGTGAAATCCGCCGCCGCTGCCCCGGCGTCCATATCTCCGGTGGCCTGTCGAACCTCAGCTTCTCGTTCCGCGGCAACGAACCCGTGCGCCGCGCGATGCACAGCGTATTCCTCTATCACGCGATCCCGGCGGGCATGGACATGGGCATCGTCAACGCCGGCCAGCTCGAAGTGTACGACGCGATCGATCCCGAGCTGCGCGACGCCTGCGAGGATGTGATCCTTGACCGGCGTGATGACGCGACCGATCGGCTGGTCACGCTCGCCGAGAAATTCCGTGGCACCGATGTCGAGGCCGAAAAAGCGCTGGCCGAATGGCGCTCGCTGCCGGTCACCGAGCGCCTGTCTTATGCTTTGGTCAAGGGCATCGACGCGCATATCGTCGACGATACCGAGGAAGCCCGTCACCAGTTCGCTCGCCCGATCGAGGTCATCGAGGGGCCGCTGATGGACGGCATGAACGTCGTCGGCGACCTGTTCGGGTCGGGCAAGATGTTCCTTCCCCAGGTGGTCAAGTCGGCGCGGGTGATGAAGAAGGCGGTTGCGCATTTGCTACCGTTCATCGAGGCCGAGAAGGAGGCCACCGGCGCATCCCAGGGCAAAGGCCGGGTGGTGATGGCGACCGTCAAGGGCGACGTTCACGACATCGGCAAGAACATCGTCGGCGTGGTCCTGCAGTGCAACGGCTTCGAAGTTATCGACCTTGGCGTGATGGTGCCGTGGCAGGACATTTTGCAGGCGGCCAACGACAATAAGGCGGACATGATCGGGCTGTCGGGACTGATCACGCCGTCGCTCGATGAGATGGTAACGGTTGCGGGCGAGATGCAGCGGCTGGGCCTCACCACGCCGCTGCTGATCGGCGGCGCGACCACCAGCAAGGCGCACACGGCGCTCCGCATCGACCCGGCGTATGAAGGTCCGGTGATCCACGTGCTCGACGCCAGCCGCGCCGTGGGCGTCGCCTCGTCTTTGGTCTCGGACACACAGCGCGCGCCGCTGATCGCGGCCACCGCCGAAGACTATGACAAGCTGCGCAAATCGCGCGAGCGCAGCGGTCAGAGCGAGCTGGCGACGCTCGCCGACGCCCGCGCCAACGGCTTTGCCTTCGATCCGTCGGGCCAGGCGCCGCCGCCGCAATATCCCGGGCTGCATTATTTCGGCGAATGGCCGCTCAAGGATTTAAAGGCGTCGATCGACTGGACGCCGTTCTTCCGCGCGTGGGAGCTGGCCGGCAATTATCCCGCGATCCTCGACGATCCGGTGGTCGGCGAAAGCGCCCGCAACCTGTTCGAAGACGCGCAGAAGATGCTCGACCAGATCATCGCCGAGCGCTGGGTGTTTCCGCGCGCCACGGTCGGTTTCTGGCGCTGCGCGCGCGAAGGCGACGACGTCCTCATCCTCGCCGGCGACGAATGGCTCCGCGTCCCCTTCCTCCGCCAGCAAGTGAAAAAGCGCGAGGGGCGGGCGAACATGTGCCTCGCAGATTTTATCAATCCCGAGGGCGAGGACTGGCTGGGCGGCTTCGCCGTCGGCATCCACGGGCTCGAGCCGCATCTCCAGCGCTTCAAGGAAGCGAATGACGATTATTCCGATATCCTGCTGAAGGCGCTCACCGACCGGCTCGCCGAGAGCTTCGCCGAGGTGCTCCACGCCGAAGTCCGCAACCGCCTGTGGGGCTATGCCGACGAGCATTTCACCAATGAGCAGCTGATTCGCGAGAAATATCACGGCATCCGGCCCGCGCCGGGCTATCCGGCGTGCCCCGATCATACGATGAAGGTGACCTTGTTCGACGCGTTGGGCGGGGCGCCGGGCGGCGTCGCGCTGACCGAAAATTACGCGATGTGGCCGACCTCCGCCGTGTCCGGCTTCTATTTCGGCCATCGCGACAGCCAGTATTTCGGAGTCGCGCGGATCGGCCGCGACCAGCTCGAAGACTATGCCGCCCGCCGCGGCGTTCCGGTCGAAGAGGCCGAGCGCTGGCTGCGGCCGAACCTCGACTAGGCTCACGTCACGCACTAGCGCTTCGGCGATGCTCCGCCGTCTTCTGATTCTCATCGCACTCCTGCTCGTCCCCACGCTCGCCAACGCGCGCGGGATCGAACCCCAGTTGGTCGCCGAAGGGCCGGCGCCGGCCGGCGGCGAGGTCGAACTGGCAATCGAGATGATCCCCGCGCCCGGCTGGCACGGCTATTGGCTCAATCCCGGCGACGCCGGCTTGCCGATGGACGTCAAATGGCAGCTGCCCAAGGGCTTCGCGGCCGGGCCGCTGCGCTATCCCGTGCCGGGCCGGCTCGAGATCGCTGGGTTGATGAACTACGTCTACGAGCGCGATTACGCGCTGCTCGTGCGGCTCAAGGTTCCGGCGGACGCCAAGGGCCTCATCCCGGTCCGCGCCGAAGCGCACTGGCTCGCCTGCACCGACAAAATCTGCGTGCCTGAGCAAGGCACGCTGGCCATCGACCTGCCAGTTGGAACGGGGACGCCCCAGCGCGCTCAGTTCGACCAATGGCGCCGCGCCCTTCCGCGGCCACTGGCGAGCGTCGGCCATTTCGCCGTCGCCGGCGACAAGCTCCGCGTCGCGATTCCGCTCCCGGCCAGCGTCGCGGTGGACAAGCCCTATCTGTTCCCGATGACCGACGGCCCGGTCGACTATGCCGCTGAACAGCGCTTCCGCCGCTCGGGCGACACGCTGATCGCCGAGCTTCCACGCAAGGGCGCGGCGGCGAAAGACTTCGCGGGCGTGCTCGCCTTGGGCGATGGCAGCGGTCTCGAATTCCACGCGGTTCCGGGAGCCGTGCCGGAAGGCGGCACCGCGATAGTCGAGCTTGGCGCGAACGCACTGCTTTGGGCGGTGCTCGGCGCGGTCCTCGGTGGCATCTTGCTCAACCTGATGCCCTGCGTGTTCCCGATCCTCGGCCTCAAGGCGCTGCACATCTCGAAAGCGGGCGAGAGCGCGTCCGAAGCGCGGCGGGATGCTCTGGCATATACCGCCGGTGCCGTCGTCGGCACCGGCGCTCTCGGCATCGCCCTGCTCGCGATCCGCGCGGCGGGCGTGGAAGCGGGCTGGGCATTCCAGCTCCAGGACCCGCGCACGATCATGCTCCTGCTGCTGTTGGCGGTCGCGATCACCGCCAATCTGCTCGGCGTGTTCGAACTGCCAGTCCTCAGCGGTCGCGTTCAGCCCGCGGGTAGTTTCGGAACGGGCGCACTCGCGGCCTTTATAGCGACCCCTTGTGCTGGGCCCTTTCTGGGCGTCGCACTCGGCACCGCTTTGCTGCTGCCAATTGCGGCGTCGGTCCTCGTCTTCGCTGCGCTCGGGCTCGGGCTCGCCATCCCGTTCCTGCTCATCGCCTTCATCCCCGCGCTCCGCAACCGACTGCCCAAGCCGGGGGCTTGGATGCAAAAGCTCCAGCGATTCCTCGCCATTCCCATGGGGGCGAGCGCCGCCGCCGCCGCGTGGCTGCTTTATCGGCAAGGGGGCGAGCGAGTCTTCCTGTTCGGACTGTTCGCCGCAGCGGCGCTCGCGCTTTGCCTGTACTTCGCCGGCCGGATGCAAAGCCGTGGCCGTTCCCAGGCGCGGTTTGCGATCATCCTCGGGCTGGTCGTGGTGGTCGCGGCGGTGGCCCGCGTTCCGGCTTCACCCAGCGCCCGCGTTGCGTCGATCGCAGGCGCCGAGACCTGGAGCGAAGCGCGCGTCGCGGCCGAACTCAAGCAGGGGCATCCGGTGTTCGTTTATTTCACCGCCGACTGGTGCCTGACGTGCAAGGCCAACGAGGCCGCAGCGATCGACCGCGACGAGGTCCGCGACGCTTTCAAGAAAGCGAATGTCAAAGTGGGCGCCGGCGACTGGACCAACGGCGATCCCGCGATCACCCGCTTCCTCGAAGCCCATGGCCGCGCCGGCGTGCCTTATTATCTCTGGTACAAGCCCGGCCGCGAGCCCGAGGAACTCCCGCAGGTCCTCACTTCCTCGGAGCTTATCTCCCGCGCTCAGCAGCGCTAGCCGCCGTGGTGCGCGCCCACATTTTCTTCCCCGCGACCCAGGTCTCGATCACCTGCGTCCGCGCCAGCGCCTGCGCGTCGACCTTGGTCGGGTCGCGGTCGATCAGGATGAAGTCCGCCCATTTGCCGGGCTCGAGCGCCCCGATCTTGTCCTCCGCGAACCCGGCATAAGCCGCGCCGCGCGTGTACGCGTCGAGCGCTTCCGCGAAGGTCAGCCGCTCGCTCGGGATCCACCCGCCCGGCGGTTGACCATCCATACCCTGCCGGCTGATCGCCGCCGCGAGCCCGGGGAAGGGGTTGGGCGATTCGACGGGAAAGTCCGTTCCGAACGCCAGTCTCGCCCCCGACTTCAACACCGATTGCCAAGCATAGGCCCCAGCCAATCGGTTCGGCCCGAGGCGTTTCTCGGCCATCAGCCGGTCGCTGGTCTCGTGGGTCGGCTGCATCGACGCGATGATGCCCGCTGGGGCAAGCCGCGAAATGTCCACCGGATCGGCGATCTGCAAATGTTCGATCCGCCACCGCCGGGCCGTCCCATATTTCTTCGACAATTGCTCGTAAGCGCCGATCACCTGGGCGATCGCCGCGTCGCCGATGGCATGGGTCGCGATCTGAAAGCCGCGCGATGCCGCATTGTCCGCCATGGCGAGCAGTTCGGCGTCCGAGTGAAACTGCAAGCCGCGCGTGTCCGGCTTGTCGGAATAGGGCGCCTTCAGCCACGCGCCGCGCGAACCGAGCGCGCCATCGGCGAACAGCTTAACCCCGACGAGGCGCAAGTGGTCGCCGTCCAGCCAAGGGGTCGGCGCCTGGTTGGTCGCCACCTGGTCGGGCGCGCTCATGTAACTCATGATCCGCACCTGCAGCCGGCCGGCTGCACCGGCGCGCTGGAAGGCCGCCCAGTTGTCGGCGGTGGTGCTCATCGCGCCCGCGGCCGTCACGCCGACCGACAGCATTTGCTCCTGCGCCTTGGTGAGCGCTTCGTCTTCGTCCGCCGCCGTTCGTGGCGGGATCGCGCGCTCGACCAGGCCCCGCGCCTTGTCGATGAACAGGCCGGTCGGATTGCCGCTCGCATCGCGCTCGATCTTCCCGCCTACGGGGTCGGCGGTCGCGGCGGTCACCCCGGAAGCCTTGAGTGCCGCACTGTTGACGATCAGCGCATGGCCATCGACCCGCTCCAGCACCACCGGCCGGTCGGGCACGGCCGCGTCGAGATCAGCCGCGGTGGGGTAGCGCTTGTCCGGCCACAATTCCTGGTTCCAGCCGAACCCGCTGATCCACGCCTTGCCCGGATTGGCCGCGGCATAAGCGCGCAGCCGCTGCCGCAGATCGGCGATCGAGCTGGTGCCGGTCAACTGCACCGTCATCGCCGCCGTACCGAGGTCGACGACATGGCCGTGCGCGTCGATCAGGCCGGGCAGCAGCGTGCGGCCGCCGGCGTCGATCGTGTCCGTGATTCCCCCCAGGCGGACCAGCTCGGGATGCGCGATGACCTGCCGGACCTTACCGTCGTCGCCGATGGTCAGTGCCCGGAAATGCTGCAGTTTGCCGTCGGTGCCGACCTGGATGCCGTTGACATTCGAAACCAGGGTATCGGCCGAGGCCGAAGTGGCGAGCAGCGCCGCGGCGAGCGCGAGGGCGGTTTTGTTCATGGGCGGCGGCATAGCATTGTCCACGCCCAAGTGAACCGCTAGGCCTCCGCGCCAATGATGCAGCCGCCGACGATCGACGACATTCGCGCCGCTGCCGAGCGCATCAAGGGCGCGGTCATCCGCACCCCGATGCTCAAGAGCCGGACCTTGTCCGAGATCATTGGCGCGGAAGTCTGGCTGAAGTTCGAGAACCTGCAGTTCACCGCCGCGTACAAGGAGCGTGGCGCGCTCAACAAATTGCTTCAGCTGACGCCCGAGGAGCGGGCACGCGGCGTGATCGCCGCTTCGGCCGGCAACCATGCGCAAGCGGTTGCCTACCACGCGAAACGGCTCGGTATTCCGGCGGTGATCGCCATGCCCGAGCCGACTCCGACGATCAAGGTCACCCAAACCCGGGGCCACGGCGCGCGGGTCGTGCTCCACGGCGCAATGTTCGACGACGCCCATGCCCACGCGCGCGAGCTCGAAGCAGCGGAAGGTTATGTCTTCGTCCACCCGTTCGACGATCCGCAGATCATCGCCGGCGCGGGCACGCTCGGGCTCGAAATGCTCGAAGACGTGCCCGACCTTGATACGATCGTCGTTCCGGTTGGCGGGGGCGGGTTGTTGTCGGGCGTGGCGATCGCCGCGCGCGCGATCAAGCCGGACATCGAGCTGATCGGGGTCGAGGCGGAACTCTATCCGTCGATGAAATGCGCGGTCGACGGCTCGAACCTGCCGCTCGGCGGCGACACCCTCGCGGAGGGCATCGCGGTCAAGGCGCCGGGCGTGCTCACCTCACGCATCCTCAAGGACCTGGCCGACGACATCATGCTGGTCCCCGAACGCGACCTCGAGCGCGCGGTCGCGATGCTGGTCGGGATCGAAAAGACGGTGGTCGAGGGGGCAGGGGCCGCCGGCCTCGCTGCGATGCTGTCGGACAAGCAGCGCTTCGCCGGCAAGAAGGTCGCGACCGTCCTGTGCGGCGGCAATATCGACACGCATTTGCTCGCCAACGTGCTGGTCCGCGACCTCGTCCGCCAGGGGCGGATCGCGCGGCTGCGAGTCGCGGCTTCGGACCGCCCCGGCGCGCTCGCGGCGATCACCGCCAAGGTGTTCGAAGCCGGCGCCAACATCATCGAGGTCAACCACAGCCGGATTTTCACCCGGCTGCCGGCCAAGGACACGGTGATCGAGGTCGAATGCGAAGCCCGCGATCCCGCCGCGATCGACGATGTCGTCGCGCGACTCGAAGCGGCCGGTTTCGAGGTGGAACGGGCGCTGCTCGACTAATCATCCTCTCTGCGAGCGCAGCTCGTGGGGAGGTGGCAGACCCGCGCAGCGGGACTGACGGAGGGGCCCCTCCACCACTCAGCCGCGCTGAGCGGTCCCCCTCCCCACGAGCCAGGCTCGCAGGGAGGAATTCGGTGCCATTTCGGCACACCCGCTGCTTTTAACCTTCTTTCCTATCGCCAAACCCTTTTCTTCGGCGTTTACCAGTCGCATAAAGGTCCGTGTAACCAGTTGGAGGCTCGCCGGGTGAGCGCACCATTTCGCTTTCCCAAGTTCTTTGTGACCAATCCGAGCCCGTGCCCGTACATCCCGGGCAAGGTCGAGCGGAAGGTCTTCACCGAGCTTAACGGCCGCCACGCGAGCGAGCTCAACGAAGCTCTGGGCCGCATCGGCTTCCGCCGCAGCCAGTCGGTCGCCTATCGCCCGAGCTGCATCGACTGCTCGGCCTGCGTTTCGGTCCGCGTCCTTGCCGCCGAGTTCGAGGCTAGCGCGACCCAGCGCAAGATCCTTCGCCGCAATGCCGATCTCGAAGTCACGGCGTGCAAGCCGTGGACCACCGAGGAACAATATGCGCTGCTCCGCCGCTACCTGGCCGAACGCCACCCCGGCGGCGGCATGGCCGAGATGGACGAGAGCGACTTCGCCGACATGGTCGAGCAGACTCCGGTCCGCACCTATGTCGTCGAGTATCGCGAGCCGCCGAAGGACGGCCAGCCCGGCCGGCTGGTCGGCGCCTGCCTCAGCGATCAGCAGGGCGACGGCCTGTCGATGATCTACAGCTTCTTCGATGTCGGCCCCAAGGCGCGCAAGGGTCTCGGCACCTACATCATCCTCGACCACATCATCCGCGCCGCCCGGGCGAACCTCCCTTACGTCTACCTCGGCTATTGGGTCGAAGGCTCGTCGCGCATGGCTTACAAAACGCAGTTCCGGCCATTGGAGCGCCTCGGCCGCGACGGCTGGCGTCGCGTCGACGAAGTCGCGGCCGAACCGCAAGGCGAAGACCCGATCGTGCTTCCAACCCGCCGCGATCGCGGCCGGTTGTTGATCGACGCCTGATCGCGGCGGTGGAACTAGTTGCCCATCACAGCTGGCCGCTTCACGAGCGTTCGCGACACTTCGATGCGGGCGCGATCCTCAACTGCTGGGTGACGCAAGCCATCCGGCCCCCGGAAGTCGGCTGGCTTGGATTCTATCACGCCGGCAATTGGGAATGCGACCTGAGCGACGACTCTCTGACCTGGTCCGGAGGGGTCTATGACATTTTTGGGCTCCCCCGTGACTGCACGATCACCCGAAACGAAATGGTCATGCTTTATTGCGAGGAATCCCGTTCCAAGATGGAGCGGCTGCGCGCTTATGCCATCGAGCACAGATGCGGATTTACCCTGGACGCGGAAATCCGGCCGCTTGGCGGTAAGCGGCGGTGGATGCGCCTCATTGCCGAGCCGGTGTTTGACGGCGATCGTGCCGTCCGCCTGCACGGCCTCAAGCTGATTATCTAAGCAAAAGGCGGAGCGCCGAAGCGCCCCGCCTTCCTCTGCCCCCTCGGTAATTCCTTAGGCGACCGCGACCTGCGGCTCGGGCTCCGACACCTCTTCGGGATCGCGCAGCACATAGCCGCGGCCCCAGACGGTCTCGATGTAATTGGCGCCGCCGCACGCCAGGCTCAGTTTCTTGCGCAGCTTGCAGATGAACACGTCGATGATCTTCAATTCGGGCTCGTCCATTCCGCCATAGAGATGATTGAGGAACATCTCCTTGGTCAGGGTCGTGCCCTTGCGGAGCGAAAGCAGCTCCAGCATGGCATATTCCTTGCCGGTCAGATGGACCCGGGCGCTGTCGACTTCGACCGTCTTGGCGTCGAGGTTCACGGCCAGCTTGCCGGTGCGGATCACCGATTGCGAATGGCCCTTCGAGCGGCGGACGATGGCGTGGATGCGCGCAACCAGCTCGTCGCGGTGGAACGGCTTGGTCACATAATCGTCGGCGCCGAAGCCGAGCGCGCGGACCTTGCTGTCCATTTCACCAATGCCCGAAAGGATCAGCACCGGAGTCGAAACCTTGGCGGTGCGCAATTTCTTGAGCACGTCATAACCGTGCATGTCGGGCAGATTGAGGTCGAGGCAGATGATGTCGTAATCATACAGCTTGCCGAGATCGAGGCCCTCTTCCCCAAGGTCGGTTGTGTAGACGTTGAAGCCCTCGCTCCCGAGCATCAACTCGATGCTCTTGGCGGTGGTTGGCTCGTCTTCGATCAGAAGCACGCGCATTGCTATTCCCCCGTTCCCCGGCCTCAAAGAGCGTAAAGAGCCCTTAACAGCCTTGAAGCCTTCATTAACCATTTGGGGGATGCAGGGAAAAGGTTAATATTTCCTAACGGACTGAATTCCCCGTCTTCGTGGCATGGGAGTCACAAAACGATCCACAGTGGGCGTTTGCCTGCAGCCGAGCCGCATGGCACGGACGCATGGGTGCTTTCCGAGAGAATCCTCTTCATCGACGCTGGCGTCATGGTGATCGACAAGCCGGCCGGCCTGCCAGTCGACACGCCGCGCCGCGGTGGGGAATCTATCGTGTCCAGACTGGATGAACTGCGCGCCGGATTTAAGCGGCTGCCGACCCCGATGCACCGACTCGACCAGGATACCAGTGGTTGCCTGCTGCTCGCGCGGTCGCCCAAAGCTCGCGCGCTGCTCCAGCAGGCGTTCGAGGCGCACCAGGTCGAGAAACACTATCTGGCGGTGGTGGCGAGCGCAGTGACCGCGGAACAAGGCACGATCGACCTGCCGCTGGCGAAGCGATCGAGCGCCGACGCCGGCTGGCGGATGGTCGGCGATCCCGCGGGCCAGAGCGCGATCACCCACTGGCGGCGCATTGCGGTACGCGATGGAAAGTCGCTGGTCGAATTCCAGCCCGTCACCGGCCGCACCCATCAGATTCGCGTTCACGCGCGCGAGGCGTTCGGCAACGGGATCGTCGGCGACCGCGTCTACGGCGTGCCGGGCGGACCGATGCTGCTCCACGCATCGCGCCTCGTCGTGCCGCGCGCGGGCAAGGAAACGATCGACGTCACCGCTCCGCTGCCCGAATATTTCGCCGAGTGGCGCGATGAAGCCTGAAGACGTCATCATCCCCGCGGATGCGCTCTCCGAAACTTTTCTCGCCGCGACCGGTCCGGGCGGGCAGAACGTCAACAAGGTCGCGACCGCGGTCCAGCTCCGAGCCGACGTGTTTCGTCTCGGTCTCAGCCCCGACGCTTACGCGCGGCTTAAGACCATTGCCGGGAGCCGGATGACCGGCGGCGGCGAGCTGCTGATCACCGCGCGCCGCTTCCGCACCCAGGACGCGAATCGGCAGGACGCGCGGCGCCGACTGGCGGAGATGATTGCGGCTGCCCATATCGTCCAGGCCAAACGCAAGGCGACGCGGCCGAGCCGGGCGGCCAAAGCCGCGCGGGTCGACCGCAAGAAGCAGCGCAGCACGGTCAAGCAAGGCCGCGGAAAGGTGACGGATTTCTAATCCGTCATCGCGAGGAGCGAAGCGACGTGGCGATCCAGATTGGAATGCTTCGCTACGCTCGCAATGACGAAGAGAGAAGGCATGTACGACTTCAAAATCACCACCTCCGACACCGGCACGCTCTATCGCGACCTCGCCTCGGCACTCGAGGGGCTGGTCGCCGGCGAGCCCGACCCGATCGCCAACATGGCCAATGCCGCGGCGCTCATCTGGGAAAGCCTGCCCGACCTCAACTGGGCCGGCTTCTACCGCAATGTCGGCGGCGAGCTCGTGCTCGGTCCGTTTCAGGGCCGCCCCGCATGCATTCGTATCCCGTTCGGCCAGGGCGTATGCGGCGCAGCCGCGGCGACGCTCGAAGTCCAGCGGGTGGACGACGTCCACGCGTTTCCGGGTCACATCGCCTGCGACGCGGCCTCGGTCAGCGAGCTGGTGGTGCCAATCGTGCGCGATGGTCAGCTCCTCGCCGTGCTCGACCTCGACAGTCCGAACGCCGCGCGGTTTACGGAAGAAGACGAGGCCGGCTGCCTGAAGTTGGCGGAGCTGCTCGCCCGATCGCTTTGAGGCGCGCGTGCTTCAAGCCGCGATCGCCAGGCCGCCGTTCGCGAACATATACGGACGGCCCAGCACAATTTGCTTGTACTCAAGCTTTTTCAGTTCCGCATCTTCGTAGCTGAGCGTCGCCGACGGCGTCAGCGTCGCGGCTTCGATCGCCGCGAGCTTGCCGCCGCGGATCAGCAACACCGCGGATTCGATCTGCGCGACGAGCTCGAGCGTGAAGCGCAACGGCGGGAGCGCAATCGGATCGCAGTGAATCGTCACCACTGGGTGCACCACGACCGTCAGCGGATGCTTCGCCAGAGGAAGCTCTTTTTCGGCGTTTGGGTCGCCCGCGGTCTGTTTCGCCAGATCGCGCAACTCGTTCGCCGTGCACCACCCCTTGGCGAGCCATTCGAAGGCGTCGAGCTTGCGCAGGCAATCCCTGAGCCCGGAGAGCGCCGTTTCGCGGGTCAAGGTCCAGTGGAGCTTGGCGATGCGCGACCCCTCGTTTGTGAGCTTGTCCTGGATGACGCGCTTCTTCTCCTCCAGCGACTCGCTGTCGGGCAGTTCCTCGAGGTACAGGTGCACCGAATTATCCATCCTTGGTCTCCGCGATGGGCAGGGGCTGGGGGACGATCGCGCCTCCCCATTCGACCGTCACGCTGGTCGAGAATTTTGGCCAGTCAAGAATGCGCGGTGGGTCCAGAGCGGGCGGTACGGGGTCGGCTTCGACATCCCACGTTGGATAGAGCGTCGGCGGCAGTGGTCGGGGCCAAAGTTTCCGAACGCCGTAAGTGATCACGCCAAGCACCAGGATTCCTGCGGGGATCGGCCACCACGGCGCATCCTCGTTCAACTTTTCGAGCCAGGTGCGATGATGCGGTGGAGGGCACGAGTCCGAAAAGAAGGCGGTCGCTTCAATGCTGTGACCGGATTCGTCGTGGAGAATCAGCGTAGGGGGAAGGTCGCAGCGCGAATAGAAATCTGGCCTCAGCTCGAGCGACTTGCGATCTTCGCCCGCACCGAACGTCAACGGGTGCGGCAGGCCGTCGGGCTCGATTTTGGTCCCACCCTGCAGGAGTTCGTATTCGAGGCGCGATGCTAACAAAGGTCCAGTCCGCCTGACCTCAAAGACGAGCGGGTCACCCCGCGCTACATTTTGGGGCGGCACGATTTCATAGGTCGCCGCCGGCGTGTCGATGATCTGGACGGTCGCCGGCTGCGGGTCGCCGACGTCGGCACTTTCGTCGGTCGTCAGGCTGATTTCGAGTGTGCGATCGCCATCCCCCGGCTGGCCGGGTGCGGTCTCCACCGTGATGATTTCGTCTGTCTTGCCGGGGCTGAAGTCGAAGGGGGCCAGGGCGCCTTTCAACAACTCGGGCGGCTTGGGGGACAGCGTGATTTGGTGGGCCCGCTCGTCGCTGTTCTCGCGATGAACGGTGAACGTCAGCGGTTGGCCTTCCTGGACCTTCGCTGGTGCCTGGATCGAAAACCTCGGCCGGTGAACTTCGGGCGGCGGATAGCCAGCGCCCGTCGACACGGTAACGTCGACCACGCTCGGACCCGGCTTCACGCTGAGGATAGTTCTGGCCTCTATGCCGCTAACGCTCGAGTCCGGATGCTCCCGGATGGCAAAATCATAACGTTGGAGGATTGCTCGGACGTCCTCCACGCGGCATCCGACAATGGCCTGCACCTGACGATTAGCAAGCGCACCGCGAACAACATCCAGGTCACATTTTGGCAGTTGGACCGATTGCGCCGATGCGCTGCCGGTATCGCTCGCGATCCAGCCGGCCAACCCAAGAATGAGGATCGGCGCAATGCGCGGCATCCGTTCCCCCGCCATGACGATCCCGAGCCGACCGTTTCGCCGCTTGCATATCACGAATGCGGTGGGCCGAGAACGGCAGAGCCTCGCGAGCTAGCTCAATTGCTCCAGGCGCTCGTCGTCGAGCGAGCCCGGGATCAGCATCACCGGGCACGGCAGCTTGCCCGCGTCATTGCCGCAGAAGTTGGCGACCAGCGGGCCCGGGTTGCCCGACGGAGCAGCGCCAAGCACCAGCGCCGCGACGTCCAGACGCGCGCCAATGAACTCGCGCACCGCTTTGACCGGCTCACCCTGCTGGACGATGATGTTCGCTTCGATCCCGGCTTCGTCGAGCAGTTCACCGACTGCGGCGCTGACCACGCCCTCGATCCGAAGGCGTTGCTCTTCCTCGATCGCCGCCTGGACTCCGCCGAATTGCACGAAATCCTGCGCCTCGACGATTCCGAGCACTTCGATCCGGCCGTTGGTCTTGGCTGCGCGCCGGGCAGCGAAGCGCAGCGCCACGCTCGCTTCGGCGCTGTCGTCGATCACGACCAGATACGTGCGTTTGTGCTCGTCTGCCCCCATCAATGCCAAGTGCTGCGTTAAACGCCGCTAATGTGCAAGTCGCTGACTAGGGTTTCGGCTTTCCCTTGACCCGAACCGCCGCATTGGCTTTGAGCCGGTCAGCCGCTTCAGGACATTGTCGCATGCCCATCGAACTCAAAATGCCCGCGCTTTCCCCGACCATGGAGGAGGGCACGCTCGCCAAATGGCTGGTCAAGGAGGGGGACGCGGTGAAATCGGGCGATATCCTCGCCGAGATCGAGACCGACAAAGCGACGATGGAGTTCGAAGCGGTCGATGAAGGCACGATCGCCAAAATCCTGGTTGCGGAAGGCACCGATGGAGTGAAAGTCGGGGCGCCGATCGCGATCCTCGCCGGTGAGGGTGAGGATGCGGGCGCTGCGGCCAGTGCGGCACCGAAAGCCGACACGCCTGCAGTTTCGCCGCCGAAAGCCGCGCCCGAGCCCAAAGCCGACGCGACTCCCAAGGCCGCTCCGCCGCCCCAGGCGCCGGTCGAGACGCCCGCCGCTTCAGCGCAGCCCGCCGCGCCTCCGCGCGCCGAGGGCGAACGGATCAAGGCGTCGCCGCTCGCGAAACGGCTTGCCCAGGCTCAGGGCATCGACCTCTCATCCATCCAGGGCAGCGGCCCGGGTGGGCGGATCGTCCGCGCCGACCTTGGCAAGGCCGCTGGTGGAGTCGCCGCGGCACCGGCGCCGGCCGCCGCCGCTCCGCAGGCTGGCATTGCGACCCACCTCGTCACGCCCGGACCGTTCGAGCAGGAAATCCCGCACGAGGCGGTCAAGCTCTCCAACGTCCGCAAGACCATCGCCCGCCGCCTGACCGAGTCCAAGCAGCAGGTCCCGCACATCTATCTGACGGTCGACATCCAGCTCGACGTTTTGCTCAAGCTCCGGAGCGAGCTCAACAAGGGGCTCGAGGGCCGCGAGATCAAGCTTTCGGTCAACGATTTCATGATCAAGGCGCTCGCTTTGGCGCTGATCGAAGTCCCCGAATGCAACGTCAGTTTCGCCGGCGACCAATTGTTCAAATATCAGCGCTCCGACATCTCCGTCGCGGTGTCGATTCCCGCCGGCCTGATCACCCCGATTGTCGTCGGCGCGGAAACCAGGAGCATCTCCGCTATCTCGACCGAGATGAAGGAACTCGCCGGCCTCGCCCGCGTCGGCAAGCTCCAGCCGGCGCAGTACCAGGGCGGCACCGCCAGCCTCTCCAACATGGGCATGTACGGCATCAAGAATTTCGAGGCGGTGATCAACCCACCGCAGGGCATGATCATGGCCATCGGCGCGGGCGAAAAGCGGCCCTACGTGATCAACGACTCGCTGCAGATCGCGACCGTGATGAGCGCCACCGGCAGCTTCGACCACCGCGCGATCGACGGCGCCGACGGCGCCCGGCTGATGCAGGCGTTCAAGCGGCTGGTCGAAAACCCGCTGGGCATGCTGGCGTGAAATGAAGTGGCTGACGGCCTTGGCCCTGGGCGCAATCGTCGGCTTCGCCATTCCGCTGTTGCTGGGCGGCCAGTTCGGCGTCTGGATGGACTCGTGGGCGAGTTGGGGAACGGTCCGTCCGGTCGCGGGGTCGCCGGGGCTGTTGTTCTCGATTCCTCTGTTCCTGGGCTCGGCGCTCGCGTTTCGCCTGTTCTTCAACTGGCACAGGGGCTGAGCGCGCGAAATTGACTGACCGCACGCCCCTAATTCGCGTTACCGCCATGCCGTCCGACACCAACCCCTATGGCGGGGTGTTCGGCGGCTGGCTGATGGGCCAGATGGGCCTCGCCTGCGGCTCGTTCGCGTCGCGGCGGACGCACGGCAAGGCGATCCTGGTCGCTGCCGACGCGATCAAATTCCCCGGCGCAATGGCGGTCGGCGACGAGCTCAGCGTCTATGTCGAGCTGCTGAAGCAAGGCCGCGCATCGCTACGCCTCAAGGCCGAAGCGATTGCGCGAACGCGCGACGGCGAAACTGAAACCCTCGTGGCGCAAGGCGAGTTCACCTTCGTCGCCCTCGACGACAAAAACCAGCCGCGGGCGATCGCGGCGCAAGAGGAAAACAATGGCTGACCAATACGACCTCATCGTCCTCGGCTCGGGGCCCGGCGGCTATGTCGCCGCGATCCGCGCCGCCCAGCTCGGGCTCAAGACCGTCATCGTCGAGCGCGAGAATCTGGGCGGCATCTGCCTCAACTGGGGCTGCATCCCGACCAAGGCGTTGCTCCGCTCGGCCGAGATCTTCCACTATTTGCAGCACGCCGACGCCTACGGCCTCAGCAACGACAAGCCGTCGTTCGACATCGCCAAGGTCGTTTCGCGCAGCCGCGCGGTCGCTAAACAGCTCAGTCAGGGCGTCGCATTCCTGATGAAGAAGAATAAGATCACGGTGGTGAAGGGCGAGGGCAAGCTCACCGCCAAGAATAAGCTCAGCGTCGTCGGTGCCGACGGCAAGACCACTGAGCTTGCCGCCAAACATATCATCGTCGCGACCGGCGCGCGGGCCCGTGACCTGCCGTTCGCCAAGGCCGACGGCAAGCGCATCTGGACCTATCGCCACGCCATGACCCCGCCCGAAATGCCGACCGAATTGCTGGTCATCGGCTCGGGCGCGATCGGGATCGAGTTCGCCAGCTTCTATGCCGACCTCGGCGCCAAGGTGACGGTGGTCGAGATGCTCGACCGCGTCGTGCCCGTCGAAGACGACGAGATCAGCGCCCAGCTTGCCAAGAGCCTGACCAAGCAAGGCCTGATGATCCACACGTCCGCGGGCGTCGAGGCGCTTAAGCCGGACGCGAAGGGAGTCGCGGCGACGATCAAGACTTCGGACGGCAAATCCACCGAGCAGCGCTTCAGCCATGTCGTCGTCGCGGTCGGCATCCTCCCCAACACCGAGAATATCGGGCTTGAGCCGCTCGGCGTGAAAACGACCAAGGGTCACATCGACACCGACCCCTATGGCCGCACCAATGTCGCCGGCCTGTGGGCGATCGGAGATGTGACCGCGCCGCCGTGGCTCGCGCACAAGGCGATGCACGAGGCGGTGACCACCGCCGAAGCCATCGCGCAGGAGCTCGGCAACAAGGATGCGCGCCCGCACGCCGCCGACCCGAAGAACATCCCTGGATGCACCTATTGCCGGCCGCAAGTCGCGAGCGTCGGCCTGACCGAAGCCAAAGCCAGGGAGGCCGGTTACGAGGTCAAGGTCGGCAAATTCCCGGCGATCGGCAACGGCAAGGCGATCGCGCTTGGCGAGGTCGAGGGCTTCGTCAAGACGGTGTTCGACGCCAACACCGGCGAACTGCTCGGCGCGCACATGATCGGCGCCGAAGTCACCGAGCTGATCCAGGGCTATACCGTCGGCAAGACCGCCGAACTGATCGACGAGGACTTCGTCCAGACCGTCTTCCCGCACCCGACCTTGAGCGAAATGATGCACGAGGCCGTGCTCGCCGCGGACGGTCGGGTGCTGCACATTTGAACTTCCAGAACCGGGGGAATTTGATGAAGTACAGTTTTGTTGCCGCGATGGCGGCTGCCGTGATTGCCGTGCCGGCCGCCGCGACGACGGTCGTCACCGCCGATCGTATGCTCGACGTCGCGAAAGGGACATACGTCGAGCATCCAGCGATCTTCATCGACGATAGCGGCCACATCACCTCGGTCGCCGATGCGCGGACGGTGCGCTTCACCGACCAGGTCAAGCACATCGACCTGCCCGGCGAAACGCTGCTTCCCGGCCTGATCGACATGCACGTCCATTTGACCAGTCTGGCCGAAATCGGCGGCTATCAGGGCCTCAAATATACCGACAATTTCTGGACCGCGGTTGGCGTGGCCAATGCGCGGACGACGCTCAACGCCGGTTTCACCACCGTCCGCAACGTCGGCTCGTCGGACTTTGCCGACGTCGCGCTTCAGCAGGCGATCGACGGCGGCTGGATTACCGGTCCGCGCATCGTTCCGGCGGCTTACGCGATCGGCGCGACCGGCGGTCACTGTGACGACACTGGCCTCCCGCCTTATTACGACAAGAAGGGGCCGTCGGTGATCAGCGGCCCCGAGGATGCACGCGAGAAAGTCCGCTGGCTGCACAAATATGGCGCGGAAGTGATCAAGATTTGCGCGACGGGCGGCGTGTTCTCGTTGGGCGATTCGGTCGGCGCGCAGCAGCTCAGCCTCGAGGAGATGAAGGCGATCGCGGATGAGGCGCACATGCTTGGCCTGCGCGTTGCCGCCCACGCCCACGGCGATGAGGGCATCCACGCCGCGATCCTGGCCGGCATCGACACCATCGAACACGTCAGCCTGGCCAGCGACGCGACGATCCAGCTCGCCAAGGCCCATGGCACGTGGTTCGATATGGACATCTATAATGACGATTACATCCTCGCGACCGGCACCAAAAACGGCACCGAGCAGGAGAGCCTCGACAAGGAGAAAATGATCGGCCTCAAGCAGCGTCAGACGTTCCAGCGCGCGGTCAGGGCGGGCGTGAAAATGCTGTTCGGGACCGACGCCGGCGTTTATCCGCACGGCGACAACGGCAGGCAATTCGCCAAAATGGTACAATGGGGGATGACCCCGATCCAGGCCATCCGCGCCGCCACGACAAGCGCCTCCGAAGCGCTCGGCCGAAGCGACGTCGGGGCGATCGAAGCCGGCCGCTACGGAGATATCATCGCGGTCCGAGGCGACCCCTTGAGCGACGTCGCCGTGCTCGAACATGTCGATGCGGTGATCAAGGGCGGAACGCTGGTCAAAACGACGGGATCCCCGCCGGCCCAATGAGCGCTGTTGCCCACACCAACCGCACACTCCTGATCGCCTTCGCAGCGAACCTCGGGATTGCGGCGTCCAAGTTTGTCGCGGCGGCGATCACCGGCTCGTCGGCGATGCTGACCGAAGGCGTCCACAGCGTGGTCGATTCGACCAATCAGCTGCTGCTGATGTGGGGCCGCAAGCAGTCGCGCAAGCCGGCCGACAAATATCACCCGTTCGGCTACGGCCGCGAGCTCTACTTCTGGAGCTTCGTGGTCGCCGTGCTGGTGTTCGCGCTCGGCGCCGGCGTGTCGATCTACGAGGGCATTCTGCACATCATGACGCCCGAAGAAGCTGTTTCGCCGCTGATCGCCTACGCGGTCCTCGTGGTCGCGTTCCTGCTCGAGGGCTGGTCGACCCTCGAAGCCTTCCGCGAGTTCAAAACCGCCAAGGGCGACCTCGGCTGGTTCGCCGCGATCAAGCGCTCGAAGGACCCGCCGACCTTCATCGTCCTGCTCGAGAATGGCGCGGCAATGGCCGGCATCATCGCCGCCGCTCTTGGCCTGTTCCTCGCGCAACTGACCGGCAATCCGTTCTTCGACGGCGCGGCCTCGGTTGTCATCGGAGTCATTCTCGGTGTCACGGCGCTGATCCTTGCGCGCGAATCCAAGGGGCTGCTGATCGGCGAGGCGGCCAACCCGGAACTGGTCGACGGTCTGCGCGCGCTCGCCTCGGGCAAGCCGGGGGTGGTCGGCGTCGGGCATGTGATGACGGTCCATTCGGCGCCCGACCAGGTCACGGTGATGATCAATGTCGACTTCCGCGATGACATGCTCGCCGGCGAGGTCGAACGGATCGTCGCCGAAACCGAGCGCGACGCGCGGACCCGCTGGCCCGAGGTTCGGCGGTTGTTCGTTCGGCCGATGCAGGGCGCGGCCGAAGAGCGGAAGAAGTGAGTTTAAAGTCGATCCCGAGGGCGCGTTAACTCCCAAGTAGGATTCAAGGCGGATATTTCGCGCATAGGAGAGGGAGCCTATGCAGAGCTTTCACCACTCGCGCGCGAGGATTCTGTTCGAGGTCGCTTGCGCCTTTGGCATCTCGGCGTCCTGTGTCTGGGCGTGGCAGCAAACCTGGTCGACGGCGATGCTGCCCGTGGCCGCCATCGCGGCGCTTTATGGCCTCGTCCACGCCTTCGACATGGTGCGGGGCAGCTCCAAAGCCGCCGAATCCGTGGCTGCGGCCGAGCCAGCGACCGATCAGGGCGATTTTTTGGCTTATGCCGAATCCCCTGAAGCCGATCCAGTGCCCGAATTCGCTGAATCGCCCGTGGCAGAGGTTGCCGAACCGAGCGCGAAGCGCAGTCGGAGGTCTCCGAAAACGCGAGCTGCCCGGGGCAAACCCGAATCGGAGGCCGTCGAGTTGACCGCTGAACCGCAGCCCGAAATCGCTGCTGTTGCTGTCCAACCGGCTCCCGAACCGGTCGGGGTCGCCGACGAACCGGAAATCGCGGAGCTTCCGCCGGAATTGCGCATCGTGGAGAGTGCTCCCGACGAGCCCGAATATGTCCCGGCCACGCCGCTGTTCGAGGCCGAACCGTTCGTCCGCCAGCAACGCGCCGCGTTCGGCCGCAAGGCCCGCTAGCCGAGCGCCTCAAGGGCGGCACTTGCCAAGCCAGGTCCGGCGTTCCACGCTTTGGGCATGGCGCAATCGATGCACGACGTTTCGGACCCTCGGAACGCCTCGATCCTGATCAACGTCAACGGCGAGTTGAATCCTCGCGCCGAAGCGGTCGTTTCGGTGTTCGACAGCGGCTTCATGCTTGGCGACGGCGTGTGGGAGGGGCTGCGGGTCCACAAGGGCCGGCTCGCCTTCCTCGACCGCCATCTCGACCGCCTGTTCGAAGGCGCGAAGGCGATCGCAATGGATATCGGGCTCTCGCGAGAGGAGCTGACCAGACGGCTCTACGACACGCTCGACGCCAACCAGATGGACGAGGGCGTGCACGTCCGTCTGATGGTCACGCGCGGCGTGCGCTCGACACCTTATCAGGACCCGCGCGTGGTGGTCGGCGGCGCGACCATCGTGATCATTCCCGAATACAAGGCGCCGGATCCGGCGATTTATGAGCGTGGGCTCAAGCTGTTCACCGTCCACGTCCGCCGCGGCGACCCCGCGGTCCAGGACCAGAAGATCAACTCGCACTCCAAGCTCAACTGCATTCTCGCCTCGATCCAGGCGACCCAGGCCGGCGCCGACGAGGCGTTGATGCTCGATCCGGCAGGCTTCGTCGCGACTTGCAACTCGACCCACTTCTTCATCGTCCGCAAGGGCGAGGTCGGGACTTCGTGCGGCAAATATTGCCTCGGCGGGATTACGCGTGGACTGGCGCTCGAGGTCGCGCGCGAAGCCGGGATTCCGGCGATCGAAAAGGATTTCTCGCTGACCGACGTCTACGGCGCCGACGAGGCATTCGTGACCGGGACCTTCGCCGGTATCGTCCCGGTGCGCGAGATCGACGGGCGGACGCTGACCTGTCGCGGCCCGCTGGTCGAGCGGCTCCAGCAGCTCTACGCCGAGCGGTTCGAGCGGGAGGTCGCCGAGGCCGCGCGGCCGTGACCCTGCGCATCGCGATGTGGTCGGGGCCGCGCAACCTCTCCACCGCGATGATGCGCAGCTTCTCCAGCCGCTCCGACACCGTCGTCTCGGACGAGCCGTTCTACGGCTGCTTTCTGAAAGACAGCGGCGCCGACCATCCGTTGCGCGAGGAAGTCGTCGCCGCGATGGATTGCGACTGGGTGAGCGTCATGGCCTCGCTCCGCGGTCCAACGCCCGACAGTTCGCCAATCTGGTACCAGAAGCACATGTGGCACCACATGACGGGACCGATCGGCTACGACGATTTCGCCGGTTTCACGCACGCCTTCTTGATCCGCGAGCCAGAACGCATGATCGCCTCTTATTTGCGCAAGCGAGAGGCGGCCGCGTTCGAGAATTTCGGATTGGGCCGCCAGGCCGAGTTCTTCGAGCGTGAGGCCGACCGGCTCGGGCGCGCGCCGCCGGTGATCGACGCCCACGACGTGCTGGTGAACCCACAGGCTGTGCTTACGAAGCTATGCAATGCCCTCGGCATCTCGTGGGACATGGCGATGCTCAGTTGGTTGCCAGGCCGGCGAGAGACCGACGGCCCCTGGGGCCCGCATTGGTACGGCGCGGTCGAGGCGAGCACCGGCTTCGGCCCGCCCGAGGCCATACCCGAAATCTTACCCGAAGACGCGCAACGCGTCGCCGACCGCTGCCGGCCCTATTACGAGCGGCTGGCGGCGCACCGCCTCAACTGCTGAGGACCCGGACGCCTTCCTTGGCCCATTCCTTATCGACGTCGACGTCCCAATCGGCCCACTGTTGGCGGGTCCAGCACTGGACATCCTCGATTCGGGTGCCGGTTATCGGCGCGACATGGAGGCAATATCTGGTTTCGGCGGTTCCGGCTGGGGCAGAGGTCGGTTCGTCCGATTGGATACTTGCCGCCGCCGAAGAGGCGACGACCGCGCCCAGCGCGACGACCAGTGCTTTGAGTGCCATATCGTTTCTCCTTGAACGCTGGCTGGCCCGTCGATCTGTTTAGTTGGAATTGCGATCGGATGCGAGGCGCTTGTCGTGCTTGATCACTTGCGTTCGTATGTTCCGACCAGCTCGCCCTGGCCGAGGGCGCGCCGGCTCGCCGCGGCCTCGACGCCCGCGACCTTCACGTTGGCGGAAAGTCCGAGCTTGTCGACATCGAGCGCAAACAGCTTGAAGTGATAATGATGCGGTCCATGTCCCTTGGGCGGGCACGGGCCGCCGTAACCTGGCTTGCCGAAATCGTTCATAGCTTGCGTGCCCAGCGATTGGCCCGCCGCCAACGAGCGCGCGCTCGCCGGGATATCGAACGCACCCCAGTGACGGAAGGTGCCGCTTGGCGCGTCGGGGTCGTCGACGACCAGCGCGAAGCTCTTGGTGCCCCGCGGCGGCTCGGCCCAGGCCAGCGCCGGCGATTGGTCGGCGCCGTCGCAGGTGAATTGCGCCGGAATCGCACCGCCGTCTTTGAATGCGTCACTGGTCAGGCTGAGTTTGGCGAGGGTCACATGGTCCATGGTGGTGTTCCCTCCTTGTGCCTCATTCGCAACGCGATCACTCGCGCCGCAGCTGGCGGCGGCGATACCGAGGAGGACAGGAAAGAACGCTCGCATCATATCCGCGTCGCCTTGCCACGCGGTCGGTCAACGAGCGTTCCTTCGGGCAGTTCCTGGATGCGCTATTTGGCAAGCAACTCGTCCACGTTGACGCCGAGACTCGCCCATTCGGCCTTGGTCCGGCATTCGGTCGCGCTGATCCGGCTTCCGGTCGAAGGCTCGACTTGAATACAATATTTGGTTTGATCCCGTGCCGCGGTTCGTTTCGCGGCGGGATCCGCGGCAGACGCCGGCGCGGCGCCGAGAACCAGGCTCAGAATGGCGAGTTTCGCTACGTGCTGCATGGTTATTCTCCCTTTTGGCAGGGCCCCGGTTATACTTCCGCCAGACCGGCCGCTCGCGGGTTTCGACCGGCCAGAGCGCGCACTATCGACGAGGTCCCTCTGTCGGCTTGCCGGGCACGTTCGTCGCTCGTCGTCGCTCCCGGTTGACCCTCGGCAGGTCCCTCGCTATGTGCCCGCCCGTCCGAGCGACAGAAATTCTCTAGCGCCGGACAAGAGCTGAACATTGCTCAACGTGCGTGATGGCCAGGCGGCCGAGAGGCTGCTTGGGCTTCGCGCATTTCATGTTGGGCAAAGTAACCGCCGGGGGTTCCGGCAACGAAAGGTGAAGGGCTTCATGCCAACGATTAACCAGCTGATCCGCAAGGGTCGCGAACCGCAGAAGGCCAAGAACAAGGTCCCTGCGATGGAACAGAACCCGCAAAAGCGCGGCGTCTGCACCCGAGTCTATACGACCACCCCGAAGAAGCCGAACTCGGCGCTGCGCAAGGTGGCCAAGATTCGCCTGACCAACCAGCGCGAAGTGATCAGCTACATCCCCGGCGAAGGCCACAACCTGCAGGAGCACAGCGTCGTGCTGATCCGCGGCGGCCGTGTGCGCGACCTTCCCGGCGTGCGCTATCACGTGCTTCGCGGCGTGCTCGACACCCAGGGGGTCAAAGACCGCCGGCAGTCGCGTTCCAAGTATGGCGCCAAGCGTCCCAAGTAATTTTTGAGCAGTAAGCCCCGGACCGGTTCCGGACCCGGCTGAAGAGAAAGGAAGCTCGATATGTCTCGTCGTCGTCGCCCAGAGAAGCGCGAAATCCTCCCCGATCCGAAGTTCGGGGACGTGGTCCTGTCGAAGTTCATGAATTCGGTCATGCTCGACGGCAAGAAGTCCGTCGCCGAAGGCATCGTTTACGGCGCGCTGGAAAGCGTCGAAACCCGCCTCAAGCGCGAACCGATCGGCGTGTTCCACGATGCCCTCAACAATGTGAAGCCGGGCATTGAAGTCCGCTCCCGCCGCGTCGGTGGCGCCACCTACCAGGTGCCGGTCGAGGTTCGCCCCGAGCGCGCCCAGGCGCTGGCCATCCGTTGGCTCATCACCGCCGCTCGCGCCCGTTCGGAAAAGACCATGGCGGCACGCCTGTCGGGTGAGCTGATGGACGCCTCGCAGAACCGCGGCAACGCCGTGAAGAAGCGCGAAGACACGCACCGCATGGCCGAAGCGAACCGCGCCTTCAGCCACTACCGCTGGTAGTTTTCGTACCTATATCGTGAGGGTCCGGCGGCGCCGGGCCCCCACACATTCAAGGAAGTTCAAGAAATGGCCCGCAGCCATCCGCTCGATCACTATCGCAACATCGGCATCATGGCCCATATCGATGCCGGTAAGACCACCACGACCGAGCGCATCCTCTATTACACCGGCAAGTCCTACAAGATCGGCGAAGTCCATGAGGGCACCGCCACGATGGACTGGATGGAGCAGGAGCAAGAGCGCGGGATCACCATCACGTCAGCCGCGACGACCTGTTTCTGGAGCGCTGACGAGGGCAAGGGCCCCGAGCACCGCATCAACATCATCGACACGCCCGGTCACGTCGACTTCACCATCGAGGTCGAGCGCAGCTTGCGCGTGCTCGACGGCGCGGTCGCCTGCTTCGACGGCGTTGCCGGCGTCGAGCCGCAGTCGGAAACCGTGTGGCGCCAGGCCGAGCGCTATGGCGTGCCGCGGATGTGCTTCGTTAACAAGCTCGACCGCACTGGCGCCAATTTCGAAATGTGCGTCGACATGATCAAGGATCGCCTCGGCGCGCGTCCGGCGGTATTGTATCTCCCGATCGGCATCGAGGGCAGCTTCAAGGGCCTCGTCGACCTGGTCGAGAATCGCGCGATCATGTGGCTCGACGAGAGCCTCGGCGCGAAGTTCGAATATGAAGCGATCCCCGACGAACTCAAGGACGCCGCGGCCGAGGCGCGCACGCACCTCATCGAAATGGCGGTCGAGCAAGACGATGATGTCATGACCGCCTACCTCGAAGGCACTGAGCCCGACCGCGATACGCTGAAGAAGCTGATCCGCAAGGGCACGCTCAACTTCTCGTTCGTGCCGGTGCTGTGCGGCTCGGCGTTCAAGAACAAGGGCGTCCAGCCGCTGCTCGACGCGGTCATCGACTATTTGCCGTCGCCGCTCGACATTCCGCCCGTCGAGGGGCTCAAGCTCGATGGCGAGACGACCGAGACTCGTGCGCCGACGGACGACGCGCCATTCTCGGCGCTAGCGTTCAAGATCATGAACGATCCATTCGTCGGCACGCTGACCTTCGCGCGCATCTATTCGGGCACCCTCGAGACCGCGTCTCAGGTCACGAACTCGGTCAAGGACAAGAAGGAAAAGGTCGGCCGCATGCTGTTGATGCATGCCAACGACCGCGAGGACATCCAGGTCGCTTATGCCGGCGACATCGTCGCGCTGGCGGGTCTCAAGGACACCACCACCGGCGATACCCTGTGCGCGGCCAACGCTCCGATCATCCTCGAGCGGATGGAATTCCCCGATCCGGTGATCGAGGTCGCGGTCGAGCCCAAGACCAAGGTCGATCAGGAAAAGATGGGCGTCGCGCTCAATCGCCTGGCGCGCGAGGATCCGAGCTTCCGCGTCACCACCGACCATGAATCGGGCCAGACGATCATCAAGGGGATGGGCGAACTCCACCTCGAGATCCTCGTCGATCGTATGAAGCGCGAGTTCAAGGTCGAGGCCAACGTCGGCGCGCCGCAGGTGGCGTACCGCGAGTCTTTGGCGCGCCCCGTGGAACTCACCTACACCCACAAGAAGCAGTCGGGCGGCTCGGGCCAGTTCGGCGAGGTCAAGGTGGCGCTGGAGCCGGGCGAACGCGGCACGGGCATCGAGTTCATCGACGAGATCAAGGGCGGTAACGTGCCCAAGGAATATATCCCGTCGGTCGAGAAGGGCATGCGCGAGACCGCGGAGACCGGGTCGCTGATCGGCTTCCCGATCATCGACTTCAAGATCCGGTTGCTTGACGGCAAGTATCACGACGTCGACTCCTCGGCGCTGGCGTTCGAAATCACCGGCCGTGGCGCGATGCGCGAAGCCGCCAAGAAGGCCGGCATCAAGCTGCTCGAGCCGATCATGAAGGTCGAGGTGGTGACGCCGGAGGATTACCTCGGCGACGTCATCGGCGACTTGAACAGCCGGCGTGGCCAGATTCAGGGCACCGACAGCCGCGGCAACGCGCAGGTGGTCGAAGCGATCGTGCCGCTTGCGAACATGTTCGGCTACGTCAATCAGCTGCGTTCGTTCACGCAGGGGCGCGCGCAGTATACGATGCAGTTCTCGCACTACGAAGAAGTGCCGCAGAACGTCGCCGACGAGGTGAAGGCGAAGCTGGCGTAACCGGGAAATTGTAGTTATGGGCGCGTCCGCAATGCGGGCGGCCAGCCCGAATTTCTAGACAAGAAGAGGCGTAAAATGGGCAAGGCTAAATTCGAGCGGAATAAGCCGCACTGCAACATCGGCACCATCGGTCACGTCGACCATGGCAAGACGTCGCTGACCGCGGCCATCACCAAGGTGCTGGCTGAGACCGGCGGCGCGACGTACACAAGCTATGCCAACATCGACAAGGCACCCGAGGAGCGCGAGCGCGGCATCACCATTTCGACCGCGCACGTCGAATATGAAACCGCCGCGCGCCACTATGCGCACGTCGATTGCCCGGGCCACGCCGATTATGTGAAGAACATGATCACCGGCGCCGCCCAGATGGACGGCGCGATCCTCGTCGTGTCGGCCGCTGACGGCCCAATGCCGCAGACCAAGGAGCACATCCTGCTCGCCAAGCAGGTCGGCGTTCCGACCATGGTCGTCTACCTGAACAAGGTCGACCAGGTCGACGATCCCGAACTGCTCGAACTCGTCGAGCTCGAAATCCGCGAGGAGTTGTCCAAGCGCGACTTCGACGGCGACAACATTCCGATCGTCACCGGCTCGGCGCTCGCCGCGCTCGAGGACAAGACCCCGGAAATCGGCAAGGAATCGATTCTCAAGCTGATGGAAGCGGTCGACAGCTGGATCCCACAGCCCGAGCGTCCGCTCGACAAGCCGTTCCTGATGCCGATCGAGGACGTGTTCTCGATCTCGGGTCGTGGCACGGTCGTCACCGGCCGCGTCGAGCAGGGCATCGTCAAGGTTGGCGAGGAAGTCGAAATCGTCGGCATCCGCGACACCCAGAAGACCGTCGTGACTGGCGTCGAAATGTTCCGCAAGCTGCTCGATCAGGGTCAGGCCGGCGATAACATTGGCGCGCTGCTGCGCGGCGTCGGACGTGAAGACGTCGAGCGTGGTCAGGTTCTGGCCAAGCCCGGCTCGATCACTCCGCACACCGATTTCAAGGCCGAGGTATACGTCCTGTCGAAGGACGAAGGCGGCCGTCACACGCCGTTCTTCGCTAACTATCGCCCGCAATTCTACTTCCGGACGACGGACGTCACCGGTGAGGTCGTCCTCCCCGAGGGGACCGAAATGGTGATGCCCGGCGACAACGTGAACATCGGCGTCAAGCTGATCGCCCCGATCGCCATGGACTCGGGCCTGCGCTTCGCGATCCGCGAAGGCGGCCGGACCGTCGGCGCAGGGGTTGTCGCGGAGATTACTAAGTAATATAGGGCTCCAACCGCGCGATTCTGGATCAGGGTCGCGCGGTTCGCTTTTGAGTTTGTTTTATTTGCGCGAGCTTCCGCGGAAGCAGTTGCTCGCCGGCTCTTTCGCATCGGTAGGGATATGGAAACGCAGAACATCCGGATTCGCCTGAAGGCATTCGATCATCGAGTGCTCGATCAGGCCACTGGCGACATCGCCGACACGGCGCGCCGGACGGGTGCTCTCATCCGCGGTCCTATCCCTTTGCCGACGCGAATTGAGAAGTTCACCGTCAACCGCTCGCCGCACGTCGACAAGAAGTCGCGCGAGCAGTTTGAGGTGAGGACCTATAAAAGGCTGCTCGATATCGTGCAGCCGACGCCGCAGACGGTCGACGCGCTGATGAAGCTCGATCTCGCCGCCGGCGTCGATGTGGAGATTAAGCTGGCGTAAGCCGGCGGCCCCCTCGGGGGTAATTGGGTGATACCGCCGGAGGCTAGCTCCGGGCTGCGTCCCCGCCGCTCCCTTCGGGAGCACTAGCCCAGGCGGGGCACGCATAAGTTTTGATGGGCTACACGCACCCGGAATGGTCCGGGTGCCTCTGTTGAGGAGCATGATCATGCGCACCGGCGTGATCGCGAAGAAGGTCGGAATGACCCGCTTGTTCCAGGCGGACGGTCGGCACGTGCCGGTTACCGTCCTGCAACTGGACGATGTGCAGGTCGTCGGCCGCCGCGAGATAGACCGCGATGGCTATTCCGCCGTTCAGCTCGGCGCGGGCTCGGCGAAGGCCAAGAATGTCGCCAAGCCGCAACGTGCCGCCTTCGGCAAGGCCGAAGTCGAGCCCAAGGCGAAGGTCGTTGAGTTCCGCGTCGCCGACGATGCGTTGCTCGATGTCGGCGCGCATTTGAGCGCGGACCACTTTGTCCCCGGCCAGATGGTCGACATCGCCGGCGTCACGCAGGGCAAGGGCTTTGCCGGCGCGATGAAGCGCTGGGGCTTCAAAGGCCTCCGCGCGACCCACGGCGTGTCAGTGTCGCACCGCTCGCACGGTTCGACCGGCAACCGCCAGGATCCGGGCCGCGTGTTCAAGAACAAGAAAATGGCCGGCCACATGGGTGCGCGCAATCGCACCCAGCAGAATCTTGAGGTCGTCCGCACCGATCCGATCCGCGGCCTGCTGTTCATCAAGGGCTCGGTTCCGGGCCACAAAGGCAGCTGGCTGACGGTTCAGGACGCGATCAAGCTGCCGCGCCCCGAGGCCGCGCCATATCCCGCCGGTATCGTCGAGCAGATGAAGGCCGACGAGGTCGAGGTTCCGACCGCCGGCCTGGTCGACGACGCCGCGGTCCACGAGATTCCGGCGCTGCCGAGCGACGAGGAAGTCGCCGCGATCGCCGCCGAGCAGGAAGCCGGCGCGGCTGCGGAAGCCGAAGCAGCAGAAGCCGCGGCGGCTGCCGAAGAAACCGCAAGTGAAGCTCCGGTGGACGTGGCCAAGCCCGAGGGCGACGCCGCCTCCGACGAGAGCAAGGAAAGTTAAGATGAAGGTCAAGGTACAGACCCTCGACGCCAAGGGCGGCGGCGACATCGAGCTCAACGACGAGATTTTCGCCGTGGAGCCGCGCGCCGACGTCCTTCACCGCGTCGTCACCTGGCAACTCGAAAAGCGTCGCGGCACCGCCCGCGCGGCTCGTGAGCGCTCGGATGTTGCACGCACGGGCAAGAAGTATGGCAAGCAAAAGGGCGGGGGCACCGCTCGTCACGGCGATCGCCGCGCTCCGATCTTCATCGGCGGCGGTAAGGCCCACGGTCCCCGAGTTCGGGATTTCGATCCTTCGCTCAACAAGAAAATTCGCGTGCTCGGCCTCAAGATGGCGCTGTCGTCGAAGGCCAAAGAGGGCAACCTTATCGTCATCGACAACCTCGACCTCACCGAGGGCAAGACCCGCGAGCTTCACCAGAAGTTGCTAGGCCTCGGCTTCGGCAAGACCGCGCTGGTGATCGACGGTGACGCGCTCAACGTCGGCTTCGCCCGCGCTTCGTCGAACCTCGGAAGCATCGATCTGATGCCGGCGGTCGGCGCCAACGTTTACGACATCATGCGCCACGAAACGCTGGTTCTGACCCGCGCCGCGGTCGAGAAGCTGGAGGACCGCTTCAATGGCTAAGAAGCCGATCCATGCGCCGGACGTGCGCCACTATGACGTCGTGCTCGCCCCGCACATCACCGAGAAATCGACGATGCTGTCGGAAGCGAACGCGGTCGTGTTCAAGGTCGCGCCAACCGCGACCAAGCCCGAGATCAAGGCGGCGGTCGAAGCGCTGTTCAAGGTCACCGTGACGCGGGTCAACACCATCGTCACCAAGGGCAAGACCAAGCGTTGGAAGGGCAAGCCCTATCAGCGGTCCGATTTCAAGAAGGCGATAGTCACGCTGGCCGAGGGTCAGTCGATCGACATCACCGAAGGGGCGAGGGCGTAATGGCACTCAAACAATATAAGCCGACTTCGCCGGCCCGCCGCGGCCTGATCCTGGTCGACAAGTCGTCGCTGTGGAAGGGCAAGCCCGTCAAGGCGCTGACCGAAGGCAAGCGCAAGACCGGCGGCCGCAACAACAAGGGCCACGTGACCTCGCGCGGCATCGCCGGCGGCCACAAGCAGAAGTACCGGATCATCGACTTCAAGCGCCGTACCTGGGACGTCGTCGCGACCGTCGAGCGGATCGAATATGATCCCAACCGATCGGCGTTCATCGCGCTCGTCAGCTACGAGGGCGGTGAGCAGGCCTATATCCTCGCGCCGCAGCGCCTCGCGCCGGGCGACAAGGTCATCGCCGGCAAGAAGGTCGACGTGAAGCCCGGCAATGCGATGGAAATCGGCCAGATGCCGGTCGGCACCATCGTCCACAATGTCGAGATGAAGCCCGGCAAGGGCGGCCAGATCGCCCGCGCCGCCGGGACCTATGTCCAAGTCGTCGGCCGTGATCGCGGGATGGTTATCGTCCGTTTGAACTCGGGCGAGCAGCGCTACATCCGCTCGGATTGCATGGCCACGGTCGGCGCCGTGTCGAACCCCGACAACGCCAACCAGACCCTTGCCAAGGCCGGCCGCGTCCGCTGGATGGGCCGGCGTCCGCTGACCCGCGGCGTCGCCAAGAACCCGGTCGACCACCCGCACGGCGGCGGCGAAGGCCGCACCTCGGGCGGCCGCCATCCGGTCACCCCGTGGGGCAAGCCGACCAAGGGTGCCCGCACCCGTCACAACAAAGCGACCGACAAGCTCATCATCCGGTCGCGTCACGCGAAGAAGAAGGGTTAACCCATGGCCCGTTCCATCTGGAAAGGTCCGTTCGTCGAGCTTTCGCTGCTGAAGAAAGCGGAAGCCGCGCAGGACGCCAGCAAGCGCTCGCCGATCAAGACCTGGTCGCGCCGCTCGACCATCTTGCCGCAGTTCGTCGGCCTGACCTTCAATGTCTACAACGGCCGCAAGTTCGTGCCGGTGTCGGTCAATGAGGACATGGTCGGCATGAAGCTGGGCGAGTTTGCCCCGACCCGCACCTTCCACGGCCACGCCTCGGACAAGAAGGGCAAGCGCTGATGGGCAAGCAAGCATCCCCGCGCAAGGTCGGCGACAAGGAAGCGCTGGCCATCGGCAACACCATTCGCGGCTCAGCGCGCAAGCTCAACCTGGTCGCTCAGCTGATCCGCGGCCGCAAGGTCGAGGAAGCGCTGAACATCCTCAAATTCTCGCCCAAGGCGATGGCCGAGGACGTGCGCAAGGTGCTCGCGTCGGCGGTCGCCAATGCGGAGAACAACCACAACCTCGACGTCGATGCCTTGGTCATCGCCGAGGCGAGCGTCGGCAAGTCGATCTCGATGAAGCGCTTCGCCACGCGCGCCCGTGGCCGGTCCTCCCGGATCGTCAAGCCGTTCAGTCAGATCCGCGTCGTCGTGCGCGAGCAGGAAGAAGCGTAATGGGTCAGAAATCCTCTCCGATCGGGCTGCGCCTGCAGATCAACCGCACGTGGGACAGCCGTTGGTTCGCCGAAGGGCATGACTACGGCCGGCTGCTGCTCGAAGATCTCAAGATCCGCCGCTACATCGTCGAAAAGCTGCCTCAGGCGGCGATTTCGAAGGTGGTGATCGAGCGTCCAGCGAAGATTTGTCGGATCAGCATCTATGCCGCGCGCCCCGGCGTGATCATCGGCAAGAAGGGCTCGGACATCGAGAAACTGAAGCGCGAGCTGCAGAAGATGACCTCGAGCGAAGTGAGCCTCAACATCGTCGAAATCCGCAAGCCGGAAGTCGACGCGAAGCTCGTCGCCCAGGGCGTCGCCGACCAGCTCGAGCGCCGCATCGCCTTCCGCCGCGCGATGAAGCGCGCGGTGCAGTCGGCGCTGCGCCTCGGCGCCGAAGGCATCCGGATCACCTGCGCCGGCCGTCTCGGCGGCGCCGAGATCGCGCGCACCGAATGGTACCGCGAGGGCCGGGTGCCGCTGCACACGTTGCGCGGCAACGTCGATTATGCCGAAGCCACCGCCCACACCGCTTATGGCGTGTGCGGGGTCAAGGTGTGGGTCTTCAAGGGCGAGATCCTCGGCCATGACCCGCTCGCGCAGGACCGTTTGATGATGGAGGCTCAAACCTCCGGAGTCCGCCCGGCGCGCGAAGAACGCGGCAACCGGTAAGCGAGAGAGTTAGACCATGCTGCAACCCAAGCGCACCAAGTTCCGCAAGGCCTTCAAGGGCCGCATCCATGGCAACGCCAAGGGCGGGACCGAGCTTAACTTCGGCGCCTTCGGCCTGAAGGCGATGGAGCCGGAGCGGATCACCGCGCGCCAGATCGAAGCCGCGCGCCGTGCGATCACGCGCCACATCAAGCGCGCCGGCCGTTTGTGGATCCGCGTGTTCCCGGACGTTCCGGTGAGTTCGAAGCCGGCCGAAGTCCGCATGGGCTCGGGCAAGGGCTCGCCCGAATTCTGGGTCGCCCGGGTCAAGCCAGGCCGCATTTTGTTCGAGCTTGACGGCGTCCCCGGCTCGCTCGCCAAGACGGCGTTCGAGCGCGCCGCCGAAAAGCTGCCGATCAAGGTCAAAGTCGTCGCCCGCCTGGGCGAGAGCCTGGTCGAGGAGGAAAAGTAATATGGCCGCGACCGACGATCTCAAGGTCAAGACCGACGATCAGCTGCAGCAGCAGCTGGTCGAGCTGAAGCGCGAGCAGTTCAACCTGCGCTTCCAGTCCGCAACCAATCAGCTGGAGAAGCCGTCGCGAGTCCGCGTGGTGCGTCGCACCATTGCCCGCATCAAGACGCTTCAAAGCCAGCGCACCCGCGCCTCGGCGCAGGGTTGAGGGAGTAGAGAATGCCCAAGCGCGTCCTCAGCGGCACCGTGGTGTCCGACAAGGGTGACAAGACCGTGGTGGTCCGCGTCGAGCGGCGGGTGAAGCACCCGCTGTACGGCAAGATCATCCGGCTTTCGAAGAAGTATCACGCCCACGACGAGGCCAATGCCTATAAGTCGGGCGAGCAGGTGCGCATCGAGGAATGCAAGCCGATCTCGAAGAAGAAGACGTGGACGGTGCTGGACCGCATCGGTGTCGCCAAGGCGGCCACGATCGAGATTTCGGAGCCCGCGGCGCTGTCGCCAGAGGCCGGACCGGCCACGCCGGTCGAAGAGACGAAGGCTGACAAGCCGGTGAAGGCGAAAGCGACGAAAAAGGCGAAAGCCGAAGACGTCGCCGACGCGGACGCCTGAGCAGATTTGAAAGAGGATAGGGTCGAACAATGATCCAGATGCAGTCCAATTTGGACGTCGCGGACAACAGCGGCGCGAAGCGCGTCCAGTGCATCAAGGTGCTGGGCGGCTCGAAGCGCCGGACCGCGGGCGTTGGCGACATCATCGTCGTTTCCGTCAAGGAAGCGGCGCCGCGCGGCCGCGTGAAGAAGGGCGACGTTCACCGCGCGGTGATCGTTCGCACCGCCAAGGACATCCGCCGTCCCGACGGTTCGGTGATCCGCTTCGATTCCAACGCCGCGGTGCTGGTCAACAAGAACGAGGAGCCGATCGGCACCCGTATCTTTGGCCCGGTGGTGCGTGAGCTGCGCGCCCGCAAGCACATGAAGATCGTCAGCCTCGCGCCGGAGGTGCTGTGATGGCCGCGCAGAAGATCAAGAAGGGCGACAAGGTCGTCGTCCTGTCCGGCAAGGACAAGGGCAAGACGGGTGACGTGATCCGCGCGATGCCCAAGCAAATGAAGGTCGTGGTGTCGGGCGTGAATGTGCACGCGCGTCATCGCAAGCCGTCGCAGGTCAACCCGCAGGGCGGGATCGAGCGCAAGGAAGCGCCGCTGCACGTGTCGAAGGTCGCGATTGCCGACCCGAAGACCGGTGCGCCGACCCGTGTTCGCTTCGAGGAGCGCGACGGCAAGAAGGTCCGCGTGGCGGCCAAGTCCGGGGAATTGATCCATGGCTGACAAGGAAAAGAAGGTCGAAGAGGCGCAGGAGCCGGCGACCGAACAGGTAGAGGTTGAGCGGGTTGGCGAGGCTGAAAAGGCCGAAGCCGAGGCGATCGAGGCGTTGCCGAAGGTCGAAGAGGCTGCGGTGCCGAAGGCTGAGAAGCCGGCCGCCAAGCCTGCGAAGCTGCCGGCAAATTACAAGCCGCGCCTCAAGGCCGACTATGACGATCGCATCGTCAAGGCGATGACCGAGAAGTTCGGCTATAAGAACAAGCTCGAGGTTCCGCGGCTCGACAAGATCGTGATCAACATGGGCGTCGGCGAGGCGACCCAGGACAAGAAGCGCGTCGAAACCGCGGCGGCCGAAATGCAGCAGATCGCCGGTCAGAAGCCGGTGATCACCAAGGCCAAGACGTCGATCGCCCAGTTCAAGCTGCGCGAAGGCATGCCGATCGGCTGCAAGGTCACGCTGCGCCGCGAGCGTATGTACGAGTTCCTTGATCGTCTCGTGACGATCGCGCTGCCGCGCGTCCGCGACTTCCGCGGGCTCAACCCGCGCTCGTTCGACGGCCGCGGCAATTACGCGATGGGGCTCAAGGAACAGATCATTTTCCCCGAGATCAACTACGATCAGATCGACAAGGTCCGGGGCATGGACGTCATCATCACCACCACCGCGAAGACGGATGAGGAGGCGCGCGAATTGCTGCGCCTGTTCAACTTTCCCTTCCCGGCAGAGGAGCAGCGGGAGGCCGCGTAAGCGGCTTCCCCGTTAGGAGAAGAACTTAAGTCATGGCGAAACTGAGTTCGATCAACAAGAACGAGCGGCGCAAGAAGCTCGTTCTGAAGCACGCGGCGAAATACGCGAAGCTGAAGGCGATCGCGGACGACGAGTCCAGGGACGAGACCGAGCGACTCATCGCGCGTCTCAAGCTGGCCGAAGTGCCGCGCAATGGGAATCCCACGCGGATTCGCAATCGCTGCGAGCTGACCGGCCGTTCGCGCGCTTATTATCGCAAATTCCGCTTGTCGCGGATCATGCTCCGGGAACTGGCCAACAAGGGCCTGATTCCCGGCGTCATCAAGTCGAGCTGGTAAGGGAATAGGATGGCGATGACCGATCCTCTGGGTGATATGCTCACCCGCATCCGCAACGGCCAGCAGGCACGCAAGGATTCGATTCTGACTCCGGCGTCGAACCTGCGCGTGCGGGTGCTCGATGTGCTTCAGCGCGAGGGCTATATCCGCGGCTACGCCGAGGAAGAGCTCGCCGGCCAGAAGGGCCTGCGCATCGAGCTCAAATATTTCGAAGGCCAGCCGGCGATCCAGCATCTGGCCCGCGTGTCCAAGCCCGGCCGCCGCGTCTATTCGGCCGCGCGCGAGCTGCCGCGCATTCGCAACGGCCTCGGCACGATCATCGTGTCGACTCCGCGCGGCGTGCTGTCGGACGCCGAAGCGCGCGAAGCGAATGTCGGCGGCGAAGTGCTGGCGGAGGTGTTCTGATGTCACGCATTGGCAAACGACCGGTCGCACTGCCTTTGGGCGTCAGCGCCAGCACCGAAGGTCAGGTTCTGTCGGTCAAGGGTCCCAAGGGCACGCTGCAGCTGCAGATGCGCGACGAGATCCGCTACGACGTGTCGGACGAGGGCATTAGCGTTCAGCCGGCCAATGAGACGCAGGCGGCGAGGGCGTTCTGGGGCATGCAACGCACGCTCGTTCAGAACCTCGTTACCGGGGTCACCGACGGCTTCACCAAGGTGCTCGAAATCACCGGCGTCGGCTATCGTGCGCAGGCGCAGGGCCGCAACCTCCGGTTGCAGCTCGGCTACAGCCACGACGTCAATTTCCCGGTCCCGGAAGGGGTCGAGGTCAAGACGCCCGACCAGAATACGGTCGAGATCAGCGGCATCGACAAGCAGAAGGTCGGCCAGGTCGCGGCCGAAATCCGCCGCTGGCGCAAGCCCGAGCCGTATAAGGGCAAGGGCATCAAGTATCGCGGCGAGTATATCTTCCGCAAAGAAGGCAAGAAGAAGTAAGCCATGGCGAAACTCTCTCTTTTCGATCGTCGCCGGCGCCGTGTGCGCACGGCGCTTCGCGCCCGCTCCGCCGGCAAGCCACGGCTGTCGGTCCACCGTTCGGGCCGGCACATCTATGCCCAGGTCATTGACGATGCCGCCGGCAAGACGATCGCCGCAGCTTCGAGCCTGGACAAGGATCTCAAGGGCAAGACCGGCGCGACCAGGGATGGCGCGGCCGCGGTCGGCAAGACGCTCGCCGAGCGCGCCAAGAAAGCCGGCGTGTCGCGGGTCGTGTTCGATCGTGGCGGCTTCCTGTTCCATGGCCGGGTAAAGGCCCTCGCCGACGCTGCCCGCGAAGGCGGACTGGAGTTCTAGAATGCAAGAAGAGAACCAGACAAACGACACCACGACCGAGGCGCCGGCCGTTGAGGCTCCCGCGGCTACCGAGGCTGCTCCGGCTCCGGCCGAGGCTGCTCCGGCGCAAGCCGAGGAACAACCAGCTCAGCCCGAGACCCGCGGTCCGCGTGGACCTCGCGGCGGCGGCGGCGGACGTGGCCGTGGCGGCGGCGATCGCGGTGGTCGCGGTGGCGGCCGTCGGGACGATCGGCGCGGCGGACGCGGCCGTGGCGGTGACGATGACGGCGGCGAGGAGCTGATCGAAAAGCTTGTCCACATCAACCGAGTGTCCAAGACGGTGAAGGGCGGCAAGCGCTTCGGTTTCGCGGCTCTGGTGGTGGTTGGCGACGGTAAGGGCCGCGCCGGTTTTGGCCATGGCAAGGCGCGCGAAGTTCCCGAAGCAATCAGCAAGGCAACCGCGGCGGCGAAGAAGGCGATGATCCGCGTTCCGCTGCGCGACGGCCGCACTTTGCACCACGACGGCCTCGGCCACTTCGGCGCTGGCCGGGTGACGATCCGCACCGCTCCGGCGGGCACCGGCATCATCGCCGGCGGCCCGATGCGCGCGATCTTCGAAAGCCTTGGCGTCGCCGATGTCGTGACCAAGTCGGTCGGCACGTCGAATCCGTACAACATGATCCGCGCGACCTTCGAGGCGCTCAAGGACCAGACCAGCCCGCGTTCGGTCTCGCAGCGCCGCGGCAAGAAGGTCGCCGACCTGCTCGGCCGCGGCGGCGCTAGCGTTGCCGAAGCCGAGGCTCAGGCCGAAGCGGTGGTGGAGTAAGCATCATGGCGAAAATCAAGATTACCCAGACCGGATCGCCGATCCGCCGCGACAAGTCGCAGCGGGCGACTTTGGTCGGCCTTGGCCTCAACAAGATGGGCCGCACCGTGGAAGTGGAAGGCACGCCCGAAGTGCTCGGCCAGGTCCGCAAGGTGAACCATCTGCTCAAGGTCGAAGCCTAACCTCTTCCATTTGCCCCTCGCGGGCATGCGCGACAAAAGCGAAAGCGAGTGCACGACATGAAACTGAACGAACTCAGCGATAATAAGGGCGCACGCAAAAGCCGCATGCGCGTCGGCCGGGGCATTGGCTCGGGCAAGGGCAAGACCGCCGGCCGCGGCCAGAAGGGCGCCAAGTCGCGCTCGGGCGTGTCGATCAACGGCTTCGAGGGCGGCCAGATGCCGCTCCACATGCGGCTGCCGAAGCGCGGCTTCAACAACATCTTCGCCAAGGATTATGCCGAGGTGAATCTGGGCGCGATCCAGAAACTGATCGACGCCGGCGCGCTCGACCCCAAGGCTACGCTCGACCACGCCGCGCTCAAGGCCGCGGGCCTCGCGCGCGGCGGCAAGGACGGCGTCCGCCTGCTCGGCAAGGGCGAACTCAAGGCCAAGCTCTCGCTCAAGGTCGCCGGCGTGTCGAGGGGCGCGCGCGAGGCGGTCGAAAAGGCCGGCGGGTCGATCGATATCGTCGAACGCAAGATCCCGTCGGAACTCGCGGCTGCCAAGAAGGGCAAGGCCCGCGAGGCGCGCCTGGCCGACAAGTCGGCCAAGAGCGCCGCCAAGGCCGGCGCCTAGGCGTTATTGCGAGCGTAGCGAAGCAATCCACGGGGACCTGGATTGCTTCGTCACTTCGTTCCTCGCAATGACGGTAACTCGCCCTATATGAGCCTCAGAGCCTAGGGGAATTCGAACTATATGGCATCCGCAGCCGAACAACTCGCCTCCAGTATCAGTCTGGCCAATTTCGCCAAGGCGACCGAGCTCAAGAAAAGGCTGTGGTTCACGCTCGGCGCGCTGATCCTGTTCCGCCTGCTGTCGTTCGTTCCCGTCGCGGGCATCGACCCGGTGGCGATGAACGCGCTCTATCAAACGCAGAGCGGCGGCATCCTCGACGTATTCAACACCTTCTCGGGCGGTGCGCTCGAACGTTTCAGCATCGTCGCGCTCGGCGTCATGCCGTACATTACGGCATCGATCGTGGTTCAGCTCGGCGCGACGCTCTACGGCCCGTGGCAAACGCTGCGCAAGGAAGGCGAGACCGGGCGCAAGAAGCTCAACCAATACACCCGCTACCTCACCGTCATGATTACGCTCGTCCAGGGCTATCTCGCGATCCGCGGGCTCGAATCGCAGTCAGTCAGTCAGGGCATCCAGGCGGTTGTCGCCCCGGGCCTACTGTTCGAAATCGCCGGCACGGTCAGCCTTGTCGGCGGGACCCTGTTCCTGATGTGGATCGGTGAGCAGATCACCAGCCGCGGCATCGGCAATGGCGTGTCGCTGATCATCATGGCCGGGATCGTCGCCCGCCTGCCGCAGGCCATCGCCCAGCTGCTCGAAGGTAGCCGCACCGGCACGCTCAACCCGATGATCGTGATCGGCGTCATCGTCCTCGGCGGCGCGCTGATCCTCGGCATCTGCTTCATGGAGCGCGCGCAGCGGCGGGTGCTGGTGCAATATCCCAAGCGC
>DATFUB010000135.1:0-2144 GCA_035261225.1 Sphingomicrobium sp.
GAACAGTACCGCGTCGAGTTCCAGCATCGGCATGTCGGCGGCGAGCTCCAGCGAGACGTTGTGATGCGCGAGGATCTTGCCGGCGCGCCGCAACACGCTGCCGACGATCTCGCCAATATCGTGCAGCGCGGTATTCGGTACGATGGCGCCGGATTCCAGCTTGGTCATGTCGAGCAGGTTGGCGATGAAACGGTTGAGCCGCTCTGACTCGTCGATCACGGTCGCGAGCAAATCCCGCTTTTGCGTGTCGGTCAGGCCGCTGGAAAGGTCGCGCAGCGTAGAGGCAGCGCCGAGAACCGAGGCCAGCGGCGTCTTGAGATCGTGCGAGATCGAGGTCAACAGCGCCGAGCGCAAGCGGTCCGACTCCACGGTGCGCTTGACGCGATCCATATCGGCAACCAGCAGCACCCGCTCGATTGCAAGCGCGCCCTGATCCACCAAGGCATCCAGCAACCGGCGCTGGTCCGGCGTCAGCAGCGGCCCGGTCCTGTCGTCGTCGATGCCGATGACGCCGATCGGCCCGCGTCCGGTTCGCATCGGCAGAAACAGGCGCTTGGCCCCGGGCAGCGTATCCGAGCCGCGCCCGGCCGGACGGTCATTGCTCCATGCCCAGTTCGCGGCGGCGAGATCGGCCTTGTCGAGTTGATCCTCGGGCGGGTAACCCGCCTTCACGGTCAAGACGCCCTCCTCGGGCAGCAACAGCACCACCCGAACTTTCAACATCAGGGCCGTTTGATACGCCGTCGCCCACAACACATCGTCCAGCGTCGCGGTGCCCGCCAGCTTGCGGCTAAAGGCATAGAGCGATTCCGTGGTCCGCACCCTGCCGATCGCGGAGTCGGCCTGGGTGCGCACGCGCGCCGCGACATTGGAGACCAGGATGGCGATCAGCATGAAAAAGAAGAACGCCGCCACGTTGGTCGGATCGGTGATCGTGAAGGTATAGATCGGCGGCAAAAAGAAGAAATTGTAGCATAGTGACGCCACGACGCTGGCGAGCAGCGACGGCCACAGGCCGTAGCGCACGGCGACCACGACTACGGCCGTCAAAAACACCAGGTCGACGTTTTCAACGCCAAACCGAGGGTGAATCAGCATGCCGACGCCAAGCGCAATGGCAACGAACAGCAGCGATATCGCATAGGGAACCGGATCGAACGGCTCCGATCGTTCAGCCGTGCGCACCGTCTTCTTTGGAACAGGCTCCGACGTCAGTTCCTCGCCGGCGATCACGTTGACGCTGATATTGCCGGCGCGCCGCACCAGATCGTGCACCACCGAGCCGCGCGTGAGCTCGAACCACCAGGAACGCGTCGACTTGCCGATGATGATCTGGGTCACGTTGTTGGCGTGCGCGAAGCTAATGACATCGTCGGCGATTCGGCGTCCGACACCGGGAATGGTGAGCGCCTCGCCTCCCAGCGCCTCGGCCAAACGCAGCGTGTCGGCAAGCCGGTCGCGTTGCTCGTCGGTCAATTGCAGGCTTCGCCGCGTCTCAATGCTGACGGCGGTCCAGGGCGCGTGCAGGCGGTCCGCCAGCCGCTTGGTATAACGCACCAGCCCGGCCGCCCGCGGGTCCTCGCTGAGGCAAACCAGGATACGCTCGCCCGCGGCCCAGGGGCCCGCAATGGCGTTGGCCTGCATATGCGTAAGCAATTGTTCGTCGACGCGCTCGGCGGTCCGCCGCAACGCCAGTTCGCGCAGCGCGGTCAGATTCCCCGGCGAGAAGTAATGCTCGAGCGCCCGCTCGGCCTGCTTGGGGACGTAGACCTTGCCTTCCCTCAGCCGCTGGATCAGGTCGTCCGGCGTCAGATCGATCAGCTCGATCGCGTCGGCGCGGTCGAATACCGAATCCGGCACGGTCTCGCGCACCCGCACATGCGTGATCTGGGCGACCACGTCGTTGAGGCTCTCGATATGCTGGATGTTGACCGCGGTATAGACATCGATGCCGCGGGAGAGCAATTCCTCGACGTCGAGATAGCGCTTGGGATGGCGGCTGCCGGGCGCGTTGGTGTGGGCGAGTTCATCGACCAGCGCGATCTTCGGATGGCGCGCGATCAGCGCGTCGATATCCATCTCCTCGAGAATCTGGTCCTTGTATTCGAGCCGCTTGCGCGGCAGAACTTCCAGGCCTTGCAGCA
>DATFUB010000136.1:0-58251 GCA_035261225.1 Sphingomicrobium sp.
AACCGCCGCTCGCACAAACCGAGCCCGTACCAAGGGGACGTGTCAAAGTAGCGCACGCCCGCCTCCCATGCGGCCTCGAGCGTTTGCTCGGCCTGTGCGTCGGTGACGAACTCGAACTCATTGCCCAAGGCGACACCGCCGAGTCCAAAGTCGACATTCGGTCTGTATTTCCGGTCCGTCACGGCGAACCTCCTGGTTGTGTGCCCGCGACTCGGGCGGAACTCTTTGGCGCCGGCAAGCGAAGGTGGCCGGCTTGGCCGGTAGAGGCTTAGCCATCGCGGCGGGGCCGACAGCTGTCTTGTACTTACTCCCGCAGACGATTGATTAATATGGTTGAATCACCGCAACGTCGGAAAGCGCTACCTACGCGATCGCAACGCGAACCTCACCTCGCCTCAGTCAATGGAGGCGGCATGCGCAAATTCTTGCTTCCCGTAGCAGTCTTGTTGGTCGCCTCGGCGCTGCTGTTCACGCTGAACGCGGATTTCAGGCAAGCCATAAGAACGGCGATGGGCCGCCTGGGAGGTACGGCCCCCGCTACGCAACAGGACAGCGGACTGGGGTCGCCGCCCGCCTTGGCGGCCGGCCAGGCGCCAGCATTGCCTCAGCCCGGACCATTGGCCGAACCACGCTCGCTGGAGCAGATCGGTCTTCCACGAACACTCACGGACTCCATCATTCCAAAGGGCAGTCTTACGCCCGCCGCTGTCGCGCTCGGTGAGAAACTGTTCTTCGAGCGCCGTCTGTCTGGAAACGGAACTGTGTCCTGCGCGTCCTGCCATAATCCGGTCCGGGCGTTCACGGATGGTCGACCGACCTCGATCGGGATTCACGGCTGCGTCGGTCAGCGCAATTCGCCGACGCTTCTCAATGCGATGTATAATAAGAGCCAGTTCTGGGACGGCCGTGCCCCCACGCTGGAGGCGCAAGCCGCGCTTCCGATCACGGACCCGTGCGAATCGGGCTTGGCATCGGTCACGGCTGCCGTCTCCCGGATCGCGAAGGACCCGGCATATCGATCGGGCTTCAAGAGCGTCTACGGCCACGATCCAAATGGGACCGACCTGCTGCGCGCATTGGCGACCTATGAGCGGACGCTGATGTCGTTCGGCTCACCGTTCGACCGTTTCATCGCAGGCGACAAGACGGCGATCAGCGCCTCGGCTCAGCGCGGGTGGAAATTGTTCAACGACAAGGCGCGATGCAATCTTTGTCATGCGCTAACGGCTACGAAGGCGGATCCAACGCTCTTCACGGACAATATTTTCCACAACATCGGCATTGGGATCATCAGGCACAATGTTGTCGCGCTTGCCCAGAAGGCGCGACGTGAAATTGCATCAGGGCAGCTGCAGCAAGTCGATACCGCGGCAATCAACAGCGAATTATCGGTGGTTGGCCGCTTCCTGCTCACCAAGAGCAGTGCCGACATTGCCGCGTTCAAGACTCCCGACATCCGCAATGTGATGGTGACCGCGCCCTATTTTCACGATGGCTCGCAAATGACCTTGTGGGACGTCATGGATCATTACAACAAAGGCGACGGGCTCAAGAATCCATGGCTCGATACGGATATTCAGCCGCTGGCGCTCGGCGAACGAGAGATTGACGATCTTGTGGCGTTGATGGCGTCGCTGACCAGTCCGCAGTACAGGAAGCTTGGCGATCAGGAGTTTGCCCGCCAACGGGCCATCGCCAAAGTGAGACGGCCTCAACGCGACACGAAACGGGCGTTCGGTCCGAAACCGAAACAGCCGCCGATCCCGCATTGAGAGGCACAAAACGAACGAAGCGGCCGGACCCGGAAGACCCGACCGCTTCGGCGAGGCGCGTTCGTGTCTTTAAAAAAGACCACCCCGCACAACTATCAACAGTCATTTCGGCCGCGCGCTCCAGAGGCCATTTGCGAGCGTACCAGTGTGGGACAATCAGCCGTCAAGCGCCGCCATCAGGCTCGCGTTGCCGCCCGCCGCTGTTGTGTCGATGCAGGTCACGCGCTCGGTCGCGAAGCGGGCGACGTAATGCGGGCCGCCGGCCTTAGGCCCGGTGCCCGATAGTCCCTCGCCGCCGAAGGGCTGGCTTTCGACCACGGCGCCGATTTGGTTGCGGTTGACATAGAAATTGCCGACCCGGGCATGCTCTTCGACATAGTCGCGCACTGTATCGATCCGGCTCTGCAGCCCGAGGGTCAACCCGTAGCCGGTCGCATTGATCTGATCGACGACTTCATCGAGGCGCTCGCCAGGGAAGCGGATGACATGGAGAACTGGCCCGAAGTTCTCACGTTTCAACTGGCTTAGCGACTTAAGCTCATACAGAGACGGAGCCACGAAACATCCGTTCGCGGCACCCTTGGGTTGAGGCAGGCGAACGATCTTCCTGGCATTCTGGTCGAGCCATTTGATGTGCTCGTCGAGCAGGCGCTTGGCGTCCGTGTCGATAACCGGCCCGACGTCGGTCGTAAGCTCGCCCGGGTCGCCGACCGTCAGCGCGTCCATTGCGCCGGCGATCATCGCGATCATCCCGTCCGCGACCTCGTCCTGGACAAACAACACCCGCAAGGCCGAGCAGCGTTGGCCCGCACTCTGGAACGTCGAAGAAATCACGTCGCGGGTGACCTGCTCGGGCAGGGCAGAACTGTCGACGATCATCGCATTCTGTCCGCCGGTTTCAGCGATGAACGGAATGATCGGCCCGTCGCGTTCCGCTAGCGTGCGGTTGATCATGCGTGCAGTCTCGGTCGAGCCGGTGAAAACGACGCCCGCGAGCAGCGGGTGCGCGGTCAACGTTCCGCCGACGACCCTGCCCTGACCAGGTGCGAGCTGGACGACATCCTTGGGGATGCCCGCCTGGTGCATCAGCTCGACCGCGAGCGCGCCAATCAGCGGCGTTTGCCCGGCCGGCTTGGCGATTACGGCATTGCCCGCCGCGAGCGGGGCCGCGGTCAGACCGGTGAAGATCGCCAGCGGGAAATTCCATGGGGAAATACTGGCGAATACCCCGCGGCCGTGCAGGCGAAGCTCGTTCTGCTCGCCGGTTGGGCCGGGCAACGGCAGCGGCCGGGTAAACTGCCGGCGCGCCTCGGAGGCGTAAAAGCGCAGGAAATCGACCGCCTCGCGCACTTCGAGCACCGCGTCGACCAGGGTCTTCCCGGCTTCGCGCGTGCAGAGCGAGAAGAATTCCTCGCGGTGCTCCTCATAGAGATCGGCGGTGCGGTCGAGCAGCTTCGCGCGGGCTTCGCCGCCGAACGCGTCCCAGCCGACTTGGGCGGCTTGGCCAGCGCGGGCCATGCGGTCGACTTCGGCGGCGGTCGCTTCGAACACCTCGCCGACCGTGATCCGATGGTCATGGGGCGACGTGATCGCCCTGCCCTCGCCCTTCCCGAGCGTCGGCTTGGCGGTCCAATGGCGGCTTTCGAGCGCCTTCAGCCGTTCGAGCAACGGCTCGCGGACCAGCGGATCGGACAAATCGACCCCAGCGCTGTTGCGGCGCTCCAACCCAAACAGGTCGCGCGGAAGTACGATCTTCGAGCTGCGCTTCGGCTCAAGCCCGTCGAGTTCGGCGACCGGGTCCCGGACCAGCTCGTCGAGCGACACTTGCTCGTCGGCGATGCGGTTGACGAAGGAAGAATTGGCGCCGTTTTCGAGCAATCGCCGAACCAGATAAGCGAGCAACTCTTTGTGGCTGCCGACCGGCGCGTAAATCCGCACCGGCGTCGGCTTATCACCGATGCCGCGCTCCAGACTTGCGAGCTCGTCATACAGCGCCTCGCCCATGCCGTGGAGCCGCTGGAATTCGAACGGCCGGCCCTTGGCCAGCGCCTTCACCTGCCCGATCGTGTTCGCATTGTGTGTCGCGAAGGCCGGGTAGATGACGTCGCTCGCGTCGAGCAGCTTCCTGGCGCAGGCGAGATAGGACACGTCGGTCGCGATCTTGCGCGTGAATACCGGATAATCGGGCAGGCCGGCGACCTGCGCCGCCTTGATCTCGGTGTCCCAATAGGCGCCCTTGACCAGCCGGACCATCAGCTTGCGGCCGTGGGCCCGCGCCGCTTCGGCGACCCAGTCGCACAGTGGCGCGGCGCGCTTCTGATAGGCCTGGATCGCGATCCCGAAACCGCCCCAACCGTTGGCGAACAATTCGTCGTGAGCGAGCAAGGCCTCGAACATGTCCATCTGCAGCTCGAGCCGGTCGGCTTCCTCGGCATCGATGGTGAAATGGACGTCGGCCTTGGAGGCCTTGAGCGCGAGCGCGCGCACGACCGGCAGGATCGCCGCGACAGCTTCTTCCGCATGGCTCCATTCGTAGCGCGGATGAAGCGCGGTCAGCTTGACCGAGATGCCAGGCGACTTGCGAAACCCGTCCTTGGCTTCCCTGGCGATGCGGTCGAGCGCGCCATGATACGCGTCGACGTAGCGCTCGGCGTCCGCATAGGTTTTCGCCGCCTCGCCTAGCATATCGAAACTGTGGCTGAGACCGCGTGCGCGTTCCGGCGCGGCGCGCTTCATGGCTTCGTCGATGGTCCGGCCAAATACGAAATTGCGGCCGAGGATTTTCATCGCCTCGCGCACCGCGGTGCGGACGACCGGCTCGCCAAGCCTGCCCACGGCGCGTCCGAGTGCAGCTTTCCAATTGTCCGAGCGATCCTGCGCGCCTTCGAGCACCTTGCCGGTCAGCAGCAGCGAGAAAGTCGCCGCGTTGACGAAGGACGATCCCGACGCCCCGAGCTTTTCCGACCAGTCGGGCCCGGCGAGCTTGTCGGCGATCAGTTCGTCCGCGGTATGTGCGTCGGGGATACGCAGCAGCGCTTCAGCGAGGCACATCATCGCAATGCCCTCGTCGCTGCCAAGGTCGTAAGCGTGGAGGAAAGCGTCGATGCCCGACGGCTTGTGCAAGCGGACGCCCTTGACCAGGGTCCGCGCGGTCGCCGTCGCCTCGCCTAGCGTCGCGTCGTCGAACCGCGCCTGGACGATGCGCTCGGCAACGACCCCTTCTTCATCGGGACGATAAGCGCGCCTCAGCTCGCTACGGTCGGTTGGCGCCGGACGCGCCTTGCTGCCGGTTACGCGAGCTGCCCGTGGCAATGCTTGTACTTCTTGCCGGAACCGCACGGGCACAGCGCGTTGCGGCTGATCGGCGCTTCGACCAACTCACCATCAGGGCCGCGCACCGGCAATGGCGGTTGCGGGATGTTGAGCGGCGGCATTCCCGACATCAGCCCGCGCGCGCCGGCGTCGATATCCGCCGTGTCGTCATCGCCCGAGAACGGATCGAGATGCTGGGTGATGAAATCGGGCAATTGCGGCGGCAGCGCATCCTCGAGCTGGATCTGCGCGCGCATCAACGTGCGCGTCGCTTCCTCGCGGATCGCCACCAGCAGCCGTTCGAACAACAGGAACGCTTCCTGCTTATATTCGTCGATCGGCTTCTTCTGCGCGTAGCTGCGCAGATGGATAACCTGACGCAGCGCGTCGAGCGTTGCCAGATGCTCTTTCCAATGGTGGTCGAGGGTCTGGAGCAGGATCTGCTTTTCGACGTCGTTCCAGCGCTCGGGCTCGATGCCCTCGAGCTTCTCCGCCATCCGCGCGTCGGCCAGGGTCTGGATGCGCTCGGCGATCAGCTCGGGCTCAACCGCTTCCTCGTGCAGCCAGTCGTCGAGCGGCGGCTGCAGATCGAAGATCGCGTCGACGCTCTCCTTCAGCGTCTCGACGTCCCATTGCTCGGGGTAGGTGCCTTCGGGGCAGCTGACCTCGACAATCGCGTGGACGGTATCGGCGCGCATATCGGTGATGACTTCGCTGACGCTCTCGGCGTCCATGATGTCGGCGCGTTGCTCGTAAATGACCTTGCGCTGGTCGTTCATCACGTCGTCGAATTCGACCACCTGCTTGCGGATGTCGTAATTGCGCGCCTCGACCTTTTTCTGGGCGGTCTCGATCGCCTTGGAGATCCACGGGCTGACGATCGCCTCGCCGTCCTCGAGGTTCTTGTTCATCAGCCGCGAGAACATTGTCTGCGGGCCGAAAATGCGCAGCAGATCGTCGTCGAGGCTCAGATAGAATTTGGACAGGCCGGGATCGCCCTGGCGGCCTGAGCGGCCGCGCAGCTGATTGTCGATGCGCCGGCTTTCGTGGCGCTCGGTGCCGAGGACATAGAGCCCGCCGACTTCGAGCACCCGTTGCTTCTCGGCCGCGATCTCCTCGCGAACCTTCTCCGCCCGCGCCTGGAACTCGGGCGTGCCTGCGACCAGGTCGGGATATTCGTCCAGCATCCGGAAATCGAGGTTGCCGCCGAGCTGAATGTCGGTGCCCCGGCCGGCCATGTTTGTGGCGATGGTGACTGCCCCCATCCGTCCCGCCTGAGCCACGATATGCGCTTCCTGCTCGTGGAAGCGCGCGTTCAGCACCGAATGCTTGATCTTTTCCTTGTCGAGATATTCGGACAGCATTTCCGATTTCTCGATCGAGACGGTGCCGACCAGCGCCGGCTGGCCGATTTCCTGCTTGGCCTTGAGCTCAGTCGCGATGGCGGCGAACTTCTCGGTCATGGTCTTGTAGAATTCGTCGTCCTCGTCGACCCGCAGGACGTCGACATTGGTCGGGATCGCGACTACGTTCATCTTGTAGATGTCGAAGAATTCCGGTGCCTCGGTCATCGCCGTGCCGGTCATTCCGGAGAGCTTCGGGTACATCCGGAAATAATTCTGGAAGGTGATCGAAGCGAGCGTCTGGTTTTCCGGCTCGATGTCGACGCCTTCCTTGGCCTCGACCGCCTGGTGGAGCCCATCCGACCACCGCCGGCCGTCCATCATCCGGCCGGTGAACTCGTCGATGATGACGACTTTCCCGTCCTTGACGATGTAATCGATGTCCTTCTTGAACATGACGTTGGCCTTCAGGGCCTGGTTCAAGTGGTGGACGGCCTGGGTATTGACGATGTCGTAGAGGTTACGTCCCTCGATCGACCCGTCGGCTTCGAGCATTCGCTCGGCCTTTTCGGTGCCATCCTCGGTGAGGACGACGCTCTTCTGCTTCTCGTCCAGCTCGTAATCGGCCTCGACGAAGGTCTTCACGATGCGATCGACCGAAATGTAGAGATCGGACTTGTCGTCGGTCGGGCCGGAGATGATCAGCGGCGTCCGGGCCTCGTCGATCAGGATCGAATCCACCTCGTCGACGATCGCGAAATTGAACGGCCGCTGGACCATCTGCGCGCGCGAATATTTCATATTGTCGCGCAGATAATCGAACCCGAATTCGTTGTTGGTGCCGTAGGTGATGTCGGCGCCATAGGCGTCGCGCCGCTCATCGTCGGTGAGGTTGGGGACGATCACCCCGACGGTCATGCCCAGGAAACGGTAGATCTGACCCATCCAGTCAGCGTCGCGACGCGCGAGGTAATCGTTGACGGTGACGACGTGGACGCCCTTGCCCTCGAGCGCGTTCAGATAGACCGCGAGCGTCGCGACCAGGGTCTTGCCTTCGCCGGTCTTCATCTCGGCGATCTCGCCGCGATGGAGCGCGATGCCGCCGATCAGCTGGACGTCGTAATGCCGCTGGCCGAGCGTGCGGATCGCGGCTTCACGAACCGTGGCAAAGGCTTCGGGCAGCAGATCGTCGAGCCTCGTGCCCTCGGCGAGGCGGCGGCGGAACAGCTCGGTCTGGCCCTTCAGCTCGTCGTCGCTGAGCGCCGAAATGGTCGGCTCGAAGCCGTTGATTGCGTCGACATATTTGCCGAGGCTTCGGACATAGCGGTCATTCGCCGATCCGAAGATAGTCTTGGCCAGTGCGGCGAACATGAAATTCCCTTAAAAACCCGCGTGTTCAGGAAGGGGCGTAGGCCCTCGCCGACGCTGGGGAGATAGCGACCGGCGATGTAAGGAGCGCCCTTGCGCTAGTCAATTGAAGCAGGAGTTTACGGCGCGGTCGGAGGAGGCCGGCTGAGCGCTATGATCCCGGCCTCGATCAGCGGGCGCCAGCTGGCCTTGGGCGGGGCGTTGACGAGTATCCGTCGCCACGTCGCCACCGCGGCTTCGCGCTGGCCCGACCGCGCGAGCGCCAACCCGTAGAAAAATCCGGCTGCGGGGTAGCCCGGCGAAAGCTCAGCCGCGCGCTGGTAGGCCAGCTCGGCGGGCGGGGTCAGCCCGTGGGCATGATCGACCAGGGCATTGCCGAGCCCGATCCACAGCTGCGGGCTGTTGGGATAGCGCCCGACCGCATTCTGCAAGATCCCGACGGCATCTTCGGTATTGCCGGTGCGCGCCAGCGCTTCGGATATGCGCAGCCACGATTCTTCGCCGGTGAAATTACCAAAAAAGGCGTGACGCGCCTCGGTCAGGGGAGCGACGTCGCTGGCCAAGGCGGCTTCGGCCGGCGCGCCCGGCAGTTCAGGTCGGCCCTGCAGCGCATATCCCGCCGCTCCGAAGGCAAGCGCAGCCCCGGCGGCGGTCAGCAGACCGCCCGGAACCTTCAGCAGCCACAACGCACCGGCGCTGACCGCGATCAACAGCAAGAGAATGAGCCAGCCCATCAGACTTTCGCCTTCAGCCGGATCCGGCGGCGGATCATGAAAGCTCCGATCAGGAGGAGCGCGATCGGCGCAAGCCACAACGGCCAGGCAGCCGGCTCGGCGGTCGGGCGGTAGCTGATCCAGCTCCCGTAGCGCTGGACGAGCCAGCTGCGGATCGCCGCCGGTTTCTCACCCGCTGCAATCCGCCGCCGCACCAAATCGCGCATGTCGCCGGCGAGCTCGGCGTCGGAATCCGCGATCGACTGCCCCTGGCAGACGAGACAGCGGAGCTCATTCATCAGCGCCTGGGCCTGCGCCTCTTGTCGCGAATCGGGCAGCTGGCGGTCGGACCAATAGGCCGGCGGCAAATTGCTGTCGGCCTGGACAGGTACCGCCAACATCATAATCGTCATCCCCGCGAAAGCGGGGACCCAGAATTTGGTTTTGCTTGGTTCCCGCTTTCGCGGGAATGACGAATGTCGGGTCACTTCGCCTGCTCCAGCTTTTGCAGGATCAGCGCCACGTCCGACGCCTTGATCGCCCCGATATGCTGATAGCGGATCACGCCCTTGCCATCGACGACGAAGCTCTCCGGCACGCCCGACGAGCCCAACGCGATCTGCACCTGACTGCGCTGGTCGCTGCCGATCCGCTCATAGGGATCGCCGTTTCGATTGAGGAAATCGGCGATGTCCTCGGGCCGGTCGCGCACCGCGATCCCGTCGATGACGACGCCGCGCGCCTTCAACTGCTGGAGCACGCGCGCCTCGGTGATGCACGGCACGCACCAGCTCGCGAAGACATTGACGAGATGCGGCCGACCGACCGCGAGATCGCTCGCCGCCAGCGCGGGCTTTCCGGGAAGCGCCGACGGCAAGATGAACGCCGGCACCGGCTTGCCCGTGAGCTTTGAACTGACATTCGTGTCCGCCGGCGTCGCCAGCCGCCAAATCACGGCGATCAGAAAGATGGCCAATCCGATTAGGGGTGCAAAGCGTCCAAGCCGGCTCATGCGTAGCGCTCCCGCCGGCCGGGTTCACGCCGCCGCCGCAGCCGCCACAACCGCCCAAACAGCGCCAGCGCGCCGCCGAGGGCAATTAGCACCCCACCCAGCCAGATCAGCGTCACGAACGGCTTCCACCACAGTCTGAGCTGCCATCCGCCCGCCCCGTCCGGCTTGCCGACGACGGTGTACAGCTGACCGTTCCAGAAGGTCTCGATCGCTGCCTCATTGGTCTCGGTCGGCGGGTCGGTGAAATAACGCGTCTGCGGCTTGAGCGTCACCGCCCCGCTGCCGCGGGTCGCCTGAAGCTGGCCCTCGATCGCGGTCCAGTTCTTGCCGGCCGTGGGTGTGACACCCTCGAACTGCACCAGCCACGGGCCAACGCTCAGCGTCTCGCCGGGCTTGGCGACCGCCAGCCGCTCGCTGGTGAAGGCAGCGTTCGCGGCCATCCCGGCGAGCGCCACGGCAATCCCGCAATGCGCGAGCACCATGCCCCAGGTTGCGAGCGGCGTCCGCAGCGGGTTGCGTCCGACCAGCGGCAGGATGCTTGCCGCGGCGAGGTAGGCCGCGACCGTCAGCCCGAGGCGCGGCAGGATGCCGATGTCCGGCGCGAGAATGAACGTGACCAGCAGCGCGGTCACGCCGAGTAACGCGGGTACGGTCAGGAGCTTGAACACCGGCCGCCGTTCGCGCCGCCAACTCAGTAGCGGCCCGACCCCGACCAACACCGTCAGCAGCAATGCCAGCGGCCCCGCGACGGAATTGAAGTAAGGCGCTCCGACCGACAGTTTCTCGCCGCTCACCGCCTCGACGAACAAAGGATAAAGCGTCCCCAGGAAAACGATCCCGAGGATCACGCTCAGCAGTAGGTTGTTGATCACCAGACCCGTTTCACGACTGACCAGTTCGAACGGCGCGCCTTCCTTAAGCGTCGCGCCGCGCAGCGCGAACAATGCGAACGCCGCGCCGACGTAAATCCCGAGCAAAGCGAGCAAAAACGTCCCGCGCTCGGGATCGATGGCGAATGCGTGGACCGAGGTCAGCACGCCGGATCGGACGAGGAACGTGCCGACCATCGACATCGAGAAGGCGATCACCGCGAGCATCATGGTCCACGCCTTCAATGCCCCGCGCGCGGCGAGGACGTTGATCGAATGGAGCAAAGCGGTCGCCGCCAGCCACGGCATCAGCGAGGCATTTTCGACCGGATCCCAGAACCACCAGCCGCCCCAACCCAGTTCGTAATAAGCCCAGTAACTGCCGGCCGTGATCCCCAACGTCAGCAGGATCCAGGCGCCGAGCACCCATGGCCGCATCGCCCGCGCCAACCGCGAGTCCACCTCGCCCGTCAGCAGAGCCCCAACCGCCAGGCTGAACGCGACCGAGAGGCCGACATAGCCGAGGTAAAGCGTCGGCGGATGGAAGGCCAACCCGGGGTCTTGCAGTAGAGGATTGAGCCCCCGCCCCTCGAACGCGGGCGGGTTCAACCGCGCGAACGGGTTCGAAGCGATGAGCAGGAAGGCGTAAAAGCCAAGCGCCAGCGCCGCCTGCGCGCCGAGCGCTGCGAGCAGCGTCCGCTCGCCAGTCCGCCGCGACAGCACTGCGAACACCGCCCCGGCGACCGCGAGCACGGTCACCCACAGCAACATCGAACCTTCGTGATTCCCCCACGTGCCCGCGACCTTGTAGATGAACGGCTTGGCGCTGTGGCTGTTCTCGAACACCAGCGCGACCGACAGATCGGTCCGCGCGAACACCCACAGCAGCATCGCGAAGGAGATCAGGGTCAGCGCGCCCTGGACGACGGCGATCGCCCGCATCGGTCGGCCGAAGGCGATTCCGTTGCGCAGCGCGGACACCATCAGCAGGAACTGCAGAGCGGCGAGCCCCGCAGCGAGCCACAGCGCCGCAAGGCCCGTTTCCGCGATCATCGTTTGAGCGTCTTGCCCGCTTTGTGCTCCGCGGCAAGGTTGCCGAGCTCGGGCGGCATGTAGCGTTCGTCATGCTTGGCGAGGATTGTTTCGGCGACGAACGTCCCGTTTTCGACGCGTCCTTCGGCGACGACGCCGCTGCCTTCACGAAACAGGTCGGGCACGATCCCGCGGTAGATTACCGGCGTCGAGGCCTGTCCGTCGGTGACGATGAAGCGGATGGTCAGCCCATCGCCTTGGCGCGCGATCGAGCCACGCTCCACCATCCCGCCGAGCCGGATCGCCTGCCCTTGCGCGGCCTTGCCGGCGGCGATGTCGGCTGGCGTGTAGAAATAGGCTGCGCGATCCTTGAGCCCCCACATCGCCAACAGAACGGCCGCGAGCACTGCGACCAGCGCCGCGCTGACTAACACCAGTCGTTGGTTCTTGGGTTTCATTTGCGCGTCAGCGCGTCGGCCGCGGCTTCGGCGCGGCACATCGACACGAAGGCCCAAACGACGAGCGCTCCGGTCAGCCCGATCGCGACCGCATAAGCGGCGGTAACGAACGACCACGGATTCATGCGGCCATCCTGCGCTGACGCATTTCGACCTTGGTCTCGGCCAGTTCCGCGCGGATCCGCATCAGCACCGCCGCCCCGAACAGGCAAGTGAAGCCGATTACGGTCAGCGGCAGCGGCCACAGGATCGAATTGTCGATCGTCGATCCGTCGGTGATCGAGATGCTCTGTCCTTGGTGGAGCGTGCGCCACCACTGCACCGAATAATGGATGATTGGCAGGTTGATCGCTCCGACCAGGCCATAGATCGCGGCGATCCGTCCGTCGCCGCCTCGCTCGCGTTCGGCCGAGGCCAAAGCGATGTAGCCGAGATACAGGAAGAACAGGATCAGCATCGACGTCAGCCGCCCGTCCCACTCCCACCATGTGCCCCAGGTCGGGCGGCCCCAGATCGAGCCAGTGATCAGGCAGATGGCGGCGAAGGCCGCGCCAGCGGGTGCAGTCGCGCGGCCGGCGACGGCGGCGAGCGGATGGCGCCACACCAGTTGGCTGACCGAGGCCGTGGCGATCCCCGTCCACCCCGCCATTCCGAGCCACGCAGCGGGGACGTGGATGTAGAGAATGCGCACGGTCTCGCCCTGCAGATAATCGGGCGGGGTCAGCGTCAACCCCGCGACCATCCCGCCGATTGCGAGGCCGAGCCCGATCAACAGCAGCCACGAGGTCGCCGGTTTGGCGAAGCGCAGAAAGCGGGTTGGGTTTGCAAAAGCGTGCATAATCAGCCTCCCTCCCTGTTGCGCAGCAATGGGGAGGTGGCAAGCCGAAGACTTGACGGAGGGACGCCTCCACCATCCTTCGGATGGTTCCCCTCCCCACCGCTTCGCGGCAGGGAGGAATTCATCTGCCGATCAGCTTCTGCGCCATCGCGTCGGCGACCGCCGCCGGGTCGCGGCCCGATGCCTTGCTCTCGCTCCAGATCTCCTCGAGCCGCGCAGGAATGCCCTCGATTCGCCGGCGCACCAAGCTGGCGTCGCCATCACCGAGATATTCGGTGCAGACGTTGATGATCCCGCCCGCGTTGGTCACATAATCGGGCGCGTAGAGGATGCCGCGCGCTTGCAGCCGGGCGCCGTCCGCCGGCGTCGCGAGCTGGTTGTTGGCGCCGCCTGCAACGATCGGCGCTTTCAGCGTCGCAATCGTCTGCTCGTTGAAGATCGCACCCAGCGCATTGGGACTGAACAGGTCGGCCTCGAGCGTCAGGATTTCGTCGACCGCGACCACCGTGCCATTGGCGGCGGCGGCGAGCTTCTGCGCCTTGGCCGGATCGACGTCGGCGATCGACAGCTTCGCGCCTTCGGTCGCGGCATGGAGCGCGACGCCGGTCGCGACACTGCCCGCGCCCTGCAGCGCAATGTGCAGGCCCGCGACGCTGTCTTTGCCAAGCGCATGCTTCACCGCGGCCTTGATCCCCAGGAACACGCCGAGCGAGGTGTGCGGACCCGGGTCGCCGCCGACCTCCTTGCCCTCGGCTGGAAGCCCCGCGACATATTTGGTGTTGCGTGCGATCTCGATCATGTCGGCGACGCTCATCCCGACATCTTCGGCGGTGACGTAGCGGCCGCCCAGATGATCCACCGCCTTGCCGAACGCATGGAGCATATCGGGCGTCTTGGTCCGCTTGTCGTCGGCCAGGATCACTGACTTGCCACCGCCCAGCGGCAGCCCGGCCATCGCGTTTTTGTAGCTCATGCCGCGCGACAGCCTGAGCGCATCGGTCAGCGCGTCCTCGGGTTTGGCGTAATGCCAGAAGCGAACGCCGCCGGCCGCGGGGCCGAGATGGGTCGAATGCACGGCGATAATCGCGCGAAGCCCGCATTTATCGTCGGTGACGAACTGCAATTCTTCATGCGCGTCGAAATCGGGGAAACCCCAAGGGGTGGTCATGGTCGTCGAATTGTCCGTTCAACAGGAGGAAAATGGGGCGACCGAGGGGACTTGAACCCCCGACCCCTGGTACCACAAACCAGTGCTCTAACCAGCTGAGCTACGATCGCCACGGGAACGCCCATGGATGAGGTTTCCTCAGGCGCCGGCGCCACTTAAGGTTGCGCGGAAGCGAACGCAAGCGAAGGGCGGCCGGCCATGAACCCAACCATCGAGAAGTTCGGCTATCCGGCGACGCTGATCCGGGAGTTCGATCATTGGCTCGTGTTGCTGCGCCCGGCTCAGGTGACGCTAGGATCGCTGATACTCGCGGCGAAGAGCGACGCGACCGCCTACGGCGACCTGCCGTCCGCGGCGTTCGCCGAGCAGGGCACGGTCGTCGCCGCGATCGAGCGGGCACTGCGCCAGTTCACCGCCTACGAGAAGCTCAACTATCTGATGCTGATGATGGTCGACCCCAACGTGCATTTTCACGTCATTCCGCGATATTCCGGGACACGCCGCTGGAACGGAATCGATTTTCCCGACGCCGGTTGGCCGGGGCCGCCGCAGCTCGGAACCGCAGTCGCACTTGGCGCCGAGCAGATCGGGGCCTTGGTCGCAGCGGTTACGCTTAACTTACGATAACTAGAAATTGTCTAACGCTAATTTAATAGCTTGCACGCCTTGGGGGGCAGGCGCATCCTCGCGCCCGGGAGAGGAGATATGGCGAGTCGGCGTTCCAAAACGCCTGCGCCGGGAGTTTCGCTGCGCGATACCTTAATCGACGCGGGGCTCGAACCGTTGCTTGCCGAGCTGCTCGCCAAGATCCCGCATCGGGTGGTCCAGGTCGAGCCGCGACGGCCGTTCCGCGAGCATGGCGCGCCGCGCGACGAAGTCATGTTCGTCCGCTCCGGAATGATCGCGAAATATATGACGGACGGCGCCGGACGGCGTCAGATCGTCGCGCTGCGTTTCCCGGGCGAAGGCATTCTCCCCCGCGAAGGCGCCGCCGGCTACGGCATCCAGGCGATCGTCAAGAGCGAGGTGATGGTCGGCAAAGCCAAGGACTTCGACCCGATTGTCGACGCTCATCCCGAGCTGCAGCGATTCTTTTGGCGCTTGATCCAACGCAACGAAGCGATCGGCTACGAATGGCTGGTCAATTGCGGCCGGCGCGATTCGACCGCGCGGGTCGCGCATTTGCTGTGCGAGACGGCGGCGCGCATGCACGTCCACGCGACCAAGATGCAAAATCCGTTCACCCAGCAGCAGATCGCCGACATCACCGGCCAGACCTCGGTCAACGTCAACCGCGTGTTTGCCGACATGGAGCGCCAGGGCCTGATCAAACGCTCGGGCCGCGAGATCCAGTTCACCGACTGGGCGGAAATGCGCCGCGTCGGGAGCTTCCAGTCCGCCTATCTTGAATAGTCGCAAATTCGCGAAGGCATGGTGGGCGCGACAGGGATTGAACCTGTGACCCCACCCGTGTGAAGGGTGTGCTCTACCGCTGAGCTACGCGCCCATGCCTGCGTTGGGAGCGGCGCAAATAGGGACAGCGCGCCGGACTGTCCAGATTACTGAACCGCGTCCTTGAGGACCTTGCCGGGCCGGAATTTGGGCTGCGACGTGGCCTTGATCTGCATCGGCTCGCCGGTCCGCGGATTACGTCCGGTCGAGGCCTTGCGGCGTGTGACCGAGAAATTGCCGAACCCGACCAGGCGGACCTCGTCGCCACGCTTCAAGGTCGAAGTGACCACTTCGAGCATCGTCTCAATGGCCCGCATCGCATCGTTGCGGCTGAGCCCCGCGCGATCGGCGACATGCCCAATCAATTCCTGCTTGTTCATGAGCCGGCACTCCCTCGTTCCCCGTTCGCCCAAGACTCGCGCGCGAGGCGAAAGACTTTAAGGCGAGACTCCCCTCGCCTGTCCAGCCTCAGTGTCGGATCGGGAGGCCCGATTCGGGATTCTGCGGATGGACCGGCGGTTCCGCCGCGCGCTCGTCCTCGTCGGTCCATTCGATCGCGTGAAGCGGTTCGGTCAGCGCCCGCGCCAGGACCTCGTCGACGTGGCTTACCGGAATAATCTCGAGAGCTTCCTTCACGCTCGCAGGAATGTCGGCGAGATCCTTCTCGTTTTCCGCCGGAATGAGCACCGTCCGGATTCCGCCCCGCAACGCGGCCAGCAGCTTTTCCTTCAAGCCGCCAATCGGCAACACCCGCCCGCGCAGCGTGACTTCGCCGGTCATGGCGACGTCGCGGCGAACCGCGGTCCCCGACAGGGTCGAGATCATGGCGGTGACCATGCCGACGCCGGCCGATGGCCCGTCCTTCGGCACCGCGCCTTCGGGCAGATGGACGTGGATGTCCTTGCGGGCAAAGATCGAGGGCTTGACGCCATAGGCCGGCGCACGCGCCTTGACGAAGCTCATCGCCGCCTGGATCGACTCCTGCATCACTTCGCCGAGCTTGCCGGTGGTCTTGATCTGGCCCTTGCCCGGCACGGTGACCGCTTCGATCGTCAGCAGCTCGCCGCCGACTTCGGTCCAGGCGAGGCCGGTGACTGCGCCGATCTGGTCTTCCTCTTCGCCCATCCCGTAGCGGAATTTCCGCACACCGAGGAAATCGCCAAGATTATCGACCGTCAGTTCGACCTTTTCGAGCTTGTTTTCGAGGATTTGCCGGAGCGATTTGCGGGCGACCTTGGCAAGTTCGCGCTCGAGCGTCCGGACGCCGGCTTCGCGGGTATAGTGCTGGATGATCTTGCGCAGCGCTTCGTCGCTGAAGTCTAGCTCCTCCGACTTGAGGCCGTGCGCCTCCATCTGCTTGGGAATCAGATGGCGCTTGGCGATCTGGACCTTTTCATCCTCGGTGTAGCCTTCAAGCCGGATGATCTCCATCCGGTCCATCAACGGCTGCGGCATGTCGAGCGAGTTCGCGGTGGTGACGAACATCACGTCCGACAGATCGTAGTCGAGCTCGAGATAATGGTCCTGGAAGCGGTTGTTCTGCTCGGGGTCGAGCACTTCCAATAGTGCCGACGCCGGGTCGCCGCGGAAATCCTGTCCCAGCTTGTCGATCTCGTCGAGCAGGAACAACGGGTTGGATGCCCCGGCCTTCTTGATGTTCGAGATGATCTTGCCCGGCAGCGAGCCGATATAGGTCCGGCGGTGGCCGCGGATTTCGGCCTCGTCGCGCACGCCGCCCAACGACTGGCGCACGAACTCGCGTCCCGTGGCACGCGCGATCGAGCGGCCGAGCGAAGTCTTACCGACGCCGGGCGGGCCGACCAGGCACAGGATCGGGCCCTTGAGCTTGTTGGTGCGCGCCTGGACCGCGAGATATTCGACGATCCTTTCCTTGACCTTGTCGAGCCCGTAATGATCCTCGTCGAGCACCCGCTGGGCCTCGGCAATATCCTTCTTGAGCTTCGACTTCTTGCCCCACGGCAGGCCGAGGAGGACGTCGAGATAATTGCGCGCGACCGTCGCCTCGGCCGACATCGGCGCCATCGCGCGAAGCTTCTTAAGCTCCGAATTGGCGCGCGTGCTGGCTTCCTTCGACAGCTTGGTCTTGCGGATCTTCTCGGCCAGCTCCTGAAGCTCGTCGCCGCCTTCCTCGCCCTCATTGCCGAGCTCGCGCTGAATCGCCTTCAACTGCTCGTTCAAATAATATTCGCGCTGGGTCTTCTCCATCTGGCGCTTGACCCGGCTGCGGATCTTCTTCTCGACCTGGAGCACGCCGAGCTCGCCTTCCATGAAGGCGAATACCATTTCGAGCCGGCGCCCGGGGTGGAGCTCGCCGAGCAACGCCTGCTTGTCGGCGACCTTGATCGACAAGTTCGAGGCGATCGCATCGGCCAGCGCCGACGGATCCTCAATCTCCGCCAGCTGGATCCCGGTTTCGGGCGGCAGGCGCTTGTTGAGTTTGGCGTAGTTCTCAAACTGATCGATCACCGAGCGCATCAGCGCCTGGGCTTCGGTCGCATCCGAAGTTTCCTCGGCAACCTCCTCGACTTCGGCTGAAAGATAACCGTCGCGCGGGACGAGATCGACCAGTTTCGCGCGTTTCACGCCTTCGACCAGCACGCGCACGGTTCCGTCGGGCAACTTGAGCAGCTGCATCGCCGTCGCGATCACGCCGAGGTCGTACAGCGCATCCCGATCAGGGTCGTCCTCACCCGGATCGAGCTGGGCGACGAGAAACAGCTCGCGGTCCGTGGCCATGGCCGCTTCGAGCGCCGCGACCGATTTCTCGCGCCCGACGAACAGGGGGACGATGCGGTGCGGAAAAACGACAATATCGCGAAGCGGCAGAATCGGTAGGGAACGAGTCATGCTTCAGTATATGGGCGGCGGTCCCCGGTGGCGCAACAAAAGCACGGAACAATCCACAGCAATCGCTCGCTTTTGACCCTGACCGTCGTACTTCCGCCGAAAGGTGAAACAATCACGACGGGTTAATCCAAGCGATTCTGTAACCGTTCAGTTTCACTCACTATTTGTTGGGACCCGTGACTATTCGCCTTTCCTTGATCACGCTCAGCGCCCTCGCCTCGTCCGCGGCCGCCGTCGCGCAATACGGTCAACCGTGGCCACCGGCACCGCCCCCTCCGGGGCCGCCGGTGATGGAGCCGTGGCAGGCGCCCCAAGCGCCCGTCCAACGCGCGCCCATGTCAGAGCCGTGGCAGGCACCGGCCCCCGCCGCATCGCGGCAAAAGGCTCCCGCGCTCGAGCCGATCGATCTGCCACCCGCGATCGAACAGGGCGTCGACATGATCTACATCGACGAGGACCTAATCCCGCGCTCGGTCCAATCGGGCGATATGCTTCACGATATTTCGTTCGACGACTGGAGCGGGGCTCCGGTCGACATGTTCGTGTCGATGAACCCGATCTACACCGAGCTTCGCCGCGGCCTCGTCCGCTACCGCCAGCGGTGGGGCGATTTGCCGCAGGTGCCGGTGCCGGCGGGCCCGGCGCTCAAGCCGGGATCGACGGGCGAACGGGTCGCCGCACTCCGGACCCGCCTTGGACTTGGTGCGGGCGACAGGTTCGATCCGGCACTCGCCAGTGCCATCAAGGAATTCCAGGCCGCGCACGGGCTCAAGGCCGACGGTCTGGCCGGTGCGGGAACGATCGAGGCACTGAACCGGGGGTCTGAATATTACCAGCAGCGGATCATCATCAACATGGAGCGGGCCAAACGCCTCCCCTCGCCCGAAGAGCAGCACAAATATGCGGTTGTCGATGCCGGCGCCGCGCGTCTCTCGCTGTGGGAAAACGGCCGCAAGGTCGACGAGATGAAGGTCGTGGTCGGCAAGGCCGAGACCGCCACGCCGATGATGGCCGCCTACATCAAATATGCGAGCGTCAATCCGTACTGGAACGTTCCGCCGGAGCTGGTGAGGAACCTGATCGCGCCACGCGTGGTCGCCCAGGGCCCGAGCTACCTCACCGAGCGGGAATATGAGGTCAGTTCCGATTACGGCGAGGATGCCAAGCGGCTCGATCCCAGCACGGTCGACTGGCAGGCGGTGGTCGACGGCCGCCAGGAAGTGGTCCTTCGCCGGCTCCCGAGCCCGGCCAATTCGATGGGCATGATGAAATTCATGCTGCCCAATTATTTCGGCATCTACCTTCACGATTCGCCCGAGAAGGATCACTTCACCAAGAACGAGCTGTGGATCAGCAACGGCTGCGTCCGGGTCGAGGATTACAAGCGTTTCGCGAGCTGGCTGTTCGGCGGCTACGTGCCCAAGGGCAAGGACCCCAAGGTCGAGCAAGAGGTCGATCTGCCCAAGCCGGTCCCGGTGTATATGACCTATCTGACGGTGCAGCCGACCGCGACGGGCGTGCAGTTCCTGCCCGACCCGTACGGCCGCGACACGCATTTGATGGAACGGTTCAGCTCGCAGATGGTCGCCGCCGCCCGGCGCTAGGGCATTTGTCGCTGCGATCGCCGCGCGCCACGCAGCGGCCATGCGCTCGCTCACCATCTGGCGACGCGTTTCGCGCCTACGCAGCGAGTACGCCCGCGCTCATTACGGGAATTCGGTAACGAGCTCTCAGCCCAACTATTGGAACAGGTGCGGGTAGGCGATCGTCAACGACGGGTAGAGGTTCTGCAGGCAATGCGTGGCGGCCGCGACCCCTACGGCGGTCCAGAACCCTCGCTGTTGCCACACAACGAATAGGGTCGAGAAAATCAGAAAGGGCCACCAAATCGCCAGGCCCCAAACCGGGACCTGGAGAGAATGGAGAACTCCCCAGCCGACTGCGCTGACCAGGATCGCCGTGGCCGGCCTCATCCAACGTTGCAGGAGCTTCAGCCCCAATCCCATCAGGATCGATTCGACCAGCGGTGAGAAGACAGCGAACGCCGAGACGATTACCCAGGCAGGCAGCTGTGGCACTTCGACGGACTTGGCGTCCGGCGCGACCCAGTGGACCAGCGCGGCGAGCACCACGCTGCCGAGGAACGACAACGACCATGCAATGGGAATGGCAAGCCACGCTCTCCGCGGCTCGCGAAGGGGAGCCGGAAGAACCCTGAGGAAATTATCGTCGAACAGCCGGAGCGGCTGAGCCGTGGCCACCGTTAGGCCGCGTCACCCGAGGACGATGCCTTATCTTTCTTGGCGTAGACGCGGACCGGTTCCTTGGTCCCCATCACGACGTCCTTGTCGATGTGGACCTCATCGACCCCGTCCATCGTCGGCAGGTCGAACATCGTGTCGAGCAAGATGCCCTCGAGAATTGAGCGCAGGCCGCGCGCGCCGGTCCTGCGCTCGATCGCCTTCTTGGCGACGCAGTGGAGCGCGTCATCGGTGAACTCGAGCTCGACCTCTTCCATATCGAACAGCTTGGCATATTGCTTGACCAAAGCGTTCTTGGGCTCGACCAGGATTTTGACCAGCGCTTCTTCGTCGAGGTCCATCAACGTCGCGATCACCGGCAGGCGGCCGATGAATTCGGGGATCAGCCCGAACTTGAGCAGATCCTCGGGTTCACAATGCTTGAGCGTCTCGCCTGTCTTGCGCTCGTCGGGCGCGGCGACATGGGCGCCGAAACCGATCGATTTTCCCTGAAGACGGTCGGCGATGATCTTTTCGAGACCGGCGAAGGCGCCGCCGCAAATGAACAGGATGTTGGTCGTGTCGACCTGAAGGAATTCCTGCTGCGGATGCTTGCGGCCGCCCTGCGGCGGAACGCTCGCGGTAGTGCCTTCCATCAGCTTGAGCAGCGCCTGCTGGACGCCCTCGCCCGACACATCGCGGGTAATCGACGGATTGTCCGACTTGCGACTGATCTTGTCGATCTCGTCGATGTAAACGATGCCGCGCTGAGCCTTCTCGACATTGTAGTCGGAGGCCTGGAGCAGCTTCAGGATGATGTTCTCGACATCCTCGCCGACATAGCCGGCCTCGGTCAGCGTCGTTGCGTCCGCCATGGTGAACGGCACGTCGAGGATCCGCGCGAGCGTCTGCGCGAGCAGAGTCTTGCCGCAGCCCGTCGGGCCGATCAACAGGATGTTCGACTTGGCGAGTTCGACTTCATTGCCGGCCTTGGAGCCGTGGGCGAGCCGCTTGTAGTGATTGTGAACCGCGACCGAGAGCACACGCTTGGCGCGGTCCTGGCCGATCACATAATCGTCAAGAACCTTGCAGATCTCGGCTGGAGTCGGAACCCCGTCGCGCGTCTTGACCAGCGCGGACTTGGATTCCTCGCGGATGATGTCGTTGCACAGCTCGACGCATTCGTCGCAGATGAACACCGTCGGCCCGGCGATGAGCTTGCGCACCTCGTGCTGCGATTTCCCGCAGAACGAGCAATAGAGGGTGCTCTTGCCGTCGCCGCCTGAAAGCTTGGTCATTGAAGTCCTTATACACCAGTCGCGAGCGACCGTTCCATGAGGGGGCATGCTAGCCCGCTTTATCGCACAATCAACTCTGCCGTAGGGTTAACGCCCGGCAAATCCGATAGCTCGTTTATTCTCAACAATATGGATGGGGTCGTGAAGTCCCGCAAGTGCGCTCAGTTAAGCCAAGTCCCACCTGTCCCAAGACAGGTCGGGGAACGGCTTTGATCCGCCAGCGTTGCGGGACCGGAGCATATTTCCCAGTTCCCAACCAACAGGGAATGCGAAGGAGCTTTCCAATGAACCGCACGATTAGCTTGATCGGCGCAGTCGCCGTGGCGCTGGCGCCGACGATCGCCTTTGCGGCGCCGCCGGCGTCCGGCAGCATTTCGCCAAATCACGAAACGGGCCAACCCGGAGTCGAGTGCGAGGAAGGCGGCACCGCGCCCAGCCAATCGGGCCGCGAGCCAGGGCCGGGCACGCCCTTCCTCAATGAGGAGAGCGTGTCAGCCGCGCATTATGCCGGCCACCAGCCGGGGATCAACGACAAGAATACCGCGTCGAATTCGCAATATGACATCGCCTGCTTCGGTGGCCCGGACAGGCCGAGCGGCGAGTAAGGCGCGCGGGGGTTAGGCGAAGGCGGCGTCGATCGCCGGCGTCACCCGGTCGACCGTATAAGGTTTTTCGATCACCGGAGCGTCGTTGAACTCCGGCGGCGGGGGGTCGACGTGCCCGCCGGTGGCGATCACGAACGGGACCTTCTGTTCGCGCAGCCGCGACGCGACCGGCCACACATTCTCGCCCTTCAGGTTTACGTCGAGGATGGCGAGATCGAATCCGCCATTTTCAACCTTTTGCAGCGCGCCCGCGACCGAATCGCACGTCCCCGCGACCGAATGACCGAGCGATTCGAGGAAATCCTCGAGCATCATGGCGATCAACGGCTCGTCTTCGACGATGAGGATGGAACGCGGTACGATCATCTCGGCGAAGGCATAGTCGCCAAGGATTCGAGGGCAAGCCTTATTTGGCCGCGAGCGCCCGCTTCGCGGCTTCGGCAAGTTCCTGCACAGAGAATGGCTTGGGCAGGAAATGGGCCTTGTCGACGTTGATCGAATCGCGCAGCTGTTCTTCGGCATAGCCCGACATGAACAGGATTTTCAGGTCCGGCCGTTCCTTGAGCGCCTGCTCGACCATGGTCGGGCCGTCCATGCCCGGCATGACGACGTCGCTCAACAGAAGATCGATCGGATCGCCACGGGCGAGCAGTTCAAGCGCTTCCTCGCCGTTATCGGCGGTGATCACCGTATAGCCGTGGCGGGTCAGCGCGCGTTCGGCTACCGCGCGGACCATCGGTTCATCCTCGACCAGGAGGACGGTTCCGCTGCCCCATAGCTCATCCTGCTTGGCCTTGCCGCCCCGCCGTGACTTGGCCTCCGACGCCTCTTCGCGATTGACCGGCAAATAGATGACGAAGCGCGTCCCCTTCCCGACCGTCGATTCGGCGAAAATGAAGCCGCCCGATTGTTTGACGATGCCGTAGACTGTCGACAGACCAAGGCCGGTCCCTTTGCCGATCTCCTTGGTCGTGAAAAACGGCTCGAAGATTTTTCCCAATACGCTTGGCGTAATCCCGCAGCCTGTGTCGGTCACCGACAGCGCGCTGTAATCGGCGATGGGCAAGATGTCCGAGCCGAGTTCGGCGACCTGGTCGGACTTGACCGAATAGGTCTGGATGGTGAGCGTCCCGCCGCCCATTTCAGACATTGCATCGCGAGCGTTGACGGCAAGATTGACGATAACCTGCTCGAGCTGGCCCGGGTCGGCCCGGACCGGGCCCAGGCTTCGACCGTGCTTCACCACCAGCTCGACATTTTCGCCGAGCAACCGCTTCAGCAGATGAGACACCTCCGACACAACGTCGGGAAGCTGGAGCACCTGCGGGCGCAAAGTTTGTTGACGCGAGAAGGCAAGCAGCTGTCGAGTAAGGCCCGCAGCGCGGTTCGAATTCGACTTGATCTGCTGGATATCGTCATAGTCGCTGTCCCCCGGCGTGTGGCGCATTAACATCAGGTCGCAATGGCCGATGATGGCGGTCAGGATATTGTTGAAATCGTGCGCCACGCCACCGGCAAGCTGGCCAACCACCTGCATCTTGGTCGCCTGCGCCACCTGCCGCTTGAGCTTCGCTTCCTCGCTATTGTCCTTGAGCAACAGCAGGACCGCGGCATCTCCGAGTCCGCGCAGTCCGGCGATGGTGAGCGCCACCGGTTCCGCCGGCTGGCGCACCAGGCGGATGGCGAGATCGCCAGACATCGCCGGGCCGCGCGCGTTGCGCCGCACCGCATCGGCGACGGCGGCCTTGTCTTCCTTGACGACCAGATCGCCGGGATAGACAGGATTGGACGACCCCTTGACCCCGCCGGCGGTGCGGAAGGCTTCGTTCATGGTCAGGAAGCGCCCGTCGCGATCGACCAGCGCGAGGCCGATCGGAAGCACGTCGAGCAGAGCCTGGAGATGTCCGCCCTCCGCGGCGCCCACCGCCTCGCTACGATCGAACAGGAGGAAGGTGCCAGACTTCCCACTTTTCTTCGGATCCACGGGAATGTGCACGAGGCGCATCGGCAACGCCGATTCCCCTTCGGCGCTCAGCCGCACCTGTCCGTCGTCGCTAATGTCGACCAGGTTGGTGAACCGCTCGGCGCCCGTCTGCGCATCGCCCAGCGCGCGCTCGCGAAACAAGCGGTTGCCGGAAATCAGGATGCCGTCTTCATCAACCAGCGCCGCGAGAACGCCCGCGGCGCCGAGCCGCTCGCCGGTCGCCCCCGCCAGCCAATTCGACGCGACGGTCATCGGGTCGGGCGGCGCCGGCCGCGGAAACCGCCAGAGCAACAGATCGCCATGCGCGCCGACGCGTTCGACTTCGATCGCGGCCTGGCCCTTCGCGGTTTCGATTCGGGACACGCATCCAACTCCGTCCCGCCACGCCATGGTTCGCGCGGTCTCGAGGCCGTGCCGTGAATCGTCGTCGACTCCGAGGTCCAGGGGCGGTGGCGCACCACCGAAGTGTTCGCGATAGGGCGAATTGGCGATCAACAATGATCCGTTTTCGGAGGTCAGCGCCGCCGGCTCTCCGGACATGCGAAGCGCCGATCCAACCAGCGAATAATCGGGGCCGGCAACGATCGCTTCGCGGACCGGCCGCGTCCGCGAGCCGCGCCAATAGGTCAACCCACCCGCGACCACCCCCATCGCCACGGCGATCCCGGCGAGCAGTAGTTGTCCGACCAGCAGGAGCAGCAATGCGACGCTCAGGGCTGCCCCGGCGATCAGTGCCGGCGTTAGCCAGCTTCCCCACCCGTCGAGAGGGCTGGAATCGATCCGGGGCAGCTCCTGGTACAGCATCACCAGATGCGGACGCGGTCCGCTGGCGCGAAATAAAGTTTCTGTCCGGGCTGCACCTTGAACGCCGGATACCACGGATCGAAGTTGCGCACGATCCACGCCCGCTGCGCCGACGGCGAATGCGGATCGGTCAATAGCCGCGCGCGCAAATTGGCCTCGCGATAATTGCGCCGCCAGACCTGCGCCCAGCCGAGGTAGAAGCGCTCATCACCAGTGGTTCCGTCGATGACCGGCGCGTCCTGCCCACCGAGCGACGCGTGATAAGCGTCATAGGCGGATGCCAGACCGGCGAGATCGCCGATATTCTCGCCGAGCGTGAATTCACCCTTTACATGCGCTCCGGGGAAGACTTCGTAGGCGTCATATTCCTTCACCAGCCGGTCAGTGAGCGCCTTGAAATTCTCGACATCCTTGGGCGTCCACCAGTCCGACAGATTGCCCTTAATGTCATATTTCGAGCCCTGATCGTCGAAGTGATGGCTCATTTCGTGGCCGATCACCGCTCCGATCCCGCCGTAATTGACCGCGGGGTCGGCGTTGGGGTCGAAGAACGGCGGCTGCAGGATCGCGGCCGGAAAGGTGATCGCCACCAGCTTGAAATTGGCCTGGGCGTTGACCGTCATCGGATCGAAGCCCCACTCCCAGCGATAGATCGGGTGGCCGAGCTTGTGGATGTTCCAGTCATGGCTCCATTGGTTGGCGCGCAGGGCATTGCCGAACAAATCGTCGGGGCGGACCTCGAACGTATAATCGTGCCACTGGCTCGGATAGCCGATGCGCGGCGTGAACGCGGCGAGCTTGGCCTTGGCCTTCACCTTGGTTTCGGGCGCCATCCAGCTGAGGCTTTCGATCCGCCGGCCCATCGCGCCGATCACGTTCGCGACGAGCTTGTCCATCGCCGCCTTGGATTCGGGTGGGAACCACTTCGCGACATAGAGTTTCGACACGTCGTCATCGAGCACATTGGTGGTGAAATCGACCGCCCGCTTCCACCGCGGCTGGTTCTCCGGAGTGCCGTTCAGCTTGGTGCCGTAGAACGCGAAATTCTCGTCGGCGACCGTTTTGGGCAGGACGTCGGCGTAGGCATCCAGCGACTGGACGATCAGCTGATCCCGGAGGACCTGCAGCGGCGCCTTCGCGGACAGCGCGGCGATGTCGCGAAACGCGCTCGGCTCGGCAACCAGAACTTCATCGACGCTGGCACTTCGGGCCTTCAGATAATCCGCCCAGCCGAAGCCCGGAGCGAGCTTCTGCAACTGCGTCAGGTTCATCTTATTGTAGGTCTTGGTCGCGTCGCCAACGTCCTCGCGCGTCCACGAGACCTTGGCGACTTTGGTCTCGAAATCGAGGATGGCCTTGGCCCGCGCCGCCGCGTTCGTCTCGCCGGCTAGGGTCAGCATCTTGGTCAAATGGTCGAGGTAACCGGCCCTGAGCGAAACCATGCTCGGCTCGTTGAGCAGATACATGTCGCGATCGGGCATGCCGAGGCCGGCCTGGCCCAAGGCGGTGATGTAGACGTCGGTATTGCGGTCGTCCTGGGTGACGAAGCCGCCGAACAGACCGGTGATCCCGTTGCGGGCTGCCTCGCCCTGCAACGCCGCATAGCCGCCACGGCTCTTGAGCCCGCGGATCTGGCCGAGCCACGGCTCGATCGGCGTCAGGCCTTTGGCTTCGACACCAGCTTCGTCGAGGAAGCTCGAATAAGCCATGCCGATGCGGCTGTTGGGGTCGTCCTTGGCGGCGTCGAGGATATCGCGCACGCGCTGCTGGCTGAGATCCTGCAGGATCGAAAACGAGCCGTAGTTCGACTTGTCGGACGGGATCGGCGTGTTCTTCAACCACGTGCCATTGGAATACTGGTAAAAATCGTCGCCCGGCGCGACGCTCGATTCCATGCCCGCGGTGTCGAAACCGAAGCTGCCATATTGCGGCTTGGGAGCCGGCGCTGCGACTGGCTCGACCATCGCGGCTTCCGCCGGCGCCGGCGCGATGGCGACCGGGGCGACGGCATGCGAAGCGCAACCGGCAAGCGCGCTTGTCGCCGCGAGGAACGAAATCAGTCGAAGCATGGGAAGCCCCCTTAGGTTATTCGATGTGTGACGCAGTCACGTCACCCGCACAACCGCCGCCCGCCAGCGCCAATCGACGATCAGCGCCGCGGAACCTGCGAACGCACGTTTAGCGGCTCGCAATCCGCCGCGAATGCCGCCGCTTGCGCCATTTGCTGCCCAGCCACCCGCGCCACATTAGAGCAGAAACCGCATAGCCAAGCGTCGCCGCGACCGCTGCGATGGTCAAAACTCCGAGCGCGATCGGCCCGGACGCTTCGTGAATCCAGAACAGGAAGCGGGCCAGCTCGCCGGAAACGTGTTCGGCGGTCGCCGGATTCACCAGCGTGGCATCGTGATGCAGCTCCCACGAGCCAATCCGGTAGGCGGCGTAATACATCGGCGGAATGGTCAGCGGGTTGACTACCAAAGTGAACGCCGCGGCCACCGCGACGTTTGCCCGCAGCGGGATCGCCAGCAATGCCGCAATCACCGTGTGCATGAACGGGATGATGATCCCGATGCCCAGCCCCAGCGCGACCGCACGCGGGACTGACCGGCGATGGAGCCGCCACAGCTCGTGCTTGCTCAAATGGTGCGCGAACGGACGCAACAGCCGGTAACGGTGGATCGACTCGCGGGTCGGAATATGGCGCCTCAGCCAGCTCATGTTTGTCGCCGGTACAGCTTCAGGCACTGCGCCGCAGCAATCTTTGCTGCTCCCGCTTCCAATCGCGCTCTTTCACCGTCTCACGTTTGTCGTGGACCTTCTTGCCGCGCGCCAGCGCCAACTCGACCTTCGCCCGTCCAGCCGCGTTGAAATAGATCGACAAGGGCACCAGCGTCAGGCCCTGGCGGGTCACCGCCCCGTTGAGCTTGGCGATCTCGCGGGCCCGCAACAGCAGTTTCCGCGGCCGCCGCGGCTCGTGATTGAGGCGGTTGCCGTGGCTGTATTCGGGGATGTGACTGTTGATCAGCCACAACTCGTCGCCCTCGACCGCGGCATAGCTTTCGGCGATCGACCCCTCGCCCTGGCGCAGCGATTTCACCTCGGTGCCGGCGAGCTGGATCCCGGCCTCGACCCTGTCCTCAATGAAATAGTCGAAGCGAGCGCGCCGGTTCTCGGCGACGATCTTCTGTTTGTCGAACGGCTGCGGAAGCGGCTTGGCCACGTGGGTTAGATCAGCCCCGCATGTTCGAGCGCGGCATCGACCGCGCGCTTCGACGCGTCCGAGGCTTCGACCAGCGGCAAGCGCAGCTCGCCCGGAAAGTCATTGCGCAACCGTGTCAGCGCATATTTGGCCGGTGCCGGCGAGGCGTCGGTGAACAAGGCCGCGTGGAGCGGATAGAGCTTGTCCTGCAACGCCAGCGCGTCGTCCCAACGTCCTTCGCCCGTCGCCTTCTGGACGTCGGAACAGAGCTTCGGAGCGACATTGGCAGTGACGGAAATACAGCCGACCCCGCCCATCGCATTGAACCCGAGCGCCATATCGTCATTGCCTGAGAGTTGGATGAAGTCTTCGCCGCAGCCGAGGCGCTGCGCGGTGACGCGGGCGAGATTCCCGGTCGCGTCCTTCACCGCGACGATCATCGGATGCTTGGCGATTTCGCCAAGCGTCTCGACCGAAATGTCCGCCACCGTCCGCGACGGCACGTTATAGACGACGATCGGCAGCGGCGACGCGTCGGCGATCGCGGTGAAATGCGCGGCCAAGCCCGCCTGGCTCGGCTTGTTGTAGTAGGGCACGACGATCAACACGCCGTCGGCGCCGAGGTCCGCCGCAGCGCGAACCCGCTCGATCGAAAGCGCCGTCGAATAGGTTCCGCACCCGGCGATCACCGGCACCCGGCCATCCGCGACCTGGACGCAGGCGGCAATGACATCGCGATGTTCCTCGGCGGTCAGGGTCGCGACTTCACCGGTCGTGCCGCATGGGACCAGTCCGTTGCTGCCTTGATCGATCTGCCAGGCCACGAAATCACGGAATATCGCTTCATCGACTCGTCCCGCCGCAAAAGGAGTCACGAGCGCGGGTATCGAACCGAAAAACATGATTAAGTCCTTTTGGACGCTGAATAACGCGGATCGCGGCCCGATCCGTTAAGGGCCAGATAAGGAGGGGGAGCCTAGGATGTCCAGCATGTGGCGCATTGCCTGGTCTATCCCCGTGCTTCTGAGCGCCGCGACCGCGTCGGCGCAATATTCCGCGCCTGCCACTTACCCGACGGCTTACGCTGCTCAGTCCGTCTCCTCCGCGATCGGCGACTGGCGACGGCTCAGGCAAAGCAACGGCTACGGCTTCGCCGATTACGCGCGGTTCCTGATCGCCAATCCCGACTGGCCCGAGGAATCGCGAATTCGCGGCTGGGCGGAAAAAGCGATGCAGCCCGGCGAGAATGCCGCCACCGTCCTCGCCTTCTTCGCCAAGGATCCGCCGACGACCGGCCGCGGCTTCGCCCGCCTTGCTGATGCTTACGCGGCAACCGGTCGGACCGGCGAAGCGCTCGCAGCTGCGCGAAGCGCTTGGAGCGAGGCAGACCTTAGCAGCACGGACGAGCAAGGCCTCTGGTCACGCTTTGGCGCCAACTTCACCAGCGCCGACCACGATCGCCGCGTCGACGCCCTGCTATTCGCCAAGAAACCCGATGACGCCACGCGTTATTATTCGCTGACCAGCCCAACACGGCGTGCCGCATTTGCCGCACGCATTGCGATGCAGCGCGACGCGCCCGACGCCGAGAGCCTCTATCAGGCAGTCATCGGCCAGGTCACCAGCGATCCCGGGCTGATGATGGATCGGGCTCGCGACTTGCGGGCCAACAATTACCAGGACGCGGCGCGCGGCCTTGCCGCCCGTCCGCACAGCTTCACCTATCAGGCGGCCGATCCCGACCGGTTTTACGAAATGTTGCTGCTGCTGGCGAACGACGCTGCGCAGGACCGGCAATGGGACACGGCGTTCAACATCGGCCGCCACCTCAGCGACGCGCTTCCTCCGGGTACCGACATCAGCCAGCAGCCGATCGGTATTCGCGACGATTACACTAGCCTGACCTGGCTCGCCGGGACTACCGCGCTCGACCGGCTCAACCGCCCGGCCAGTGCGATCGGCATGTTCGACGCTTATGCGCGCGGCGGCCGTTCGCTCCAAGTCCAGACCAAGGGCTATTATTGGGCGGGCCGCGCAGCGCTCGCGGCCGGGCAGCTTCCGCTGGCCAATAGCTACTTCCAGCGCGCGGCGGCTTTTCCCGAATTATTCTACGGCCAGCTGGCGCTCGAGCGGCTCGGGCGGTCGGTTTCGCCGCCGCCAACCTCTGCTGTTCAATATACGACCACTCAGGCCCAGCGCGCGGCGTTCAACAATCGCGGCCTGGTCCAAGCTGTCCGCCTGCTTCAGCAACAGGGTAGCGCCGAGGAACGGACCAAGTTCGTGCGCGCCCTGTCCGAATCGCTCAATAATGACGGTGACCGCGGGCTCGCCGTCGAACTCGGCCAGCAGCTCGGGCGGCAGGATCTGCCAGTGTGGGTCGCCCGCTCGGCGCGGGTCAAAGGCTCGATGTTCTATGTCCGCCAGGCCTATCCGTCGTTGAACTCCACGGTCTCGGGCGACGTGTGGTCAGTCGCCCACGGGATCACTCGCCAGGAAAGCTCGTTCGATCCGTATGTTGTCAGCCACGCCGGGGCGCGGGGACTGATGCAGCTGATGACCGGCACCGCGCGCGAGCAAGCGGGCAAATCCGGCGTCGACTATGACGGCTATCGCCTGATCAGCGACCCCAGTTACAACGTGATGCTCGGCTCGGCCTACTTCCAGCGGCTGCTCAACAATTGGAACGGCAGCGTCCCGCTCGCGGTCGCTTCCTACAACGCCGGAAGCGGCAATGTCCGCAAGTGGATCAACACTTATGGCGATCCACGCGGACAGGTCGACATGCTCAAATGGATCGAGGCGATCCCCTACGTCGAGACCCGCGCCTACGTGCAGCGGGTGATCGAAAACAGCGTCGTCTATGATTCGATGCGGCCGGCCGGACAGCAACAGACCGCGCTTCACGTCTCGAGATATCTCGGAAAGAACCAGCCGGCCTGATAGTCGGGCTGAATGTCCGACACTCGACCGCGTTTTATCACCTCTCAGGGCCTCGCTCGTATCCGCGGCGAATATGAGGAATTGTTCGGCGTCGAGCGGCCAAAAATTGTCGAAGTCGTGTCCTGGGCGGCGTCGCTCGGCGACCGCTCGGAAAATGCCGATTATCTCTACGGCAAGAAACGCCTCCGCGAGATCGATCGGCGGCTGGCTCATCTCGCGAAGATCATGAAGACGGCAAAGGTCGTCGATCCTTCGAAGCAGGAAGACCAGAGCCAGGTCCGGTTCGGAGCCACGGTTGAAGTCGCAGACGAGGACGACAACCGCCGCATCATGACGATTGTCGGCGACGATGAAACCGATGCGTCGGCCGGTCGCATCGGATGGAGCGCGCCGCTCTCCCGGGCGCTAATCGGTGCGAAAGTCGGCGACGAACGGATCGTCCGCCTGCCGGCCGGTGAGAAAAGCTATGAAGTGATCGCGATCCGCTATCCCGAAGCCGATTAGGCGGCGCGGATCGGCGTTTCGACGAGCTGCGGTGGCTCGGCCGGCATGGCGTCGGCCCAAGCATCGGCAACCGCGGTTAGGGCGGCGATCATGGCGGAAGCCTCATCGTTGCCGTCGATCATCCGCCACGGTGACCAGCGCGTGTCGGAATAGGTGCGAAGATCCTTCAGCGCCTTCGCATAACTGAGGTCGCTGACGCTGACTGCCTCATCCCGCGCGGCCAAACGCCGCCAGGGGTTGGCGGACTGCTCCCGCAGTCGCCGCTCCTGCACCTCGGCGCTGACGTCGAAGTAGAGTTTGACGATCAGCGTTCCGTAATCGCGCTGCTGAGCCTCGAACTCGTTGATCTCGTCGAACGCGCGGGCGATCGTTTTTTCCTCGACGCGGCCGAGCAAGCGGTCGTCGAGTACCCGCCGGTACCAGCTACGAAAAAAGATTGCGGTATTGCCGGCTTGCGGAAGCTGGCGCCAGAAGCGCGCCAGCCAATGGCCTTCGGAGGCCTGACGGCGGTCGTGGCGAACATCGTGGACGGCAAAATGGCACGGATCGAAAGACGCGGCGAGCTGCTTCAGAACGGCTTTCTTGCCCGCGCCCGGAGGGCCTTCGAACAGAATGATCGCCCGGCGCCCGTGTGCGATCTGGGGCAGTTGCAACGCGCAGATGTGCTCGCGCAGCGCTGCGAGCGCTGCGTCATGGTCAGCCAAGGGTCGTGTCAGATCGATCGGCACGGTGCGGACTTACCGTTTCATCCGAAGCGCGGCAATCAACCGAACCGGATGATTACGATTTTGGGACAGGTGCGTCCTCGGTGACGACCTTGATCGACAGCTCCTTGAGCTGCTTGGCCGTGACCGGAGCCGGGGCGTTCATCATCAAATCCTCCGCCTTCTGGTTCATCGGGAAGAGGATCACCTCGCGGATGTTGGGTTCGTCGGCGAGCAGCATGACGATCCGGTCGATGCCCGGGGCCGACCCGCCGTGCGGCGGCGCGCCGTACTTGAACGCATTGATCATGCCCGAGAAATTCTCATCGACCTCGGCGCTCGAATAGCCCGCGATCGCGAACGCCTTGTACATGATGTCGGGCCGGTGGTTGCGGATGGCGCCGGAGCTCAGCTCCACGCCGTTGCATACGATGTCATATTGCCAGGCGAGAATTTCGAGCGGGTCCCTGGTCTCGAGCGCTTCGAGCTCGCCTTGCGGCATCGAGAACGGGTTGTGCGAAAAATCGACCCTCTGCTGTTCCTCGTTGAACTCGAACATCGGAAAATCGACAATCCAGCAGAATTTGAATGCGCCCTTCTCGATCAGGTCGAGCTGTTCGGCGACGCGGGTCCGCGCCGCGCCGGCGAGCCGAGCTGCTTCGGCTTCTTTGCCCGCTGCGAAGAACAGGCCGCCATCGGGGCCGAGCCCGAGCTCGTCGGCGAGCTGGTCCATTTTCTCGGGGCCGTGGTTCTTGGCGATCGGGCCACCCCACTCGCCCGCCTTGCGGGTCGCGTAACCGAGGCCGGCGAAGCCTTCGCTCCGCGCCCATTCGTTCATGTCGTCGAAGAATTTGCGGCTCTTCTCGGCGGTGCCGGGCGCCGGGATCGCGCGCACCACCCCGCCCTTTTCGACGATACCAGCGAACAACCCGAAGCCCGAGCCCTGGAATTGCTCGCCGACATCGCTGATCATTAAGGGGTTGCGCAGATCGGGCTTGTCGCTGCCATATTTCAGGAGCGCTTCCTTGTAGGGGATGCGCGGATATTCGCCGCCAGGCGTAACGCTCTTGCCGTCGGCGAACTCCTCGAACACGCCCGACAGCACCGGCTCGATCGCCGCAAACACGTCGTCCTGGGTGACGAAGCTCATTTCGAAATCGAGTTGGTAGAATTCGCCCGGCGAACGGTCGGCGCGCGCGTCTTCGTCGCGGAAGCAGGGCGCGATCTGGAAATAGCGGTCGAAGCCCGCGACCATGATCAACTGCTTGAACATCTGCGGCGCTTGGGGAAGCGCGTAGAATTTGCCCGGATGGACCCGGCTGGGCACGAGATAATCGCGCGCGCCTTCGGGCGATGAAGCGGTCAGGATCGGTGTCTGAAATTCGGTGAAGCCCTGATCGATCATCCGCCGGCGGATCGACGCGATCACCGCCGAGCGCAGCAGGATGTTGCGGTGGATCTGCTCGCGGCGCAGGTCGAGATAACGGTATTTGAGGCGGATTTCCTCGGGATATTCCTGCTCGCCGAACACCGGGAGCGGCAGTTCGTGCGCCGCCGACTGGACGGTGACGTCGCCGGCGCGAATTTCGATCTCGCCGGTCGTGAGATTGGGGTTCACGGTTTCGGCCGAGCGGGCGACAACGTCGCCGGTGACCGTAACGACCGACTCGACCCGCGCCCGGTCGAGCGTCGTGAACGCGGGCGATTCGGAATCCGCCACGATCTGGGTGATCCCGTAATGATCGCGCAGGTCAACGAACAGGAGTTGCCCGTGGTCGCGCTTGCGATGAATCCAGCCCGACAGGCGGACGGTTTCGCCGACATTGGCGGCGCGCAGCGCGGTGCAATTATGGGTGCGATAGGCGTGCATGTGGAAACGGTCGCTCGCTAGGCCAAATTTGGGTGAAAAACGAGCGTCGCGCTTCACGGTAGCAAAGACTTTTGTCAACCCGGCGAGCGGCGGCTATGGCCGCGCGAGACTCATGCGAATCCATCCCCTGATTAACAAGACCGGCGATCTGCAAGCCCTCGTCGGCCGGCTTTCCGAGCAGCCATTCGTCGCCGTGGACACCGAGTTCATGCGCGAGAATACCTATTGGCCCGACCTGTGCCTGATCCAGGTGGCGAGCAGCACCGAGGCCGCTGCGATCGATCCCAAGGCGGACATCGACCTCCAGCCCCTGCTCGATTTGTTCGTCAAGAACCAGGATGTGCTCAAGGTCTTCCATGCCGGCGGGCAGGATCTCGAGATCATCCATAACCTCACCGGCAAGAGCCCCTACCCGCTGTTCGACACGCAGATCGCGGCCATGGCGCTCGGCCATGGCGAGCAGATCGGTTATTCGAATCTCATCGAATCTCTGCTCGGGCACAGCCTCGACAAGGGCGCGCGCTTCACCGACTGGGGCCGCCGCCCGCTCGACAAAAGGCAGATCGATTATGCGATCGCCGACGTCACCCATCTCGCGACGATCTTTCCGAGAATGATCGAGAAACTGAAGAAAACCGGCCGCGGAGCATGGTTGGATGAGGAGATGGAGCGGCTGGCGGATCCGTCGAGCTTTGCCTTCCCGCCCGAAGACGCGTGGAAGCGGCTCAAGCTGCCGAGCCGCAACGCGACCGTGCTCGGGCGCCTTCGTGCGCTCGCCGGGTGGCGCGAGACCGAGGCCCGGTCGAAGAACCTGCCGCGCGGCCGGATCATCAAGGACGACACGCTGTCTGAAATCGTGCTCCATCCGCCGAAGTCGCAGGAGGATCTGGGCTCGATCCGCGGACTTTCGGCCGGCTGGCGCAACAACGACATTGGCGCCCGGCTGATGGCCGCGCTCGCTGCGGCCAAACCGTTCGAGCATGACGAGATGCCCGACCGTGAACCCAAACGTCCGGGCCTGACCAAGGATGGCGCGCTGGTCAGCGACCTGCTGAAGCTGCTGCTCAAGATCCGCTCGAAAGAGGCCGGCGTGGCGGCCCGGCTGATTGCCCGCTCGGACGAGCTCGAAGCTCTGGCGGCGGGCGTCCGCAAGGACCTCAAGATCCTTTCGGGCTGGCGCTTCGACGAATTCGGCAAGGACGCGCTCGACTTGGTCGAAGGCCGCCTCGCTTTCGCGATCGTCGACGGTAAGCTAAAGATGAGCCGTGTCGTGGTCGAACAAGTGGAACCGGTCGATGCGTAAGCTCCTGCTGATTGCGCCCGTGGCGCTCACCGCCTGCGCGACGGCGCCCGCCGAGCCGGTCGTCCACGGAAACACCCCCGGACATGTCTGCAAGGCGGACAACTCCGACCAGTTCCTTGGCCAGGCCGGGACCAGCGAGTCCGGCGCGGCGATCCTTCGCGCGACCCATGCAGCCGTCCTGCGCTGGGCGCCTCCGGGCTATATGATGACGATGGATTTCCGTGTGGACCGGGTGACGGTTACGCTCGGTCCCGACTACAAAATCACCAGAATCAACTGCGGCTAGGCCGCTTCGCCGATCATTCTCGCGTCGATCAGCGCGCGGCGGATGGTCGGGAGCGACAGCCGCGACCGCTCGCCGATCGCAAACCGGTCGACGGCTTCGACGGCGCGCTCGGCCGTCCAATAATCGCGGTGCAGTCGCTCGGACATGAAGCGCAACGCATCGGCGGGAATGTGCAGCCCGCGGTCGGCAAAGAGCAATTGAATGAGGCCAAGAAATAGCGCGTCGTTGGGGTGATGGATCCGGGTCACCGGAGTCACCGCCAGCCGCGTCTTCAGATCGGGCAATGCGGGCGCCCAGGCGGGCGGAGCCTCGTCGGCGACCATGACCAGTGGGAGGCCCGTGTCCTGCGCCTGGTTCCAGGCGTGAAACAGCTCTTCTTCGTCGCGGCGCTCGGCCTCGTCGAACAAGCGGCCGCCGACGCGCTCGACGAAGCTGCGCGCGAGCAAAGTCCGGCCAGAGCGGCGCGGGCCGGTCAGGATCGTCGCCTTGACCGGCCACAGGCTCCATTTGCGAAAATGCTCGAACGCGTCCTGGTTGGCGTCGGAAACGATGAAACGGGCATCGCCATCGGTCTGCGGCCAGTCGAGCGGAAGCGCGATCTGGTCGGGGCCTTGCTTCATTGCTGGCGCCCCGTGGCCGGTTGCGGCTGTGGCGGCGGCTGGGCCGGCTTGGGCTGCGGTGGAGAGGGCAGCGGCGGCGGCTTGCCCGAGGCCGAGCTAATCTTCACCACCGAGCCTGAGCTTTCAACTTGCCAGCCTCGCCCGCTCAGTGCCGCGGCGAGTTGCGCGATGCTTCCGCGATAGGCGACCAGCACATAGCTGGTGCCGCTCGGGTTGATCAGCTGCGGCGTCGCCGAGTCGATCCCGCCCAGCGTGCGCAGATGCGCCATCGCGAAATTGTAGATGTTGACGTCATTCGCGACGATCTGGATCTGGAAGGGGTTGGTCAGGCTCGCCGGCTTCTCGACCACCTCAACCGCCTCGGGCAGCGGCGGCGGCGCCGGCAGGTCGAGCGACGAATCGCGCGCCAGCCGTCCTGCCGAAAGCGCGGTCGTGAACAGCTCGTCCATCCGGCGCGCGCCTTCGGCCATCATCGCCGGAACCCCGTTGCCGTTCTGGGTCGTCAGGGTGAATCCACCGACGATCTCATTGTCGGGCCCGTGGCGGGCAATGAAGCGAGCCTGCGCGGGCCCGCCGGGGTACAGGCGATGCAACTGGACTTCGGCGACGAGAATATCGGCCGCGCCGTACAAATCGATGACGTTGCGCCACCAGCCTCGCCCCGGACGCGTCGTCTGGCTGGCGTTGACCAACATCGGGTCGACCCCGAGCCCGCTGACCCGGACATAATCGATCGGGCTTTGCGACGTCCGGAACTGCGCCCAGGCGCGCTGCCACATGTTGCGCAGTTCGACACTGGTCTCGGTGCCCGCGGTGACGGTGATCGGAATCAGCAGCATTGGTGCCGATCGCCGGACTTCACCGCCTTCGACACCCAGGAACGGCGCCGCGCGCGCGCGGTCGAACAGGATGCCGAGATCGGCGATGTAGCGGTTGGGCCCGATTTGCTCGGTCTCGACGTTGATCGAGCTGACGATGTCATCAAGCGTCGAATCGGGCAGATTCGGAGCTTGGCTGATCGGAGCCTTGTGCATTTTGGCCCACAAGGCGCGGAAACCGAGCCGCTGGGCGATGCGCCAGCCCGAATAGCGCGCCGACTGGGCGTCGTTGCCGCCAACGTCGACGTGAATTCCGCTGATTTCCAGCGTTCCCGAGCTGTCCAGCGGAAGGATTCCGCGATCGCCGGTCTCGAGCTGCGAATACGCAATGCCGCCAATTCCAAGGACGGCAAGCAACAGCAGGACGGGGATGACGAAGCGGCGGCGCAACATTGCAGCGGCTTTTGGCGACAATGGCGTGGAAATCCAAGCGGCTTGTCTCTAGTGCCCTCGCGGAAATGAGCGACACGCCCCTCACCTATGCCGATGCCGGCGTGTCGATCGAGACCGGCAACGCGCTGGTGAAGGCGATCGGCCCGCTTGCACGATCCACCGCCAGGCCAGGCGCGGATGCCGAGCTCGGCGGGTTCGGCGGGTTTTTCGACGTAAAGGCGGCGGGCTATTCCGATCCGCTGCTGGTCGCTGCCAATGACGGGGTCGGAACCAAACTCAAATTGGCCATCGAAACCGGCCGCCACGACGGAGTCGGCGTGGATCTGGTCGCGATGTGCGCCAACGATCTCATCGTCCAGGGCGCCGAACCGTTGTTTTTCCTTGATTATTACGCGTCGGGGAAGCTCAACGCCGAGGTCGCTTCGGCGGTCGTCGCTTCGATCGCCGACGGCTGCCGGCAGGCCGGCTGCGCATTGATCGGCGGCGAGACCGCGGAGATGCCCGGAATGTATGCGGCGGGCGACTACGACCTCGCCGGCTTCTGCGTCGGCGCGGTCGAGCGCGACCGCGTGCTGACCGGCGCGAACATTTCACCGGGCGACGTGATCCTCGGCCTCGCTAGCTCGGGCGTGCACAGCAACGGCTTCTCGCTCGTCCGCAAGGTCGTCGAAACGAAACAGTGGAACCTCGGCGAGCAGCTTCCGTGGGCCGGCGGCCGGACGCTCGGCGAGGTCCTGCTCGAGCCTACGCGGATCTACGTGCGCCCACTCCTGCCGCTCGCCCAACAGGGCCGAATTAGAGGCCTCGCGCACATTACCGGCGGTGGACTTCTCGAGAATATTCCGAGGGTTCTGCCGGACAATTGCCACGCCATCGTCGATTCGACGCGATGGGACCTGCCGCCGATATTCGCCATGCTTCAGCAAGGCGGTGCCATCGCTCACGAAGAAATGGTGCGAACCTTCAATTGCGGGATTGGAATGGCCGTCATCGTCGCCGAAAGCGAAGCCGACGCCATCTCGACGGCGCTTGGAGGCGCGGGCGAGACCGTCCACCGGATCGGGCGCGTCGACGCCGGAGAGCGCGGTTGCACGGTCACGGGCGAAGGCTGGTCCGCGACCCACCATGCGTGATCCGAAACGCGTCGGCATCCTGATCTCGGGCCGGGGCAGCAATATGCGGGAACTGGTCGAGCAGGCCGATGGCTACGAAGTCATGCTGGTCGCGTCGAACAAGCCGCTCGCCCCCGGGCTGGACTGGGCGCGGACGCGCGGGCTTCCGACCTGGACATGGGACAGCAAGCTCGTGGACAAGGAGAGCTGGGACGAAGCGCTTTCACAAGCCCTGGAGGACCACCAGGTCGGCACAATCGCACTTGCCGGTTTCATGCGCATCCTCTCGCCCGGGTTCATCGGGAAATGGCGCGGGCGGGTCGTCAATATCCACCCGTCCCTGCTGCCGAAATATCGCGGGCTCGACACCCACCAGCGCGCAATCGAGGCCGGCGACAAGGTGAGCGGCTGCTCGGTCCACCTCGTCACTGAAGAACTCGACGCTGGCGATGTGCTGGGAAGCGCGGAAGTGCCAATCGAAGCAGGCGACACAGCCGACACCCTCGAACAGCGCGTGCTCGCCGCCGAACACTTGCTCTACCCACGCATCTTGAGCGAATTCGTCCGGCGATGAGCAATGCATTGGACCGCGTGCGCGCAATTGCGCTCGAACTGCCGGAAACCGAGGAGCGGCTGTCGCACGGCCAGCCGACGTTTTTCGTGGGTGGCAAACAGTTCGCGCAGTTCCGCGACAACCATCACGGCGACGGCAAGACCGTTGTCTGCGTCCGCGTCAGCAGTCTCGACGAGCAGGCGATGCTGATCGAAGCGGACCCGGACACCTATTCCAAGCCCGCCTACATGCCGAGCTGGCTATCGATCCGCCTGTCGGGCGAGGACGTCGATTGGGACCATGTCGGCGACCGCATTGCGGAAAGCTGGGAGCTTGCGGCGCCGAGCGGCTTGCTCGAAGCAGGCGGACGATGACCGAGTCGTCCGAATCCCAACGCCGCCGCTGGCTCGCGCTCGGTGAATTGATCGCCATCGCGGCACTAATCGTGTCGGCGGTCGGCGTATGGATCGCGTGGAAGAGCAGCAGCAACAACCAGCCGACCCGCGTGGTCGAGCAACGTCAGCCAATCCCGCTGACCCTGCGCGGAACGGTAGAGAATGATGGCCGCGAGTTGGTCATCGCGCCGGTCGAGGCGAGCCATGCCCTGGAATCGCTGACCCTGACGGTCCCCAACGCCAATCCGATCGAACTCGGGAGCGACGGAAGCCTCGATGCCGATACTGTCGCATCGAAGGTCAACAAGGATGAGGCCAAAGGCACTCACCGCGTCACAGTGAACGTCAAGGCGCGTTACGTCGAGATGGGCAAGGATCGCACCGCGACCGGCAAATATGTCCTGCGCTACGAAATCGAAGGCGGTGGCCTGCTCGGTGGCCGCTCGTTGCGGCTCGACGGCCTCAGCCGCTAGCCGACGATCTCTTCGGGCCTGAAGAAGAAGGCGATTTCGATCGCCGCATTCTCGTCGCTGTCCGAACCGTGGACCGAATTGGCCTCGACCGATTCGGCGTAGGCCTTGCGAATCGTGCCTTCGGCGGCGTCGGCCGGGTTGGTCGCGCCCATCACCTCGCGGTTGCGCAGCACGGCGTTCTCGCCCTCGAGCACCTGGACCACCACCGGGCCTGACGTCATGAAGGCACACAGGTCATTGTAGAACGGCCGCTCCTTGTGGACGGCGTAGAAACCCTCGGCCTGATCGCGGGTCATGTGGATGCGCCGCGAGGCGACGACGCGAAGCCCCGCCTCCTCCAGCATTTTGGTGACCGCGCCGGTCAAATTGCGGCAAGTGGCGTCGGGCTTGATGATCGAAAAGGTGCGCGTGACGGCCATGGCCGGGCGGACTCCTGTGCTGATGCTTGGTTGGAAGTTGCGGCGCGCCTAGCGGGGCGCGGGCGTTGGGGCAAGGCTCAGGCCTTGTTGACCCACTTGCCGCCTTCGTTGGCCCAATAGCGGCGCTCGACCCCGTCACGGCCGGACAGCAGTTTCCACGCCAGTCGCGCGCCGTCCAACGTGTCGCCGTCAAATAGATAAAAAGCGCGGTCGTAAGCGAGGGCGGCTTCACGCCATTGCCCGTCGGCGATCAGCAGGTTGCGGGCGAGATTGGGCGCGTCGGGTCCGGTCGAGAGCAGGATCGGTTGGCGCGAATCGTTGGTCCCGCCAGATACGCCATGGGGCAGGAAGCTCGCCGGCCCCTGGTCCCACAATTGGCGGTCGAGCCGCGTCAGCGCGCCTTCGTCCGCCGCAACAACCAGCAGCCGGCCGTCCTGACCGAGCACCTTCTCCGCAATGCTCGCAATCACCTGCTCGGGGGACGTGCCGCCAAGCTGGTAGAAATCGACCTGCATATCCGCGCCGGCTCAGCCCTCGAGGACGTCGGCCACGAACTGATCGAGCAGCCGCACACCATAACCGGTCGCCCCCTTGTCATAGGTTGCGCTCGCTTTGTCGGCCCAGGCCATGCCGGCCATGTCGACATGAGCCCACCGCACGCCCTCGTCGACGAAGCGCTGGATGAAATGCGCCGCGGTGATCGACCCGCCTTCGCGCGGCCCGACATTCTTGACGTCGGCGATCGGCGAATCAATCAGCCGGTCGAACGGCTCAGCCATCGGCATGCGCCATAGTTTGTCGCCGCTTTGGTCACCGGCCTTCAACAACTGGCCGGCGAGTTCATCATTGTTCGAAAATAGCCCGGCCCATTCGTGGCCGAGGCTGATCAGAATCGCTCCGGTCAGGGTCGCGAGGTCGATGATGGTCTTCGGCTTGTAGGTGCGCTGGACGAAGGCGATCGCGTCGGCGAGCACGAGCCGCCCTTCGGCGTCGGTGTTGATCACCTCGACCGTCTGGCCCGACATGCTAGTGACGACATCGCCTGGCCGCTGAGCATTGCCGCCGGGCATGTTCTCCACCAGGCCGCAGATGCCGATGATATTCGCCTTGGCTTTGCGTAAGGCGAGCGCCTTGAACGCGCCGACGACCGCGCCGGCGCCGCCCATGTCCCACTTCATCGCTTCCATGCCGGCGGCCGGCTTGATCGAGATGCCGCCGGTGTCGAACGTCACGCCCTTGCCGACGAATGCGGTTGGTGGCGTACCCGCCTCGCCGCCGTTCCACTTGAGGATGAGCAATCGCGGATCGCGGATCGAGCCTTGGGCGACACCGAGGAGCGCGCCCATGCCGAGCTTCGCCATCGCCGCTTTGTCCAACACCTCGAGTTCGACGCCACTACCTTCGAGCGACGCCTTCACACGCTCGACGAAACTCTCCGGATAAATGATGTTCGCGGGCTCGGTGACCAGCTCACGGGTTAGTGCGGCGCCCTCGAGCACAGGTTCCCAGCGCGAGCGGTAGCGCTGATCGGCATCGGCCGGCGCGCCAACGATGACGATGTCATTGAGCGTCGGCTTCTGCTTGTCCTTGAGCGTGGTCCGGTAGCGGTCATAGCGCCACGAGCGCAGCGCTGCGGCAAGCGCCACTTTGGCCCCGGAGTCGGTGTCATAACCGAGGCCCGAAAGGTCGATAACCGCCTTGGTCTCGCCCGATGTCAGCAATTTCGCGACAACATTACCGCCAAGCTTTTCGGCGCCTTCGGACAGCGCCCCGTTTCCGGTCCCGACGATGATCAACCGCCGAACCTTGCCCGCATCGTCGAAGAATTGTTCGGACGTGCTCGACGCGTCGCCCTCGAACCGCTGACGGTCGAGTGCGGCGGCCACCGCCGCCTGCTGGTCGCCAAGCGAAGCCAGCGACTTGCGGTCCTTGCCGGCGACCGGCAACACCAGCGCATAGTCGCCCTCGGGCCGGCGATCGGCGAATTGGATGTGCATTTATCGTTATCCTTGGAATTCCGAACGTCGGCGCGCCCTTTAGGATGCACAGGGCCCCTTGGCAAAGCGGCGCAAGCCCGATTGTCCCAGCGCACTCAAGGTGCGATAGGCCCGGCGCAGAGAACGGCAAACGAATGGCGGGATTCAGCAGCGTTGCGTAGGACATTCGTCTGGTGGACGGCGCTGCCGGTGCTGCTAGCCGCGGCGGCCCCCGCCAGCGGCCAGAACGCTGACGCCGGCGCTGCGCAAACCGCGCAGACGACCACGATCGAATTCAGCGCCGATGGTGTAACTTACGACAGCAGCGCCGACATCGTCACAGCGACCGGCGCCGTACGCATGTCGCGCGACGGCAATTACCTCGCGGCGGACCAGGTCGTGTGGAATCGGAAGTCGGGCGAGGTCCGCGCTCAGGGCGGCGTCGTCATGCTCACCCCGCAGGGCGACAAGCTGATCGGCGAGGATGTTGTCCTCAGCGACACGCTGCGCGACGGGACTGTCCACAACCTCCTGATCGTGCTCGAAAGCGGCGGACGGATCGCGGCGGCGCAAGGCAAGCGCGCAGGCGACATCACCACCCTCGAAAATGCGATTTATTCGCCGTGCCCGGTCACGAGCCCGACCGGCTGTCCACGGCGACCAAGCTGGTCGATCACCGCGGCCCAGGTGATCAACGACCCGGCCCATCAGCGGGTCCAGTTCCACGGCGGCCGGCTGCAGCTGTTCGGGGTCAATTTACCGCTGCTCCCGGTATTCAGCGTCGGCACGGGGTCGGACGGTACCACGGGCGTGCTCGTTCCCGACATTTCCTTTTCGACCAAGAAGGGCCTCGAGCTCGCCGTCCCCTACCATTGGCAAATCGCTCCCAACCGCGACCTCACCGTCACGCCCCATGTCTACTCCGGAGTGCTTCCGGCGATCGAAGGTAAATATCGCCAGCTCGATACGCTGGGGGCCTTTCAGCTCGGCGGATTCGTGACCTACGGCGACATCGAGAGTTCGAATCCAAACGCCATCGACGATATCATTGGCCGCGGCGTTCGCGCCTATGTCGAGGGCAATGGAAAGGCTCAGCTCGACCCTTATTGGAGCATCACCGGCTCATTTCGCTGGGCCACCGACAAGACTGTCGCCCAGCGCTACGACATCACGCGCGACGATCGGCTGAGAAGCTTTATCAAAGCCGAGCGGATCGACAGCGATTCCTACATCTCGATTGCCGGCTGGGCCTTCCAGGGCCTGCGGTTTGACGATGTCCAAAAGCAGATTCCGATCGCTTTGCCAGCGATCGACGCCCGGGTCCGCCTGGGCGACGATATCCTCGGCGGAAAGATCGAGCTTCAGGCCAACAGCCTGTCGATCATCCGGATCGAGGGCCAGGACACGCAGCGGGCGTTCGCCAGTGCGCAATGGGACCTTCGCCGGCTGACCCCATGGGGCCAGGAACTGGACCTGACCGCTTTCGCCCGTGGCGATGTCTATCACACGGACAACGCCGAAAGTACGCCGGTCGCGATCTACAGCGGCACCGATGGCTGGCATTGGCGCGGGATCGGTGCCCTCGCCGCGGACGTAAAATGGCCGTTCATCGGCCCGGCGTTCGGCGGCATCCAGAAGATCGTCCCACGGGTCCAGCTGGTGCTCACGCCGCCGACTCCGAATATCGAAATCCCCAACGAGGACGCGCGCTCAATCGACCTCGAGGACAGCAACCTCTTCGCGCTCAACCGCTTTCCGGGATACGATCGGTGGGAGGACGGGTCGCGCATTACCTATGGGCTCGACTGGTCGCTCGACCGGCCGAACCTGTCGATCATGGCGAACGTCGGGCAAAGTTATCGGATCGCTCGGCGGCCGGGGATCTTCCCGGATGGAACAGGCCTCACCGACCAGCTCTCCGACATCGTTGGACGAACTCAGATCCGCTTCGGTCGATTGATCGACATCACCCATCGCTATCGCCTCGACAAGAACAACTTCACTTTCCGCCGTAACGAGCTCGATCTTACCATCGGGTCCGACCAGACCTACGCCCAGATCGGCTATCTCCGGCTCAACCGCGACATCGATCCGACGATCGAGGATTTGCGCGACAAGGAAGAGCTGCGGGTCGCCGGGCGGGTGAAGTTCCGCCGCTACTGGTCGGTCTTCGGGGCGACCGTAATCGACCTGACCGGCAAGGCCGAGGATCCGCTGTCGTTGGCCGACGGCTATGCTCCGGTACGCAACCGGCTGGGCATCGCCTACGAAGACGAGTGTCTGGAGCTTGGCCTGACGTGGCGGCGCGACTATGAGCACATCGGGGCGTTCCGAAAGGGCAGCACTTTCGGCTTTCATTTGGCTCTGAAAGGGCTTGGTCGCTAAGCCTGCGTTCAGCGGGCTTGGATAAACGCAATTCACATATCGGGCTGGGAAGTAAGGAAAATCGCATCGTGGCATTAGCTTTTGATCGAATCTCAAGGCGCGCCTGGTATGCCGCCGCGCTTGCCCTCGGAACCGCGACCGCGGCCCTGGCCCAGCAGGAGGCGCCGCCGGCCGCACCCGCGCCGAGCAGCACAAGCACCCTCAACCTGCCCGAAAACCCGCAAGTGTTCGGCAGCGCGATGCCTTCGGTTATCAAAGCGACCGCGATCATCAACAGCGAAGTCGTCACGCAGACCGATATCGATCAGCGGCTGGTCCTGCTCGCGCTCGCCAATGGTGGCAAAATTCCGGCGGACGAAGTCGAACGTCTGCGCCAGCAGGTGCTGCGCAACCTGATCGACGAGACGCTCGAAATTCAGGCGGCCAAGGCGGAAAAGATCACGATCAAGCCGGCCGACATCGACAAGACTCTTCAGCGCGTCGCCGCGGGCGTCAAGCAGACCCCGGAACAGCTGGCGCAGTTCCTCGAAACCCAGAATTCGTCGATCAAGACGCTGCGCCGCCAGATCGAGGGTGAAATCGCCTGGCAACGTCTGCAGCGAGCCAAGATCGAAAGCGGCGTCAGCGTTGGCGAGGACGAAGTCAAAGCGGTCCTCGACAAGCTCAATGCTTCGAAAGGCACCGAGGAATATCACATCGGCGAAATCTACTTGCCGGCGCCTGCGGGCACCGAAGCGCAGGTCATGGCCGATGCCGACAAGATCCTCGAACAACTGAAGAACGGTGGTTCGTTCGTGGGATACGCGCGTCAGTATTCTCAATCTTCATCGGCCGCGGTCGGCGGCGACCTGGGGTGGATGCGGCCCGAGCAATTGCCCGATCCGATTGCGGCCGCGATCAAGCAGATGGCACCGGGAACGGTCAGCAATCCGATCGCCAATTCGGGCGGGGTTTCGATCATCGCGGTCCAAGACACGCGCAAGATTCTCACGCGCGACCCGCGCGACGCGATCCTCAGCCTCAAGCAGGTCTCCGTCAATTTTCCCAAGGGCACGAGCCGGCAGCAGGCCGAGCCCGTCGTGTCGAGCTTCGCCGAGGCGGCCCGCAACGTCGGCGGTTGCGGCGGCGCAGATAAGATGGCGGCCGATTTCCATGCCGAGATCGTGCAACAGGATGCGGTCAAGATGCGCGACCTTCCTCCCGCGCTCCAGCAGTTGATGCTGCCGATGCAGGTTGGACAGGCGACCCAGCCGTTCGGTTCGCTTGACGACGGCGTCCGGGTGCTGGTGATCTGTGGCCGCGACGAGTCCGACCCGACTGCACCGAGCTACGACGAGGTTTACAACCAGATCAACGAGGAGCGACTCAACCTGCGCGCGCGGCGCTATTTGCGTGACCTCCGGCGCGATGCGGTGATCGAATTCCGCTAGAGCCAGATTTCCGTTAGACGCGGCAATCGTGGCGTCCGTCCCATCAGAACCGCTCGCGATCTCTCTCGGGGATCCGGCAGGAATCGGTCCCGAGGTCCTGGCGAAATGCTGGGACAATCGCGGGATGTTCAACCTGCCCCCGTTCGTTGCGATCGGTGACCCGCGTTCGATCGCGGCGGTGTGGGACGGGCCGATCGAGATCATCGACGATCCGCGCGAAGCCGATGCCGCATTCGACGCCGGCCTGCCGCTGATCCAGCTGATGTCGGCGGAAGAGGATACGCCGGGGCACCCGAGCATTGCCGGGGCCCATTGCTCGCTCGACGCGCTCGAATTGGCGGTCGGTCTGGCGCGGTCCGGTTCGGTCGCGGCCGTGGTCACCGGCCCGGTCGCCAAGGAGCAGCTCTATGCGATCGGTTTCGCTCACCCCGGCCAGACCGAATTCGTCGCCGAACGGTGCGGCGTGTCATCGGGCAATGTCGCGATGATGCTCGCCGGGCCGACCCTGCGGACCGTGCCCGCAACCACTCACCTCCCGCTCGCTGACGTCGTGGCCCAACTGACGATCCAGTTAATCGAATCCCGCGGTCGGGCCGTGTTGCGCGGTCTCCAGCGCAATTTCGGAATCGCTGATCCGCGCCTCGCCGTTGCCGGCCTCAACCCCCATTCGGGCGAAGGTGGGACGCTCGGTCGCGAGGAAATCGAGCTCATCGAACCGGCCATTGCCGCGCTCACGGCAGAGGGCTGGCGGGTGACCGGGCCACATCCCGCCGACACCTTGTTCCACGCCACCGCCCGGGCGAATTACGATGCGGCCTTGTGCATGTACCACGACCAGGCCCTGATCCCGGTCAAAGCGATTCACTTCGAAGATGCGGTTAATGTGACGCTAGGGCTGCCGATCGTCCGCACCGCGCCCGATCACGGCACCGCGTTCGACATCGCGGGTCAGGACAAGGCGGATCCGCGCCCGATGGCCGCGGCGATCCGCATGGCGGCCGAGTGTGCGGTCCACCGCGCCGCTGCCGCGTGAGTTCAGGCCACGAGCCGTTACGCGACGTCATCGCCCGCCACGGGCTCAGCGCGAGCAAGGCGCTCGGCCAAAATTTCATCCTCGACCGGCAACTACTGGCGCGAATCGCCGCGATCCCCGGACCGCTCGATGGTGCGACGGTCTATGAAGTCGGCCCCGGTCCGGGCGGCCTGACGCGCGCTCTCCTGGAGGCAGGCGCAAAGGTCGTCGCGGTCGAACGCGACCGGCGCTGCATCGCGGCCCTCGCCGAACTCGAAGCCGAATATGGCGGCCACCTGCGGCTGATCGAAGGCGACGCGCTCAAGGTCGACGAACGCAAAGAAGTTGGCGACGGCGCGCATGTCGTCGCCAACCTGCCCTACAATGTCGGAACCGCTCTGCTGCTGCGCTGGCTCCAGGCGGATCCATGGCCGCCGTGGTGGCGATCGCTGACCCTGATGTTCCAGAAGGAAGTCGCCGAGCGCATCGTCGCCGAGGCGAACAGCGAGCATTACGGTCGGCTGTCTATCGCGGCCCAATGGCGCGCCAACCCAAGGATCGCGATGACGGTCAACCGCTCGGCATTTGTGCCCCCGCCAAAAATTACCTCGGCAGTAGTACACATCGTGCCTGCTGGGAGTCCGCCCGGAGTCAGCCGACGAATCGTGGAGCATGTGACGGAAGCGGCGTTCGGCCAACGGCGCAAAATGCTCCGGTCGAGCCTCAAGCCCATGCCAAATGCGCTGGCTGCGCTGGAAGTTCTCGGAATTGACTCTCAACGACGCGCCGAGACCCTCAGCGTCGACGAATTCGTGAAGTTGGCGCGGGCGCTGAGTTAATTCGACTTAGGAGTCGCAGGCGCTTTCGCGGCCGCGACCGAAGGCCCGCGGGTGATCGCGGCGGACAGTTGCGCGAGCTGAGGGCAGCCCTTGGTGCAAATCGTCTGCAGCTTCTGCAAATTCGCCTGGGCCCGCGCCAGCGCGCCGAGCTCGACCATCGCTTCGCCCTGCACCGCGATCGCGTCGGGATCGTTGGGCTCGAGCAGCAACGCCTTGTTGGACATGCGGATGGCCTTGCCGAACAGCCCCTGCTTGTCGGCGACGCGAGCGAGATCGACGAATGCCCAGCGATTGCGCGGATCGACCGCGAGCGCCGCTTCGAATGCATCCTCGGCCTGCTCGAGTTTGCCGGCGCCGAGCAAGGATTCACCCTGATGCTGGAGCGTCACAGATTGCTGTGCGATCTGGTCGTCCGGCCGCTGTCCCACGACCGGTGCGGACATGGCCAAAGCAGCGAAACCTACCGCAAGTACAGGAGCAATAAGGCGCATTCTATTTCTCTCCACATTCACCGCCGCCCTAGCATGGACGACCGAGCCGCGCGACGAAAAACCCGTCCGTTCCGTCCTGCCCCGGCGTCAACAATTTGCCGGCGCCATCCGAACGCCCCGAGGCGTTCAGCGTTTCCTGGACAATCCATGATGAACGGCGGCTGAGAAAGTCCTGAATCTGCCCTGCCCCTTCGCGGGACAGAAGCGAGCACACCGCATAGACCAGGCGCCCGCCGGGCCGCACCAGTTCGGACGCGATTTCGAGCAGCCGCGCCTGTTGCGCTACGAGCCGACCGAGCCGCTCGGGCGTGAGCCGCCAGCGTCCCTCGGGATTGCGCCGCCAGGTCCCGCTGCCCGAGCACGGCGCATCGACCAGCACGCAGTCGGCGGTCCCAGCCCAATCGGAGAGATTCTCTAGCTCGTGTGGCTGGTTGATCAACCGTGTCTCGATCCGGGCCTCGGCCCGCTCGGCGCGCGGCGGCAGCTTCGATAGCCGCGCGCGATTGCTGTCGGTTGCCAGGATCGTTGAGTTGGGAGCGGCGGCTGCGAGCGCCAGTGCCTTACCCCCCGCGCCCGCGCAGAGGTCGAGGATCCGCTCCCCATCCTGCGGCGCGCACGCCAGCGCGATCAGCTGGCTGCCTTCGTCCTGAACCTCGACCAGCCCCTGCTCGAACGCCGGATGGTCATCAATTTTTGTATTGGCCGGCAGGCGGATACCCCACGGGCTGATCCGCGTCGGCTCGGCACCAGGGAATTGAGCCAACAAATCGTCGCGCGATGCCCGCGCGGCGTTGACGCGCAAATCCAGCGGCGCGCGCTCGAGCAGAGCCGGCCACTCCCCTTCCTCAATCAGCGGCGAAAGTTCGGGGACGATCCATTCGGGCACAATCGATGCAGGCGTGGCGGCCTCGCCCTCATTTGCCGACTCTGGCCCGCGCGGCTGGCCGAACAGGTCGAGCAACTCGGGCTGATCCGCCGCAAGCCCGATTATCGCCGACCGTCCGGTCAGCGGGATCATCGCCGAGCGGCGGATTGCCCGGAACACCAGCTCGCGCACCGCGCGGCGGTCGCCCGAGCCCGCGTAGCGGCGCTGCTTGAAATAGCGCGTGACGATCGCGTCGGCCGGCGGGCCGTCGTCGCGCGCCGAGGCGATCACCTCGTCGACGATTTCGATCGCCGCCTGCAGCCGCGCGGCCGGGGTCATCGCCTAGCGCGTCGGGTAATTGGGCGCCTCGCGGGTGATCGCGACGTCATGGACATGGCTCTCCGACAGCCCGGCATTGGTGATCCGCACGAACTTCGCGCGGGCCTGCAGCTCATCGATCGTGTTCGAGCCGGTGTAGCCCATCGCCGCCTTCACCCCGCCGACCAATTGGTGGATGATCTCGCGCGCCGGGCCCTTGTACGGCACCTGTCCTTCGATTCCTTCGGGCACCAGCTTCAGATGGTCCTTGATGTCCTGCTGGAAATAGCGGTCGGCCGAGCCCCGGGCCATCGCCCCGACCGAGCCCATGCCGCGGTAGGATTTGTACGACCGGCCCTGGTAGAGGAAGATTTCGCCCGGCGCTTCGTCGGTTCCCGCGAGCAGCGAACCGACCATCACCGCCGACGCCCCGGCGGCGAGCGCCTTGGCGATGTCGCCGCTGGTGCGGATGCCGCCGTCGGCGATGACCGGCACGCCGGCCTTCGACGCGACCCGCGCCGCGTCGATGATCGCGGTCAGCTGCGGTACGCCCACGCCGGCGACGATCCGCGTCGTGCAGATCGATCCCGGGCCGATGCCGACCTTGATCGCGTCGGCGCCGGCATCGACCAAAGCCTTCGCCGCATCGGCCGTCGCGACGTTGCCGGCGATCACCTGGGCCGAATTGGACAGCGTCTTCACCCGCTCGACGGCGCGCGCGACATCGGTGTTGTGGCCGTGCGCCGTGTCGATGACGATGCAGTCGCAGCCCGCGTCGATCAGCGCCTGCGACCGCTCGAAACCGGAATCGCCGACGGTGGTCGCGGCAGCAACGCGCAACCGCCCTTCCGCATCCTTAGTGGCGAGCGGCGCGGCGACGGATTTTTCGATGTCCTTGACGGTGATCAACCCGACGCAATGCTGGTCGTTATCGACCACCAACAGCTTCTCGATCCGCCGCTGGTGGAGGATCCGCCGCGCCTCCTCTTCGCTGGTGCCGATTGCAACGGTGGCGAGATTGTCGTGGGTCATCAGTTCGCTGACCTTCTGCCGCGGATTTTCGGCGAAGCGAACGTCACGGTTGGTCAGGATGCCGGCGAGCTTGCCCGATTTCTCGACGATCGGGATGCCGCTGATCCGATGCGCCTTCATCAATTCCAGCGCCTCGGCCAGCGTCTGGTCCGGCGCCATGGTGATCGGATTGACCACCATGCCGCTTTCAAATCGCTTGACCTGGCGCACGGCGGCCGCCTGCACATCCACGTCCATGTTGCGGTGGAGCACGCCGATCCCGCCATATTGAGCGAGCGCGATCGCCATGTCGGCCTCGGTCACCGTGTCCATCGCCGACGACAGGATCGGGATGTTGAGCGGGATTTCGCGGGTCAGCCGGGTCTTGGTATCGGTCTGGCTCGGCAGGACCGAGGATTCGAGCGGCTGCAGGAGGACGTCGTCGAACGTCAGTCCGAGCGGGATGTCAGCGGTGTCGTTGAGTTGGGCCATATCGGCCCATGACAGCAGCCGAGCGATTCGCCAAGTCCGCAGGTACGCGGGTTTAACGCCTGCGATAGCAGCCGCGCAGTCCCACCCGAAGTCGTCCTCCCTGCTGCAACAGCGAAATCCAGCGCCTCTGTTCGCACTGCCTGACTCCCGCCCAGGACCCGAGCACTTGACGGATCGAACCGTCGGGCAGGCGTACCGTCAATATGGGCATGTCGCCCGTATCATATAGCGTATGTGCCCAACGCAAGGACCTCGGCCTCGACCGGCCGCTCGTTGCTGAGGTCGATTCGAATGGCCAAAAACACAAGCGCTCCGAAGAACGCCACGAGCAACAGCAAGCCGCCCATGCGCGTAAGTCGCTCACGGAATGCCTCAGCCTGAAAGGGATCCACCGCCATCCTTCAGAGGCTAGCGACCCGCGCGCGCCAACAACCGTTCGGCCTGCTCGACGTGCATGCGTTCAATCATCTGGTTGTCGAACCGTTCGGCGCCGCCGTTGAACGCCTCTACCAGCCGCTTCGCGCGGTCGATTTCGGCGTCGGTCGGCGCGAAGGCGCGGTGACACGGCTCGATCTGGCTCGGGTGGATCAGGCTCTTGCCGTCGAAGCCCAGCCGCCGCCCCTCCTCCGCCTCGCGCGCGAATCCGTCGAGATCGTCGAGCACATTGTAGACGCCGTCGAACACCGCGACCCCCGCGGCACGGGCGGCGAGCACGATCATTTGCAAAGATCCCGAAATCGGCTCCCGCCCCGCATCGGGCGGCAAACGGAGATCGGCGCGCAGGTCGTTCGTTCCGGCGATGAGCGCCGCGCAATCGTGGGTCACCTCTCGCGCCGCAAGCACGCCTTTGGCGGTCTCGATCATCGCCGCGATCGGCTTACCCGACTGCGTCCGGACGAAGGCCAATCCTTCTCGTTCTTCGACTCGCGGCACGACAATCAAATCGGCATCGCAATGTGTGATGGCGACGAGATCGGGCCCGTGCCACTCAGTCCCAACACCGTTGATCCGGATCGCGACCGGCATTGGCCAGGATTCGGCCACCGCCGCGACCGCGGCCAAACGGGCCGTCTCCTTGTCCTCCGGCTTCACTGCATCCTCGAGGTCGAGCACGACCAAATCGGCGTCCGCCTCACGCGCCTTGGCGATCGCGCGCGGGTTCGAGGCCGGCAGAAACAAAATCGATCGTATCGAGAACAGGTCCATGTCGCTTTTCGCTTCCGCTCCGTTCATCGCCGTCGCATCATAGCGCACGCAGTCTTCGGGGGTATCTATGTTGATCACGTTCATGTCGGCGCTCGCGGTATTGGCGCTTCTCTATGTGATGATCGGCGTCAAGATCGTGCGCCAGGGTTATCGCTACACGATCGAGCATTTCGGGCGCTTCGTCCGGGTCGGTGAGCCGGGCTTCAACTTCGTCGCACCGTTCTTCTACCGCGTCGGGCGCCGCATCAACATGATGGAGCAGGTGGTCGATATCCCGGGGCAGGAGATCATCACCAAGGACAATGCGATGGTCGCGGTCGACGGCGTCGTCTTCTTCCAGGTGATCGACGCCGCCAAAGCCGCTTATGAAGTCAGCGACCTGTACAGCGCGCTGATGGCGCTCTCGACGACGAATTTACGCACCGTGATGGGCTCGATGGACCTCGACGAAACCCTGTCCAAACGCGACGAGATCAACGCCCGGCTGCTCGCCGTGGTCGATCATGCGACCGAGCCGTGGGGGGTGAAAATCACCCGCGTTGAGCTCAAGGACATCCGCCCACCGCAGGACATCGTCAACGCCATGACGCGACAGATGAAGGCCGAGCGCGAAAAACGCGCGTCGATCCTCGAATCCGAAGGCATGCGCCAGTCCGAGATCCTCCGCGCCGAGGGCGAAAAACAGGCGCGCATCCTCCAGGCTGAGGGGCAGAAGGAGGCCGCGTTCCGCGACGCCGAAGCCCGTGAACGCTCGGCCATGGCCGAAGCCAATGCGACCAAGTCGGTGAGCGACGCGATCGAGGGTGGCAGCAGCCAGGCGATCAATTACTTCATCGCCCAGAAATATGTCGAGGCTTTGGGCAAATTCGCGACCTCGCCCAACGCCAAGACGATCCTGTTCCCCGTTGAAGCTACGCAGCTGATGGGCACGCTCGGCGGCATCGGCGAACTCGCCCGCGATGCGTTTGGCGGGGGCAGCGGCAAAGTGGTCCCGGCAGTGCGCGGCAAGGGCGTGCCGAGCGTTCCGGATAGCAAGGAATGAATGGCATCGATCCCGGCTGGTTGTGGCTGATCGGCGGCGTTCTGCTGCTGATCCTCGAGGTCATCGCGCCAGGCTTCTTCCTAGTGTTCATCGGCGCTGCGGCGATCGCGACCGGGCTGTTCACCGTCCTGTTCGGCCTCGGCACCGCTGCCGAGCTCGCTCTGTTCGCGCTTTACGCGGTGATCGCGGTGATGGTTGGCCGCAAATTCTACGCCAACCGGACCGACGACAGCACCGATCCGCTGTTGAACGACCGGGTGGGACGGCTCGTCGGAAAGTCGGTGACGGTGGTTGCCGCGGTCGACGAACATGGCGGCCGGGTGCGGGTTGGCGACAGCGAATGGAGCGCGCGCGGCGGCCCCGCCAAGATCGGCGAACGCGTCCGGATCACCGGCGTCGACGGCAATTGCCTGAAGGTGGAAGCGGAGCGCGCCCTTCCTCCTGCATAAGCGGAGATTTCCTTGGCCCTGTTCGAGCTTTCCCGTCGCGAGGCGGTTGCCGCCCTCGCCGCCAGCACGGCATTTCCCGCACGAGCCCTTACCGCGCCCGCGCGGCCGACGACCGATGTCCAGGCAAGCGCGACGCTCGACACTTTCGCCGAGCATTGGCTGCAGCTTAGTCCCGAAGCCGCGACCTCGCTCGGCATCGACACCGGCAAGCGCGCCGCACTCCGCACCCGGCTTGGCGATCGTTCTGCGGCGGGCCAACAGCGCGTGGCGGCGACGGTCAGGGCCGACCTCGCCCGCGCCGAGGCGATCGACACGTCCGCATTGTCCTTCCCCGTCCGCACCAGCGTCGAAGTCGTCCGCAGCGCCTACAAGACCGCGCTCGAAGGCTATGACTTCCCCTATGGCGATGTCGCGGTCGGCGGTTATCGCAACACGCCCTACGTCGTGATCCAGAATGTCGGTGCGTACATCGACACGCCGCAATTCCTCGACACCGACCATCTGATCGAAACCAAAGCCGATGCCGAGGCGTACCTGTCCCGCCTTTCGCAATTCCCCGCCCAGCTCGACGGCGAGCTCGCGCGATTGCGCGCGGCCCGCGCCAAAGGCCTCGTCCCGCCCTATCTTCTCGCCGACAAAACCATCGGTCAGCTCGCCATCTCCGCCAAGGCCGCACATTCGGGCGGAACTCTGGTCGACTCTCTCGTCCGCCGCGCCAGGCAGAAAGGCATCGGCGGCGATTGGGAGGCGCGGGCCCGCAAGATCGTGACGGGTGCGGTGGCGCCCGCGCTCGAGCGGCAAATCGACGAATTGAGACTCGAACGGGCGGATGCGACCGGCGATGCCGGCATGTGGGCGCGTCCGCACGGCGACGAATATTATCGCTGGGCGCTCAAGGCCTCGACCACCACCAGCCTCACACCCGACGAAGTCCACGCCATGGGGCTCGAGCAACTCGACGAGCTTCAGGGGCGGATGGACCCGATCCTCAAGAGCATCGGCTACAGCCAGGGGACGGTCGGCCTGCGCATGCAGGCGCTGGCCAAGGACCCGCGCTACAAATTCTCCGAAGGCGACAAAGGCCGCGCCGAGATCAAGGCGTATATTAAGGAGCGGCTGCAGATCATCCGGGCCCAGCTGCCGCGCGCGTTCAGCACTATGGTGCCCGGCCATCTCGAAGTGAAGCGCATGTCACCCGAACAAGAGCCGGGCGCGCCCGCGGCCTATGGCGGCGCCGGCTCGATCGACGGCAAGATCCCCGGCAAGTTCTGGATCAACCTCCGCGACACCAGCCTGCACAGCAAATACAGCCTGCCCGACCTTGCTTCGCACGAGGCGATTCCGGGGCACGTGTGGCAGGGCGAATATGCCAACAAGCTGCCGCTCATCCGTACCCTGCTCGCGTTCAACGCTTATTCCGAAGGCTGGGCACTCTACGCCGAGCAATTGGTCGATGAACTCGGGGTCTATGACGATTTCCCGGTCGGGCGCCTGGGCTATCTCCAGTCGATCGCCTTCCGCGCCTGCCGGCTGGTGGTCGACACCGGGCTCCACGCCAAGCGCTGGACACGCCAGCAGGCGGTGGATTTCTTCGTCGAACGCAACGGCTCGAACCCCCTCGAAGTCGCATCGGAAGTCGACCGATACTGCGCGTGGCCGGGCCAGGCCTGCGGCTACAAGGTCGGCCACTCGACCATCAACCGCCTGCGCGAGAAGGCCAAAGCCGACCTCGGCGCGAAATTCGACTTGCGCACGTTCGACGACGCGCTTGTGCTAGGCGGCAACGTCCCGATGGACGTGCTGGCGGAGAACGTCGACGACTACATCGCTCGGACGAAGACTACCGCCTGAGGCTTATTTCTTGCCGAGGAAATCCGACGCGAGGTCGCCGATCTTGCCGAGCGCGCCCTCGCCCTGGAGCAGCGACGCATAGTGGCCAAGCGAGCCCTCGCCGCCGATATGGCCGATGATTTCCTGCAGCTTGTCGACCGGAAGCCCGGTCTCGGCCGCGGCGCCCTCGGCGGTGTCGACGTCCATCGGGTGGAATTTGGCGAGCGCCTGGACGGCCGCTTCGACATGCTCCGGCGACAGGCCGACTTTCGCCGCGAGGTTGGTCACGTCCGCATTGTCGCTGAGTTGGCTGAGAAGACCGTCGAGAATGCCCATGTTGCTCTCCATCGCTCGTAGTGTGGCTGAGCCGGCTCTAGCATGTCTCCGGCAACGCCGCGATTGCGGATTTCAGCGCCAATAAGGTCTTGCCTTCAATAGCCGGTCGTAACGCCGCGCAGCGCGCTTCAGCAGTCGGTCCCTGTCCCGAATGGAAGGGACCTCCCAGACGTCCGGCTGATCCGTCAATCCCAGCTCGGCAATGAGCTTGCGCTCGATCGCGCCGTCGACCAGCTTGCCAAGCACGGCCGCCAAGCCCTTCATCGCGCGGATCATCTCGTCCGTGGCCTTGCTCCTTCCGTGCCCAAGCGAAGCGAAGAATTCGGCGCAATAGCGCAGCTTTTTCAAATCCTTGCGCAGCTGGTGAAGCTTTGCTTCGTTCATTCCTTGCAGATGCTTCTGGTATTTCGCGACCTGCTTCCAGCGGCGATCGAGGGCTTCGGTCGAAAATTGCCGGAGCGCCGTACCGGGCATTTCATCGTCGGCAGCTTCCACGCAAACTCCGCTCACGCTCGCCCATTCGGCGGCATCCAGCATCAGGCGCCGAGTTGCCTTGCCGGCCAGCGCTTTCTCGACTTCGGCGTAGGCCACGTCGCGCGCCGCACTGGCAACATCCCTCGCCAGCCCCGGCCCAAGCCGGGCGACGAATACGTCATAATCGCGGGCCTTGCCCAGGATAGCGGCGAGGTGCTGCAAGTCCTGGTTGAACCGATCCCCCTGATCGCTCAGATTCGGCCGGAAAATCGTCAACGCCGACCGCATACGGCGCAGCGCGACGCGAGCCTGGTGCAATTCGCCCACCGCCCGCCGGCCCAGCAGCACCGCCTCATTCAGTCGGTATTGCCGCAGACAGGACGCCACAACCAGGCGGAACGCGTCTTCGACCCGCATCGCGGCATCGAGGCAAATCGGTTCGGCCTTCGACGCGCGGTGCCTCGCTTCCAGCCGGTAGCCTCGCTCGGCCTTGCTAAGCACGCTGAGCCGGACCGGAATCTCCGCATCGATCCGGTGGGCCAGATCGAAGAGCGATTTCGGGTCGCCTCTTTTCAGCTCAAATTCGAGCTCGCAAAACGGCTCACGCCGCTCATCCGCGCGGATTTCCCCGCGATCGAGCGCCACTTCGATGGCGCTGCCGTCAGCGTCCAAGGTCCAAGTCGTGCGCTGCACGTGCACCTCGAACTGCGGCACCAGCTCGCCTGGATGTCGCGCGAGTAGCCGCGGAATGGGCGTGTGGGCATCCATCACCGGCGTTTTCCCGCGAATCGGCCGCTCCCATTCGTGGCGGGCAAAAAGCCCCGCGCCGGTTGTATTTTCGGCCTTGACCGTCTGGACACGCTTGCGGCCCGATTGTCGGATCCGTAACGATAGGTCAGCATCGAACAATGCGAGTTCGGGCGTGTCGAAATAGGTCGAGACCTGTTCGACGGTGCGATCGCGCGAGCCGAAGAGCGCGGAGGATTCCAGAGCCTCGGCATCGCCAGGCTGAAGGTCGAGTTTCAGCTCGATGTCGCGCATCGCGATCGTCTTTTCCAAGTCGAGCTCACGATTGAAATTATCCGAGTCTTAACGACACCGGTCAAATCGAGCGCGTCAGGGCAACGCCGCGAGATCCGGCGGGACGAAATGCCGGCGCGCCTCAACCGAGAACAGGCGCTCGGCCGAATAGAAGCGCAGCGGCCAATCGCGGCGGCCCATCGGCGACAGCAGAAGCTCGTTGACCAGTTCGTGTAGCGGCTCGTCGAGGTCCGCCTCGGCGAGGAACAGACGGACGCCGTGCAGAAACA
>DATFUB010000137.1:0-17628 GCA_035261225.1 Sphingomicrobium sp.
AAATGGCCAGTCCTAGCGCGTCACCGGCACGCGCCGCCGCCGGGCCAGCCGGTCCATCCCGGACCGCGGACGAAGCGCCCGGGCTTGGCACCGGTATGCTTGCCGGCTTTCAGGACCTGGACGCCGTTGACGAACACGTCGTCGACTCCGGTCGCGAGTTGCTTGGGTTTTTCGAACGTCGCGTGGTCCTGAATTCGCGCGGGATCGAACACGACGACGTCGGCATAAAAGCCGGGCTTCAATGAGCCGCGCTGGCGGATGCCGAGATTGGCCGCTGGCTGCGAGGTCAATCGCCGGATCGCGTCGGGCAGAGTCGCGGCTTTCTCGTCGCGCACATAATGGCCGAGCACGCGGGCGACATTGCCGTAGGCGCGGGGGTGGCTACTCGATTTCAGGAATACGCCTGCGGGAACCTCGGACGCTTCGTCCGATCCGAAGCCCATCCACGGCAGGCCGACCTCGCGTTTGATATTGTCCTCGCTCATCAGGAAATAGACCGTGCCGACGCGGCTATCATCTTCGATCACCAGGTCCATCGCGGTTTCTTCCGGGCTCGTGCCGCGCATCTTCGCCACTTCGGCCAGAGTCTTGCCGGTCAGCGGCTTGAGCTTCGGATTCTTGAACGCGATCAGCAACACCCGGTCGGGGCTTCCGGCAAGCAGCAGCAGATTTTCCCAATCGTTCGACGGCGTCCGCATTTCCGTGAGCAGGCGGGCGCGGATCGGCGGGTCTTTCAGGCGCTTGATCCATTCCTCGAGCCCGCCCGACTGGACCCAGGTCGGCATCGCTGCGTCGAGCCCGGTCGCGCCAGCCGGATAGGTGTACATGTCGGCGGTAATCCGCAGGCCGCTGGCGCGCGCTGCTTCGACCCTGGCGATGGCCGCGTCGAGCTTGGCCCAATTCTGCTGCCCGCCTTGTTTGAAGTGATAGATTTCAGCAGGCGCGCCGGATTCGCGGCTGATCGCGATCAGCTCGTCGATCGCTTCGAGCAACTTGTTCCCTTCCGAGCGCATGTGACTGATGTACATGCCGCCGCATTTCCCCGCTTCGCTGGTGATTGCGGTGAGCTCGGGCGTCTCGGCATAGCTCGCGGGTGCGTAGATCAGCGACGAACCGACGCCCAACGCACCTTCCTTCATCGCCTGGCGGACGATCGCGCGCATGCGCTTCAATTGTTCGGGCGTTGGGTCGACGTCCTTTTCGCCAAGCTCGTGGACCCGGACGGTGGTCGCGCCGACGAATGAGGCGACGTTGGGCGAAACGCCCTTGCGCTGTAGATATTCGAGATACTGGCCAAGCGTCGTCCAGCGGATCGGATATTTGATGTCGCCCTGGCGCTTCAGCGCGAGGCGATTCATCTCGGGCGACCACGGCCCCATCGAATCGCCTTCGCCCATGACTTCGAGTGTGACGCCCTGAACGGTATCGCTGACCCCGCGGCCGTCGGCGATCAGGCTTTCGGTCGCCCAGCTGAGCATGTTGATGAAGCCCGGCGACACCGCCTTGCCTCTTGCGTCCACGACCCGCGCTGCGCGGCCAGGCGCGTGCGGCCCAACATAGACGATCTTGTCGCCGCCGATCGCGACATCGCCGACATAGGGCGCTCCGCCGGACCCGTCGTAGATCGTTCCGCCGCGAATGATGGTGCTATACCTCACCGGTGGCGCAGCCGAGCTGACGAACAGACCGGCAACGGCAATCATGAGCGCGGCGCTTTTCTTCATTATGCCCCTCCACAACAAGCGGCGAAGCTGCACCATCCGGGGGACTGGCGCCACACCAAAAGCGCAGCCTGGTTGCGCGTTCGCCTTCCCACCGGCAATTCTCCGTTCAGATGATCAACGTGCCGACCAACCCCGCCGCACATTACGCCGGTGACCTCGCCGCGTGGATTGCCGCCGCCCTTGCTGCGCGTTGGCAGTATAAGCGCTGGCCGGACGAGGCACTGGCGCTGTCGAAGGCGGTCCGCCCCAGTTATTTCCTGGCGCTGGGCTTCGGCGCGTTGATCGGCGCCTGGCTGTTCGGTTCGGCGAATTCGATGCGAAACCTGATCGCCGCCCCATCCCACAGCATCGCGGGCGCGCTCGCCGGCGGCATCGTCGCGGTCGAGCTGTGGAAGCACTTTCACAAGGTACGCGTGTCGACCGGCGGTGTTTTGGTTCTGCCGATCTGCGTCGGCATCATCGTCGGCCGCCTCGGCTGTTTCTTCGCCGGCCTGCCCGATTACACTTACGGCATTCCCACCAGCGTGCCGTGGGCGGTCGATCTCGGCGACGGCATCGGCCGCCATCCCGTCCAGCTCTACGAATCCGCGGCGATGGCGGCGTTCCTGGTGGTTTATCTTCATGCGCGGCTAAACAATGCCGGTTGGGCCCGCCATCATGCTTTTCACGCGATGATTATCTTCTATGCTGGCCAGCGTTTCGTGTGGGAGTTTCTTAAGCCGTACCCGGCGGTTCTCGGTCCGCTGAACCTGTTTCACTTCCTGATGCTGGGGCTGGTTGCATATGGATTATTCTGGCGGCGGCGGGACATCGGACGAGGGCGCCGGCACGCTTGACGCTCCGCAACAGCGCAAGGCCGCGCACTATCTCTTCCACGGCCAGACCACGAGCTTGTGTGAAACCTGCCTCGAGCTCGTCCCGGCGAAGGTGATCATCGAAGACGACAAGGTCTTCTACCTCAAGCGCTGCCGCAATCATGGCGTGCAAAAGACGCTGATCAGCGACGACCTCGACTATTGGCGCCAGCAGAAGTTGTGGCTCAAGCCCGGCGACCGGCCGCTCACCACCCAGACCCGCACCGAAGCCGGTTGTCCGTTCGATTGCGGACTTTGCCCGGATCATGAGCAACACAGCTGCCTCGCGCTGATCGAGATCAACGAGGCGTGCAACCTCGCTTGCCCGGTGTGTTTCGCCAATGCGACCGACATCCACGGCAGCCACCGGCCGCTCGCCGATATCGAGCGTATGCTCGACGCTTTGGTCGCGAGCGAGGGCGAGCCCGACCTGGTCCAATTGTCCGGTGGCGAGCCGACCATCCACCCCCAATTCTTCGAGATTCTCGACGCGGTGAAGAGGCGGCCGATCCGCCACGTGATGATCAACACCAACGGCGTCCGGATCGCCCAGGACCCAGCGTTCGTCGAGCGGCTGGCAAGCTATGCCCCACGACTCGAAGTCTATCTCCAGTTCGATTCGCTGAACGACGACGCGCTGATGGACCTCCGCGGCGCGAAGCTTAGCCGGATCCGCCAGCAGGCGCTCGAGGCGCTCGAGGCGGTTGGCCTGTCGACGACTTTGGTGGTGGTCGTGAAGCGCGGCGTGAACGACCATGAGGTCGCCGACATCATCCGCCATGCACTGACCTGGAATTGCGTCCGTGGGGTGACCTTCCAGCCGGTCCAGGACGCCGGACGCAACGAACATTTCGATGCACGGGAAAACCGTGTGCTGCTGACCCAGATCCGCCGCGAGGTCGGCAAGTCGGGGGTATTCTCGACCGAAGATATGATTCCGCTGCCATGCAACCCCGACCAGATCTCGATTGGCTATGCGCTGCGCCAGGGGAGCGAGGTCACGCCGCTCACGCGGCTGCTGCCGCCCGACCTGATCATCAGCGGGCCCAACACTATCAGCTATGAGGCCTATCCCGAATTGAAGGCCAAGATCCTCGACCTACTGTCGCTCGCCACTGCGCAGGCGAACACCGAGGAGAAGCTCGCCGGCCTGCTGTGCTGTCTGCCGCACGCGATGGTTCCGGAAGAGCTCAGTTACGCCAACAGCTTCCGCGTGGTGATCCTGCAATTCCTCGATCGTTACAATTTTGACATCGCCACGGTGAAACGGAGCTGCGTTCACTTCGTGACCGAGAACGGCCAGATTATCCCGTTCGACACCTACAACACGTTCTATCGCAAAGGCGCGGAGGGTGCGGACGTGCTCGCCCGCAACCGGGCGAATAAGGGGAGGGAGATCCCATGAAGGAAATCTTCGGCGGGATTTTGATGGCGGTCGGAATCCTGATCGCGGGTGGAAGCGGGCTATGTTCGATGATCGTCCTGTTCGATTCAGGCGAGTTTAGCGGCTTCGGCATGTGGCAGCTGGTTCTCCTGGTCGGCGGCATCCCGTTCGCGGTCGGAGCGGGGATTACCTACGGCGGATATGCGTTGCTCCGCAGCGCGCGGCGCAATTACGGTCACGAAACCCCGAATGATGACCAGGCCAACTAGTTCGGGAATAACCAACACGTGAAAGAGCTACTCGGCGGATGCCTGCAGGGTGTCGGCATTCTGGTTGCCGGGCTGACGGGCCTTTGCACGCTGATCATGTTGGCCACCGTCAACTCCTGGCGAAGTTTCGTGGCCGCAATCGGGTCGATGGCGTTTATTGGCATCCCATTCTTGATTGGCGTTGGGCTGATCGTCGTCGGACGCGCCTTGATCCGCAGCGGGCGCGAAGATCAATATTGAGGTCGGACAATGAAGATTGCAGTGGTCGCCCCTAGTTGCACCCTGAAGCGCGAAGCCGCCGAAGCAGTCGAGGCGATTGCCGCCGCGCGCGGCGATTGCGAGCTGTCGATTCACCCCCAATGCTTTCTGACGGATGGCCATTTCGCGGGTCCGGACGAAGCACGGCTCGCGGCGCTGCGCGAGGTCATGGCCGACCCGTCGATCGACGCAGTCTGGTTCGCGCGCGGTGGCTATGGCTCGAACCGCATCGCCGAAGCGGCGCTCGCCGATTTGCCCGAAGCGGCGCGAACCAAGCTCTACATGGGCTATAGCGACGCCGGTTTTCTGCTCGGCGGGCTGCACAAGGCGGGGCTCGACGCCGCCTGGGGACCGATGCCGCAGGACGTGCTGCGCGACGGTGGCGATACTGCGATCCACCGCGCGCTCAACTGGCTGGTGCTACGCGACGCGTCCGCGCTCGAACCGCATATCAAGCAGCCGGCAATGGCGTTCAACCTGACCGTGCTCTCGAACCTGCTCGGGACACCGCTCGAGCCCGACTTCACCGGCGTCGATCTGCTCATCGAGGAAGTCAGTGAGCATCACTACCGGATCGACCGGACAATGTTCCACGTCACGGCCTCGCCGAACGTCCGCCGCGCCGCCCGTCTGCGGCTCGGCCGGGTCGCCGACGTGCTCCCCAACGGCGTCGAATTTGGGACCGACGAACAGGCGATCGTCGCCGACTGGTGCGCGCGCTCAGGGGTTGCATTTGGTGGCCGCGCGGACATCGGCCACGACGCGCAGAATCGGGTAGTTCCGTTTACGAGGGAAAAACCATGAATTTCCCTCTGCAACAGCATTGCAATGATACCAGCTTTGCGCTCTACGAAGATAGGAACAACAGGAGGGCCTGATGGCAAAAGAGACTGGTCGTAAAGCAGGGGGCGGACTGGCTCGCCCGGTTCAACCTTCGGCGGATCTCGCCAAGATTACTGGCAGCGCGCCATTGCCGCGCAGCCAAGTGGTCTCGAAGATCTGGGATCACATCCGCAAGAATAACCTGCAAAATCCTCAGAACAAACGGGAAATTGTTGCTGACGCGACGCTCAAGCCGATCTTTGGGGGCAAGGATCGGGTCAGCATGTTCGAAATGAACAAGCATCTGTCGAACCATCTGAAATAAATCTTCGGGGGGTTCGAAGAGAAGGGGATCCGCCTTGGCGGGTCCCCTTTTTCGTGGGCGCGGTCCGCGACTCGGTTCGAAATCACCCCCGCCAGAGGCCGTCGAGGCGTTCCTCGATGACCGGATAACCGAGATGAGCGGGGATGGTGATGAATTTCTCGCCGTTGCGTTCCTCGACCCAGGGGGTCACCGGTTCGACCGGGTGAGCGAGCGCATCCGCCCGGATTTCCGCGAAGCTGGCGTGTTGCGCGAGCCGTTCGAGGTTGCGCCGGGTCGGGAAGATCAGGCGGGCCTGGCCGCTCGCCTCACGCTCCAGCGTCTCGGCGGCGGACAGCCAGTAAGCGCCCGAGCATTCGCCCGCGATCACGTTGGGTGGCCAATCGCCCACGGGCGCCTCGGCGACGAAAAACAGAGTGTCGAAGCGGCGCACGGCATGGAATTTGGGCACCCAGCGCGCGAACGGCGTCAGGGCCGCGGCGTCCACGGTCAGGTTCAGGCTTGAGAGTAACGCCGCGAAATCCGCTCCACCGGTCAGTTCGGACTGGATTTTCAGTGCGGCCTCGCGGTCCGGGATAGGGCTCAAGCCAATCGGGACCGCCGTCTCCTCGATCGTTTCACGGATCGCCGCAACCGCCGCGCCATCCCTGAGCCCGAGATCCTGCGCGAGCCGAAGGTCGGCCTCGTCGATCCGGCCGCCCGGAAACACCAGAGCGCCGGCCGCGAACGCCATCTTTTCGCTGCGTTCGACCATCAGCAGTTTGGGTGGCGCTGCGTCGCGGTTGCGAACCAGGATCAAGGTGGATGCCGGGATCGCCGCGTCGCTCATGCACGCCGACCTAGGCGCGCGCGGCGCAAACAAAAAGGGCCGCCGGGCGGGGCCGGCGACCCTCATGTTTCGCCGTAAGGGCTAGCTTACATGCCGCTCACATTCTGTTCGTCGGCGTCCTTCGGGTTGACCGTGTTGTCGGTCACTTCTGCCGCGTTGTTCGCTTCGAGCTGCTGTTGCTGGGCGGCGAGGTTCTCGGCCTCCGCGGCATTATTGGCGGCGTCATTGGCGAGATCGTTCAGCTCGGCGCCGGTCTGGTTCATCTCGGCGTTGTTGACCTGGTCTTCATTTCCGCCTCTGCAGGCGCCGGTCATCAAAGCCACTGCGCCAACCACCGCAAACGTCAGTTTTTTCATCGTCTTCCCGTCCCCAAGATTATCGGTTTGTGACAAACTCATATCAGCCCTGCCGGCTCCCGCGCCAGTGCGTTTTCTTGAGATTTTAAGGCGAAGCGCCTATCTAGGGCGGGTCGGGGCAACCCGGCTATATCGGTAGACTGTTAGGTGAAATAGGCATTTCGGACCCGGGGGGCAGTACCCCGGCGCCTCCACCACCAGCCGCCCGCTGAGACGGATTTCGGCGGTTGCTGACGGGGGCGAAATAGGATCGACGAGTGCATTAAAGGCCTGATTGCCGGTCGGCATGAGACCACCGTGACGGCTCATAAACACAAGTGCCAACGATAACGAGGCGCTCGCAATTGCTGCGTAACTGACGATCTAACGATCTAAGTTACAAAGACAAAAGCGCGGTCGGACCCCACCGGGCAACAGAAGGGGATTCCAGCGGTTTGGGGAGCACCGGGCAACAGAAGCTCCCCACTTCCTTTTCCCCGTAATGATCGTCGGCTAGGCTTTCGCTCAAGGGGGGTCGTCATGCATCATTGGTCCAAGCGTTTGCTCGCGTTCGCCGCGCCGTTGCTTTTGACTGGATGCTTGTGGGGGCCGGGCAAGTTCACTTCGGACTTGACGCTGCTCAAGAACGGCAATTTCATCCTCGACTACAAAGGCGAGATCGTCCTCCAAACGCCGCCCGACGCGGAGCCCAAGCCGCCGGAGCCGTGGAAAGCCGACATGGCGCACTGCACCAAGAGCGGGAAGGCGGAGATCGCCACGGATTCCATGATCGGCGACGACAGCGACGATCCGGCGCGTCCGTGCACGGCCGCCGAGCTCGCCAAACTCAAGGCGCAGTTCGACAAGCAGGCGGCCGAGGGCGCCGCATCCAAGAACAAGGAAAGCGCGGAGATGGCCAGGATGTTCGGTCTGCCGGGCTTCGACGATGATTCGAACCGCGCCTTCGCAGCCAAGTTGATGAAGTTCGATGGCTGGCGCTCGGTCACCTACCGCGGGAAAGGCGTGTTCGACGTCGACTATCATTTCGAAGGCAGCGCGAAGCAGGACTTCGTCTTCCCGATGCTCCCCGACAACGATTTGCTCATTCCGTTTGTCGCCATTCGCCGGCGTGCCGACGGCTCGGTGCTGGTCACGGCGCCGGCGATGACCGGCGGCTCGGGCCCGCTCGCCTCGCGCGCCGGAGCGGCCGCGGCCGAAGGCATGAAAAACGGACCGGCCTCACGCGCGCTAGGCCGCTTCACCGTGATCACCGACGGCGAGATCCTGACCAACAACAGTGAGGATGGCTCAACGCCGAACTCGCGCGGGCGCGCGGTTCATTGGGACGTTGGCCCGGGCTCGACCAAAATCCCGGAGACCCTGGTCCGTCTTCGCTGAACCTCGAGTTCGTGACGCTCAGCCGTCCGTCCGTCGAACGGCGGTTTGCAAAGCCCGGGGTCCGCTGCCACGCGGTGGCATTCATCCAGGGGGTTTTCCATGCGCAAGACCATGATCGCAATGCTGTTCGCCGCCTGCGCGTCGTCCGCCATCGCGGCGCAGACGCCCAAGGATCAATTGCTCGTCCCGCCCAAAGACGCGACTCACTTCGTCATCGTTTCGACCGCCGGCAAGCATGGCGACGAATATATGTGGAAGACCGCCGACGGCCGCACGGCGTTCCGCCAGTCGATCCTGCTTCGCGGGTTGATCTTCGAGACCGACGAGACGATGCGGACCGGCGCCGATGGCATGCCCGCGGAAGTCGTCATTCGCGGCGTTACGCCGAGCGGCGATGCGGCCGAGAATTTTGCGATTACGAGCGGCAATGCGTCGTGGACAAGCCCGGTCGACAAGGGCGACACGACCTATTCGACGCCCGCTTTCTACATCGCGCAGGGCGGCCCTTTCGTGAGTGTCGCGCCGCAGATTGACGCGCTGCTCGCGGCCGGGTCCGCAGGCATGGCGCTGCTTCCGTCCGGCAAGGCAAGTTTCCAGAAGGTGACGTCGCTCGAAGTCGACGGGCCGCGGGGCAAGAAGCACGTCGACCTGATCCTGATGCGGGGAACCAACCAAACGCCGCAGGCCTATTGGGTCGAAAATGGGACGTTTTTCGGGGAGCTCGTCGGTCTCGGGGTGCTTCCCGATGGCTATGAGGCCAATCTCGACAAGATGCAGGCCGCTCAGGACGCAGCCATCGCTGCCATGGCCCCCGCCACAGCCAAGAAGTTCCTGACCGCGGACGCCAAGCGCCCGGTGCTGTTTCGCAACGTCAAGATTTATGACGCCGACCGCGAGCGCTTCGTCGCCGGCCAGAACGTCGTCGTCGCCGACGGCAAAATTCAAATGGTTGGAACGATGCTGCCCAAGCTCGCGGCCGGAGCGCGCGTGATCGACGGCAACGGCAAGACGCTCGTTCCGGGCCTGTGGGACAGCCACATGCACGTCGGCGACGACTTCCAGGCCGTTAGTGAGTTGGCGCTTGGGGTGACGAACTGCCGCAATCCGGGCGGGCCGATCGAGCTTGACGTGTCGCAGCGCGAACGCCGCAACAACGGGACCCTGCTCGCGCCCGAATGTTTCGATTCGGTCATTGTCGACCAGAAGGGTCCGCTGGTCGCGCAGGGCAGCCTTGCGGTGTCGAGCCTCGACGAAACCCTCGCCGCTGTGCGCAAGATCAAGGCCAACAACCTTACAGCCGTTAAATTCTACACGTCGATGAATCCGGCGTGGATTCCGCCGGCGGCGAAGCTGGCGCACGAGCTCGGACTGCACGTTCACGGTCACATTCCGGCGGGCATGCGGACGCTCGATGCCATCAACGCCGGCTATGACGAGATCACCCACATCTATTTCGCGACCATGCAGGCGATGCCCGCCGAGGTCGTCGCCAAGTCGAATACGACGATGCGGATGCTTGGCCCTGGCAAATATTTCAAGGACGTCGATCTCGATGCCGAACCGACCAGGACGGTGATCAAGACGATGGCCGAGAAGAAGATCGTGCTCGATCCGACCCTCGTGGTCGTCGAAGGCGTCCTCCTCGCCAACGCCGGGACCGTGGCGCCGGCCTATGCGCCCTATGTCGGGACTTTGCCGGCGGCGACCGAACGCGGCTTCAAGGCCGGACCGATTCCGTATCTGCCGGGCATGACTCGCGCGGACGCCCAGGCCAGCGTTCACCACATGCAGGAATATGTCGCCAAGCTCCGCCGCGCCGGCGTTCCGATCGTCGCGGGGACGGACGGCACCGGCATGGAGCTGGTGCGCGAACTCGAGCTTTACGTCGACGGCGGCATGACCCCAGCGGAGGCGCTCGCAACAGCGACGATCGCCGCGGCGCGCAACGTCAAGGCCGATGGGCGCACCGGATCGATCAAGGTCGGCAAGGAAGCCGATTTGCTGCTGGTCGACGGTGATCCGGAGAAAAACATCGGCGACCTCCGCCACGTCGACCAGGTGATGAGCGACGGCGTGCTGATGGATGGCGACGCGCTGCGCACCGAAGCAGGGTTCAGCGGCAGGCCGAAGTGACCGCGAGCGAGTCATCCTGACGAAGGTCATGGATGCTAAAACAAGTTCAGGATGACGGAGTCACCGCTTCTTCAGTTCGTCCCGGATCTCGGTCAGCAGGTCAACCTCGCTCGGACCGCCCGTATCTTCCGCGCGCCGCATCATCTTGCTCGCTGCGCGGACCAGCAGGAAAATGATGAAGGCGAGGATGACGAAGTTGATCACCACCGTGACGAACTCGCCCCAGCCAAGCACTGGCGCGCCTGCGGCCTTGAGCGCGGCATAATCCTTGAGGCTGCCCTTGTAGCCGTCGGGAACCGGCCCCAGCATCATGAACTGGCTCGAGAAATCGAGCCCGCCGAAGATTCTGCCGACGATCGGCATGATGATGTCTTCGGTGAGGCTGGTCGCGATCTTGCCGAAGGCGGCGCCGATGATCACCGCGACCGCGAGATCGAGCACATTGCCCTTGGCGATGAAGGCCTTGAATTCCCTCAGCATTGTCCGACTCCCCATGTTTGGCGACGTGCCAAAGCGTAGCGTGCGTGCGCCGAAATGAAAGCCGCAGCTGTGTTGCGAGCTTAAGACAGCATTGAAACGATTCGGTCGCGCATCTAGTTAAGCCTCCGACATGACCCATTGGAGGGGACGATGACGAAGTTTCGCCGTTTAGGATTGCTCGCACCTTTGGCCGCGCTCAGCCTCGCGGGCTGCGGTCTCAACAGCGTTCCCACTGCCGAGGAGCAGGTCAACGCCCAATGGGCTAACCTCCAGGCCGACTATCAGCGTCGCGCCGACCTCATCCCCAATTTGGTTGAGACGGTGAAAGGCTATGCCAAGCAGGAAAGCGGCGTACTGATCGCGGTGACCCAGGCCCGCGCCGATGCCGGCCGCGTCCAGCTCAATGCGAGCGACCTCGACGATCCGGCCAAGGTGAAGGCGTTCAACGACGCCCAGGGCCGGCTCACCCAGGCGATCATTCCGTTGCAGCGGCTGCAGGAGGCCTATCCGGAGCTCAAATCCAACACGAACTTCCTCGCGTTGCAGGACCAGCTCGAAGGCACGGAGAACCGCATCAACGCGTCGCGCCGCGACTATAATGAGGCGGTGCGCTCCTATAATACGCGCATCCGCACCTTCCCCGATGCGATCGGCGCCAAGATCTTCTACGGCGCCAAGCCCAAGGTCCCGTTCGAGGCAGCCGCGGCGGCGCAGCAAGCGCCATCGGTGAACTTCAACACGAACTGAGGCACATATGAGCTCCCTTGCCGTCACCCCCGCGCAAGCGGGGGTCCCGCTGCCCTCGCGGCAGAGAAGCGGGATTCCCGCGTTCGCGGGAATGACGATCTGGGGTCTATTTGCGGCGTTGGCGTTTCTCTTCGCCGCGCCGGCTGGAGCGCAGACGTTTCCAAAGCTGACCGGCCGCGTGGTCGATCAGGCGCATCTGCTTACCCCGCAACAGGTCGCCGATCTGTCGAGCAAGTCGCAGGCTTTGGAGACGCAGAGCGGGCGTCAGTTCGTCGTCGCGACAGTCACCAGCCTCGAGGGTTATCCGATCGAAGACTATGCCTACCGGCTCGGCCGTGCGTGGGGCATCGGCCAGAAGGACAAGGACGACGGCGTCCTCCTGCTGGTCGCGCCGAACGAGCGGAAGGTGTGGATTGCCACTGGCTATGGCGCCGGCGGGTTTCTGACCGACGCTTTGTCCGGGGTGATTACACGCGAGGAGATTCTTCCTCATTTCAAGCAGACCCCGCCCGATTACGGTGGCGGGATAGAAGCTGGCGCCGACGCCATCATCAAGCAGATGAGTCTGCCGCCGGAAGAGGCGCGGAAAAACGTCGCGCAGGCCGCGCAGGCTCAACAAACCCGGCGCCATTCGAGCGGCGGCGCTCTGCCCGCGATATTCTGGGCGATGATCATTGGGTTTGTCGTGCTCTCCATGTTCCGGCGTGCTGGCGGGCGACGCTATCGTGACCGCTCGGGTGGGGTCAGCCCGTGGGTTGTCCTTTGGGGCCTCGACGAACTTAGCCGCGGCTCGCGCGGCGGTGGCTGGGGCGGTGGCTCGTCTTGGGGCGGTGGCGGGTTCGGCGGCTTCTCTGGCGGTGGCGGCTCGTTCGGTGGTGGCGGAGCGGGAGGCAGTTGGTGACGTTGCAACTCTCCGAAGCCGATCATGACAAGGTCAGCGCGGCGATCGCCGCGGCTGAAGGGCAGAGCGATGGCGAGATCGTCGCCGTCGCGACGCCGCTCAGCAATTCTTACCATGACGTTGCGTTGCACTGGGCGCTGGTGCCGCTGTTCGCGGTGCTCGCCTGGGCGGCGATTTGGCCGACCGCGCTGGTCTGGTGGTACAATCTCCTGTTCGGCGGCTGGGAGCCCGAGCCAACGCTCAGCCAGCTGCTGACTCTGCTGATGTTCTTCGCCGCGCTTAAATTTACCGTCGCGTTGCTGATCCTGAAATGGATGCCGCTCAGACTCGCGCTCACTCCCTCGGCGACCAAGGCCCGCCGGGTCCGACGCCGCGCCGTGACGGTGTTTCGCGCCGCTGCCGAGAGGCGCACGGTCGGCCGCACCGGCATCCTCATCTATCTCTCGATGGGCGAGCGGCGGGCCGAGATCGTCGCCGACGAAGCGATCCTTAAGGTCACCGACGCGCACACCTGGGGTGAAGCCATGGCGGCATTGCTGGTCGAGGTGCGCGCCGGGCGTCCCGGCGACGGCATCGTCGCGGCGATCGAACGCGTCGGCGCAGTTCTCGCCGAGCATTTCCCGCGCTCGGCGGGCGATGTGAACGAAATCCCCGACAAATTGATCGAGCTGTGAACCTCGACGACCTGCCGCCCGCCGAAACCATGTGCGAGGGGCGGTTCGTACGACTGCTCAAGCGCGGCAAATGGGAATATGCGAGCCGCACGCGCAACATCGGCGCGGTCGTGATTCTCGCCGAATATGACGGCAAGGTCGTCCTGATTGACCAGCCGCGGGTCGCGCTGGGCGCGCGCTGCGTCGAGCTTCCGGCCGGGCTGGTCGGCGACGAGAACCCCAATGCGACGGTCGAGGAAACCGCGATCAAGGAGCTCGAGGAAGAAACCGGCTTCACCGCGGAGCGGATCGAACGCCTTGGCGATTTCCACGCCTCGCCGGGCATGCTGTCGGAAAGCTTCACTCTGGTCCGCGCGCACGGGCTGCGCCGGATCGGCGAGGGCGGCGGCGACCATAATGAGGACATTGCCATCCATCTCGTCGAGCGCGCCGCAATCTCCAACTTCGTCGAACAGAAGCGCGCCGAGGGCTTCGCGGTCGACGTGAAGCTCCTCATCTTCCTGAATTACTAGCCCTTCAGCGGACACTCGCTTAGACGCGGGCGCCATGGCGCTCCCCTCGGGCTTCAATCTCAACGAATTCGTCACCGGAACTTTGGCCGAAGATCTCGGGATCGGCGGCGACGTCACCTCGGCTGCGACGATGCGGGGCGATGCGCAGTTTACCGCGGCAATCATGGCGCGCGAGCCGATTACCGTTGCCGGGCTGGAGATCGCCGCGGCGATGTTCCACGCGCTCGACGCCGAAGTCGAAATCGCGGAACTGGCGAGCGACGGTGACCGGATCGAGGCCCGCGGCGTGTTGATGCGGCTCGAAGGCAATGCCCGCGCCATGCTCGCCGCCGAGCGCTCGGCGCTCAACACGCTCCAGCATTTGTCGGGCATCGCGACTCTGACCCGGTGCTACGTCGATGCGATCGCCGGAACCGGCGCGACCCTGCTCGATACCCGCAAGACGATTCCCGGCCTGCGCGTGCTCGACAAATATGCGGCGCGGATGGGCGGTGCGCAGAACCATCGCATGCGCCTTGATGACGGCGTGTTGATCAAGGACAATCACGTCGCCGCGTGCGGCGGCGTCGTCGAAGCGGTCAAACGCGCCAAGGCCGCGAATACCGGGCTTCAGGTGCAGGTCGAAGTCGACTGCCTCGACCAGATCGAACCCGCACTGTCCGCGGGCGCCGAACGTTTGTTGCTCGATAATATGGCGCCGCCGATGCTGCGCGAGGCGGTCGAACTGGTCGCCGGACGCGTGCCGCTGGAAGCGTCGGGCGGTGTGAGGCTCGAAACCGTCCGCGCCATCGCCGAAACCGGTGTCGACTTCATTTCGGTTGGGCGGATCACGCAGTCGGCCCCGGCGGTCGACATTGGTCTCGATTATTCGCTCGGCTCGTCGAAAAGTTGAATCAGCATTCATGGTCATGACAGGTTGCAAAGCGCAACTAATCTTGTGAGTCGGCCGATCCTGCTGAGCCGACGCGTAAGATCGAGGAGTTTTTCGATGTTGAGCAAGATTGTACTCGCGCTCGCGGCGACTTCCGTTGCGGCGCTTCCGTCCACTGCCGAAGCGAGGTCGTGGAATCATGACCGCGGCGATTCATACCGCGGCGAACGCCACCGTGACCGAGACTTCAACGACTCCGGGTATCGCTATCGCCCGAGCTATTCCTACCGAAGCTACGGCTACGCCCGGCCAGTTTACCGGACGCGGGTGTATTCGTCTTACGGCTATCCCGGCTACGGCTATGGCGGCGGTTACGCCTACGGCTATCCCGCCTACGGTTACGGCTACCCGGTTTCGTACGGATACGGCGGATACGGCGGATACGAGGGCGGCTATGGCGATCGCTGTGGGAACCCGGTTGCCGGCGCAGCCCTTGGTGGTGTCGCCGGTGCCGTGATCGGCAGCGCGGTTTCTGACAATGGGCGTCGCGGCTACTACCGCTATCACCGCGGTAATGACCGCGCGACCGGCGCAATTGTCGGTGGAGCACTCGGAGCCGTGGTTGGCGGAGTGATCGCCTCCGGCAACTGCTAACCGCGATTTGGTGAATAGTTGAGCGGGGCCTCGGAAGCGTCCGGGGCCCCGCTTATTTTTTCCGCGCATCGGTCGTAAAGTCGCCCTATATGAGCGCCTTGAAGGGCGTTTGGGACGCCGGGGAGACGCGATTTGTTCAAGGGCCTGAAGCCGATACTTTACGGCGGCCGCGAGGTGTGGCCGCTGATCGAAGGCGGCAAGGGAGTCTCCGCGACCAACCATGCAAGCTCGGGCGCCTGGGCGGCAGCCGGCGGCATCGGCACGGTCAGCGCGGTCAACGCCGACAGCTATGACGCCGAAGGCCGCATCATCCCGCAAATCTATGAGGCGCTGACCCGCCGCGACCGGCATGAAGAATTGATTCAATATGCGATCGACGGCGCGGTCGCGCAGGTCCAGCGCGCTTACGACATGGCGTCGGGCAAGGGCGCGATCAACATCAACGTGCTATGGGAGATGGGCGGCGCGCAGCGAGTGCTGCACGGCGTCCTCGAGCGAACCAAAGGCCTGGTGACAGGCGTCACCTGCGGCGCCGGCATGCCCTACAAGCTGAGCGAAATCGCCGCGTCCTACGGCGTCAATTATCTGCCGATCATTAGCTCGGCGCGGGCGTTCAGCGCGCTGTGGAAGCGCGCTTACCACAAGGCCGCCGAATGGCTCGCTGCGGTGGTTTACGAGGATCCGTGGTTGGCCGGCGGGCACAACGGCCTGAGCAACGCCGAGGACCCGCGCAAGCCGCAGGATCCCTATCCGCGGGTCAAGGCGCTACGCGACACGATGCGCGAGCAGGGCCTCGCCGACACCGTCCCGATCGTCATGGCCGGCGGCGTGTGGCGGCTCGACGAATGGGACAATTGGATCGACAATCCCGAACTCGGCCAGATCATCTTCCAGTTCGGAACGCGCCCGCTGCTGACTCAGGAAAGTCCGATCCCGCCCGAGTGGAAGGCGCGGCTAATGAATCTTGAAGAAGGCGACATCCTGCTCCACCGCTTCTCTCCGACCGGTTTCTATTCATCGGCGGTGCGCAATCCATTCCTGCGCAACCTCGAAGCGCGCAGCGAGCGCCAAATCGCCTACACCAAGGAATCGATCGGCGACCACCATTTCGAGCTCGATGTCGGCATCGGCACCAAGCGGCACTATTGGGTAACCAAGGGCGACCTGATCCATGCGCGTGAATGGTATGCGCAAGGGTTTACCAACGCGATGAAGTCGCCCGACGACACATTGATCTTCGTCACGCCCGAGGAAGAAAAGCACATCCGCAAGGACCAGGCCGAATGCATGGGTTGCCTGAGCCAGTGCGCGTTCTCGTCGTGGGCCGACAACGAAAAGAATTCGACCGGCCGCCTCGCCGACCCGCGCAGCTTCTGCATTCAGAAGACGCTGCAGGAGATCGCCCACGGCGGGCCGGTTGAACACAATCTCATGTTCGCCGGCCACTCGGCGTTCCGTTTCAAGACCGATCCCTTCTATTCGAACGGCTTCGTCCCGACCGTGAAGCAGCTGGTCGACCGCATCCTGACGGGGGCGTAGTGCGCCACGCCTTCGCGGCAATGACGATGCTGCTGGTGGCCGCCCCCGCCGCCGCGCAGGACAAGCAGCCGCCCTATTGGGCGTCGATCGCGTCGGGCCAGGCGATGACCCGCACCGGGCCGGGCAAGAATTATCCCGGCGTGTGGCTCTACCAGCGCCGCGACCTGCCGGTCCGCGTGGTCAAGAAATATGAGACATGGCGGCTGATTCAGGACCCCGACGGAGTCCAGGGCTGGATGTTGGTCACCTTGCTCAGCGACCGGCGGACCGGGGTAGTCAAACCGGGCGTCGAGCGGCCGGTCCGGGTCAAACCCGACGACGGAGCACGCGTCCGCTACAATGTGGAAGCCGGCGCCGTCGGTCGCATCGACAAATGCTCTTCCGGCTGGTGCCGCATCGCGTTCGGCAACCGCCAAGGCTACATCCATACGGTTGACCTGTGGGGTGTCAGCGAAAACGAGGTGGTGGATTGAGAAGTCGTAGCGTTTTTGCTGCGGCTGCGACCGCCCTCGTGTCATTCACGCCGGCAAGTGCACAGGATCATGCTGGGCTTACCGGCATGTATTGGGTGACGGGCACCTGCGACCGGTTGGCTACGCCGGACGGTAACCAGACCGCGGCGTGCAACAAGGCAGTCGGCCTCGTCAGCTATTCGAATGGCCGCCGGTCCTTTTGGTTCAGCATCCCCCATAAGTCGCTCATCGCGTTTAGTGGGATAAGCGAGAGCCAGGATGACAAGGCCGGCACTTTACACATTGATCTGATTACCCTCGCATCGTCGCCCCACGCGAACCCCAGCGTCGCGAAAGGTTCGTGCAGTTTCGATAATCCCTGGAAAGGCCGGGCACACATTCGCTGTCAGGGTTCGACAGAGGCGGGCAATTTCGCGGCCGAGTTCACGACAGATGGCCAGCAGCCGGAG
>DATFUB010000138.1:0-9596 GCA_035261225.1 Sphingomicrobium sp.
CCTGCGACATGGTGGCCTCTTATAGCACTTCGAACAGTCCCGCCGCGCCCATCCCGCCGCCGACGCACATGGTGACGACGACATATTTGACGCCGCGACGCTTGCCCTCGATCAAGGCGTGGCCGGTCATTCGCGCACCGCTCATTCCGTAGGGGTGGCCGATCGAGATCGACCCGCCGTCGACGTTCAGCCGGTCCTCGGGGATCCCGAGCTGCTCCGCGCTGTAGAGTACCTGGACCGCGAACGCTTCGTTCAATTCCCACAGGCCGATGTCGTCGACCTTCAAGTCGAAGCGTCTGAGCAACTTGTTGACCGCGTCGATCGGGCCGATGCCCATCTCGTCCGGTTCCGTGCCGGCGACCGCCATTCCGATGTAGCGGCCCATGGGCGCGATGCCACGACGTTCCGCTTCCTTTGCCTCCATCAGGATCGAGGCCGAGCTACCGTCCGACAACTGGCTGGCATTGCCGGCGGTGATCGACGTGTCGGGGCCGAGCACGGGGTTCAGGCTCGACAATCCTTCCAGGGTCGTGTCCGCCCGATTGCCCTCGTCCTTGGCGATCGTGACTTCCGTCTGCGAGACCTCACCGGTCTCCTTGTCTTTCACCATCATCACCGTGGTGACAGGCACGATCTCGTCGTCGAACCGCCCGGCGGCTTGCGCCGCGGCGGTGCGCTGCTGACTCTTCAGTGCATATTCGTCCTGCCGCTCACGATTGATGCCGTAGCGCCGGGAGACGGTCTCGGCGGTCTGCAGCATCGGCATGTAGACGTGCTGGTGCATGGCGATCAGCGAGGGGTCGGGCGCGATCCGCATCTCGGGCGTCTGTACCAACGAGATGCTGTCCTGACCGCCGGCCGCGACCACCTCCATCTTGTCGACGACAATCTGCTTGGCGGCCGTGGCAATCGCCATCAGCCCCGAAGAGCATTGGCGGTCGATCGTCATGCCCGACACGCTGACCGGGCAGCCGGCGCGGAGAGCGACCTGGCGGCCGATATTGCCGAACTGCGTGCCCTGCGTGAGCACCGCGCCCCACACCACATCGTCGATCTCGCCCGCATCGATCCCGGCTCGCTCGATGGCCGGTTTCAGCGAGAATGCGCCCAGGGTCGGTCCCGACGTCGCATTGAAGGCGCCCTTGTAGGCGCGGCCGATGGGGGTCCGGGCGGTGGAAACGATGACGGCGTCGCGAGCCATTCTACTCTCCTTAAACGAACATCAGGCCGAGCCACAGGGCGGTGAGCGCGGGCTTGTCCTCGCCCTCGATCTCGACCGTGACCGTGTGGCGCAACAGGATTTGCCCCGGCGCTTTCTCCTCGACCGAGTCAAGCGTGAAGCGCCCGCGAACGCGCTTCCCGGACTTGACCGGCGCGAGGAAACGCACGCGATCGAAGCCGTAATTGAGCGCCATCTTCAGGCTGTCGGGCAACAGCATCGCTTGGGCCGCCATGCGCGACAGCAGCGACAGCGACAGGAAGCCGTGGGCGATCGTGCCACCAAACCCGGCCGCGGCGGCCGCCGCTGGATCGACATGGATGAACTGATGATCTTCGGTCGCATCGGCGAACGCGTCGATGCGCGGCTGGTCGATGGTCAGCCAGTCCGAAACTCCGACTTCTTCGCCGATCTTCGAACGGATATCGTCGAGGCTGGCGAGCGGCATCAGAAGGGCAGGGGCGCCGGCGGCTGGTCTGAGGCGCGCGAGAGCACGAGCTTGTGCGGGGCCAGGGCTTCGATCAACGATCTCAGGATCGCCGAGCGGTTGGTGGCGATGCGGTCGTTGTCCAGAGTCGAGTCATCGTAGACCAGATCGAAGGCGAGCGCCCCGGCGCCGGCGCCAGACAAAGCGCAGCGGACGAGCTTGCAGCCCTTCTGGGCGGCAACCGCCTTCGCTGCCGCCGCGCCGACGTCGTCAATCGTCTCGGTGGAATTTCCGCCGCTGACCGCAAGATAGATGGTGATCCGCCGTGCATTCGCCTGGGCGAGGTTATGGATCTCGCGCTCGAGCAATTTGGTGTTGGCCATGATCAATTGCTCGCCGGTGATCGAGCGCAACCGCGTGGTTTTGAGGCCGATCCGTTCGACCGTGCCGGTGCTGGTGTCGTAGCGGATCGTGTCGCCCTTCTTGAACGGCTTGTCGAACAGGATCGACAACGCCGCGAACAGGTCGGAAAAAATGCCCTGCGCGGCGAGGCCGATGGCGATGCCGCCGATGCCGAGGCCCGCGACAAGCGCGGTGACGTTCACGCCCAAATTGTCGAGGATGAGGATGCCGGCGATCGCGAACAGAGCGACGCTGACGAGGACGCGGATGATTGCCATCGCATTGCCCAGCGAGCTCGCGCCGTCCTCGGCGACGCGGCGGCCGATCAGGCCAAGAATCAACTCGCGACCCCAGATCGCGCCCTGCAGAGCGAAAGCGACGATGAAGCCGATGTCGATCAGATGGGCGGCGCGGCGCGGCAGATCGGCATAAGTGGCGACCGTGTCCGCGGCGGCGAACACCATGAACAGCACGGTCGTCTTGGCGAGCACGCGGCCAATCACGATGCGCCAGCTAAGACCGTGCGGATCGCGGGCGACCAGGCCCCGGCCGATGCCGCGCAGCAGGAGCATGACCGCGACCAGCGCAAAGCCGGCGACGATCCCGAGCAATAGCCCGTCGCGATTTTGCGACAGCCAGGAGATAGCGGGATCCAACGTCATGGCCCGTTCTTGGCGGGCCGCGTGTCCCCGATCAAGCCGCCGGCGGTTCCGCCCTTCGCTTTTGACGCTTGGCGAGGAAGCGAAGCAACCCGACTTCGCAGTCGGATTGCCATTTGCGCGCACGCGGCCATTCCATGCCGTTCAACGGATCTCGCGGCCGTTCCTTGACCGCCGCGATGAGGGCCGGGTGGACATAGGCCTTGCGGCTTATCGCCACCGTATTGCCGAGCGCTTCGGCGACCGGCTCGATCATCATGTTGATGCTGATCCGTGCATCGTCCGCCTTCAACATCATTTGTTCGAACGCGAGGACGCTCGCGCCCCAGGTGCGAAAATGCTTGGCGGTGAATTCGCCGCCGGTCGCGTCGCGGATATAATCGTTGACGTCGTTCGAACTGACCGGGTGCGGGTTGGCGTCGCCATTCACATATTGGAACAACGCCTGTCCCGGCAGTTCCTGAAGCTGGCGCACCACCCGCCGTAGAGTCCGGTCGGTAATCGAGACCTCATGCTCGATCCGACTCTTGCCCATGAACCGCATCTTCACCTTGCGGCCGTCGTCGTGAACCTGGCGGCTGAGCAATGTGGTTGCCCCGAAACTCTGGTTCTCCTTGGCATATTCGCGGTTGCCCACGCGCAGATAGTCGTCGTCGAGCAGGCGGACGACGGCGGCGATCACCTTGTCCCGGCTGAGCGCGCGCTGGCGAAGATCCCGGTCGACCTTGCGGCGAATCTTGGGGAGGCATTTGCCGAACTCGGGCAGCCCGTCGAACTTCGACTGCTCCTGGCGCGCGCGAAAATCGGGGTGGTAGCGATATTGCTTGCGGCCGCGCGCATCGACCCCGGTCGCTTGGAGGTGGCCATCAGGATCCTTGCAGAACCACGCCTTTTCATATGCCGGTGGCAAAGCGATCGCGTTTAGGCGGTCGATCGTCGGGCGGTCCGCGATTCTCTTGTCGCCGTCGAAATAGGCCCAATATCGACCCATGCGCTTGCGCGTGAAGCCCGGTTCGCTGTCGCTGCTGTGCCTCAGCATGGCGGATAAGGGTTCACTCGACTCATCGGCGGGCATAAGCGACCGGCGATAGAAGGAGGTTCCAATGCCCCGGATTGCAGACTCCAGAATCCTGATCATGGCCAGCGACGGCTTCGAGGAATGGGAGCTGTTCGGCCCGCGCGAGATGCTGATGAAATTGGGCGCCGAGGTTGTGCTCGCCTCACCGACGCTCGACCCGATCCAGGCGACGGTCCATGATGATCCCGGCAAGACGATCCGGCCGGACCTTACCATTGACCAGGCCAATGCCGACGATTTTGACGCACTCATCCTGCCGGGCGGGGTGCGCAATCCTGACCATCTGCGCCTGAAAGTAAAAGCAATCGCGCTGATCCGGCGATTCAACGAGCAGGGCAAGCCGGTCGCGGCGATTTGTCATGGACCGTGGCTGCTCGTCGAGGCCGATCTGTTGCGCGGCCGCACGGTGACCAGTTGGCCGTCGATCCGGACCGACCTTCGCAACGCGGGCGCAACCGTCGTCGATGAGCCGGTGGTGACCGATGGCAATATCGTCACGAGCCGCAAGCCCGAGGATGTGGAGGAATTCACCCGGGCGGTGATCGATCTGGTCGAGGATCAGCCCGAAATTACCGAAATCCATCATCCAAGCGAATTACCAGCCTAACCGGCTGGCAAGGTTTGCCCGCTATGAGTGCGGGCATGGACACGCGCCGGACACAGTTGATTGAGGGAATCGTGAGCCTCGTGGCCGCGGCGATTCTGGCCGCGGCCGTTGGCTATGCGGTCGGCCGCCTGACGCCTTCGATGGTGACGGTCGGTGGTGCGGCGGCCTCGGCGTTGTTCATCTCGCTGCTGGTGCTGCGGTCGATTGGACCGAGCGACAGGGAATTTGCCCTCGGGCAATTTGCTCCGGCCGAGCTGGCTTTCGAGGAGCTCGACGAATTGCTGCTGACGGAGGCCGACAAGATCGATTCATCAACCGGCGACGATGAACTCGTGCTCGATGACGTTCTTGCCAATTTGGGCGATGATTCGCGGGTCGTGCGGTTGTTCGATGCGGCAGCGATGCCGACTCCGGGCCAGCTCAGGGCCCGGATCGATCGGCATCTTGATCAAGCGCGGTCGGCGAGCGAAGCGCCGGACGCGTCGGCGGCGCTGCACGAAGCCTTGGCCGAGCTGCGCTCGTCGTTGCGGTAGGTCATTCGGCGATCGTCAGCGCTTCGAGCTCGACGCCGATCGAACCGTCGCCGTCCGGCTCCGGCTCGCCGACCAGCGCGATATCGGCGACAATTTGCGCGGGGATCGAAAATTCCGCTTGTTGCAGGCCGTAAGTCAGATTTCGAACGACCTCGTCCGCCGCCGGCCCGGCGATTCTGAAGTGGGGTCGTTATATTTTAGATACCCACCGGCATGGCGGAGGAATGGAAACCACCCGACGAAAATGCGTTCAATCATGAGTGGCTGAGGCCCGGCACCGCCGTAGAGATGATCGACGGCGTCTATTCGGATGAGCCCAATCTTGTGGATATTGGGTGGATTCTGGCTTATCTGGATGTCGTCGCTTGGGCTCACTATGTTACAAGCGGAAGGTGAGATGTGACTGTAAACTTTGTCCTTTTAGCGCCAGCGGTAGTTGCCTTCTTGGCCGGAATCGGAATGTATCGATTCGCGGCGAATATCCGCAACAGATCCGAGAAACTTCGCTCAGAGCCCGCCACGGAGGTGGCGGTGCGCCCTTTTGATCGGGCGGCCCTCACGGGCCAAAGCATGCATGAAGCCATGAGCGCGATTGTCGGCAAGGCAACCAAGCGGGGCCGTGCGCTTAACATCCTTACGCCCGGTCGTCCGCTGACTCGCCAGCGCGCGTCGAAGCGGGATCGCGTGGCCTAAGTTTTATGGGTAGAGCGCCGCACTAGGTCATCCAGTGCGGCGTCCGCCTTTTCGGGGTCGAGTTCGCCAGCGCTGATTAGCCTTTTGACTTCCTCCTCGAACCGCTTGCGCTGTTCCTCCGGAGTCAGCTTGTTTTTCGCTTTCGGCATTACCGCACACCAGCCCTTTCATAAGTCAGGCGCTTGCCGACGATACCAGACAACAGCTTGTTGGCGCGATCTGCATCATTGCAGCCGGTCGCTTCGCGGTGGCTGTAGCGAAACTCAAACTCCGCCAGATAGCGGTGCAAATGCTTCTCGGAGCAATGCTGATACACGCCACGCATCCCGCGTTTGAATATGGAGAAACAACCCTCAACGGTGTTGGTGGTCACATCGCCGCGCACGTATTCCTTGTTGTAGTGGTGGACTGCGGAATGCTCGGCAAACTCGCGGCCGATTTTCTTATACATGGTGTGCTCGTCGGTCATGAGCCGGGCTTCGCGGGACAGGTTGCCAAGCACAATCGAATGGATTTGAGCGCCGCCCTTATCGACGTGAAATAGGCGGCTCCGGCCAGTGTTGCGATCGATCAGTCCGAGCACAGTCATTTTGTGGCCCCAACCACCCTTGGGAAAGCCGACGCCAGCCTTCCGCCCGATGTAGGTTTCATCGACTTCCACGGCTCCGCCACCCTGCCCAAACGGCGCAAGGTCGCCTTCGCGCATTGCTTCGCGGATGCGATGCGACAGGAACCAAGCGGTTTTGAGGGTCACGCCCAAGGTGCGGTGAAGCTGATTGGAGCTGATGCCCTTTTTGCTTCCGGCGATCAGATACATCGCTTGCAGCCAGATATGCAGCGGCACGTGCGAACTCTCGAAAATGGTGCCCATGCGAACGGTGAAAGGCTTCCGGCACTGGTAGCACTTGTAGAGGCCGTGACGGGTGGTTTTGCCCTGCATCTTACCGATGCGCTCGACGCCGCCACAGTGCGGGCAATGCGGACCTTCCGGCCATACGCGCTGCTCGACATAGGCAAATGCCTTGGCTTCGTCGTGAAAGTGGGGCTGCGAAAGGGCGGAAGTCACTTTTTTTCTCCTGTTACGCCCTCTGTAACAGGTGGATTGGGTATGTCAAGTATAATGACGCCACTTGTCTAGGCACTTACCTATCCGTAAAGGCAAATGAGTGTTGCTCGATCCAAGAATTGCGCTCGAACGCCTGTGCGCGGAGCGTGGGGAGGACTTCGCCGGCCTCTCGCGAATGCTCGGCCGCAACGCCGCCTACATTCAGCAATATGTCCGTCGCGGGGTCCCCAGGCGGCTCAAGGAAGAGGAACGCCGCAAGCTCGCCCGCTACTTCGCCGTTTCGGAGTCGTTATTGGGTGGGCCGCCGGAAGAGCCGGGTGCCGCGACCGGCCTGATCAGCGTCAAACGTCATCCGGTTTCGGTTTCGGCCGGCCCTGGCGCGATCGTATCCGAGGAGCAAGGGCGGGCCTATTTCGGGTTTGACGAACGCTGGCTGAAGGCGCTGACCGCCACGCCGCCCGCCAAACTGTCGATCGTCCGGGTCGAAGGCGATTCAATGGCTCCGACCTTGAGCGCGGGGGACGATATCCTGGTCGATCTCGGCGACGCCGCCGATCGCGTGCGCGATGGAATTTATGTCCTGCGGGTCGACGACACGGTGGTCGTGAAACGGATTGCGTTGCATCCAATGGGCGGAACGGTGACCGTCCAGTCGGACAATCCAGCTTATCCCGATTGGCCCGATTTCAACTTCGAAAAGATCAATTGCATCGGCCGGGTGATTTGGGCGGGCCGCAGGGTCGTTTGACGGCTTAGCGTCGCTGCCGGTCGATCAGCCACAGCAGCACCGCCAAAATGACGCCGGTCGCGGTGCCGATCAATCCGCCCTTCATCGGGTTGCCGATTGCGATCCCGACGGCAAATCCCGCCAGGATGGAAATGGTGAGAAAAAAGCCTCCGGCCTGGGTCGTGCGTGCGTTCATGGGCACCCCACAGCCAATCGCGCAGCTATAGTCAACGCCGCGTTGACGATGCTCGTCGGCAGACCCGTAAGCTTGCCGCGCTATCAGGGACGGATGGACATCCCCTTCATCCATGGACGACTGGCGCTCGCTGACGCGTCGGAGCTCATCGAGCGGTTCGGCGACGGCGCGGGCTTCGAGGCTGCGGCGCGGGCAAAGGCGTCGCGCAACGACGGCAATGTCGCGCACTTTTGCCACTGGCGGCAAATCGAGCGAGTGATCGCCGCGCTGGTCAGCGACCAGGTCGCTGGCGCCATTCATTAATCCAAAGACTTTTCAATGCGATAGTCGGCGCATTCGGCGAGCCCGAAGATTGCTTTGATACTGGCGCGATTTATGGGCGCTGGTTAAGGCTAGGCATTGATGGGCCGGTGGGGATCAACGCGACGAACCGCGCAGCTGCAGTGCGCGGCGGCGCTCGGGGCAATCCTCGCCTCGCCCGCACTGGGACAGGCTCCGCCGCAACCGCCAGTCCAGAGTGACCCGAGCGAACTCGACCCGTCGGCGCCGCTCGACCCGATGCCAGATCTCGGCGTCGGCTGGCCCGACCTCAATGCCCAGGATCAGGCGCCGGCGGCCCAACCGGGACAAGCCGAAACGGCGCCCGACCAGGATGCGGGCGAGCGCAAATATTCCATCGTCGTCGAAGGTCTCGCTCCGCTCGGCAACGCAGAAGACCTGCTCAAGGCGTTTCGCTTGCATTCCGCGCTCGAAGCCGACCGTAAATCGCCGGCCAATTCCGCCCAGATCGCCCGCCGTTCCCGCGCCGACGCCGAGTTGCTCGAGGAATTGCTTCGCAGTCAGGGTTATTACGACGCCGACGTCGAGCCGCGCACCGAGCCCGCGGGCAATACCCTGCGAGTCATCCTGGAAGCGACCCCTGGCGAGCAATATCGATTTGCATCGATCGATCTTCCCGGGCTGGAGGCGGCCGGACCCGATGCGGCGAACCTCCGCCAGGCGTTCGGAGTCAAACCCGGCGATCCGGTGATCGCCGAGCAGGTCATCGCGGGCGGGTTGGCGCTCAAGACGACGCTCGGCGAGTTGGGATTCGCCGATGCGACTGTTGGCGAACAGCAGGTCGAGGTCGACCATGTAACCCACCTCGCGACGCTCACGCTGCCCGTTAATTCGGGCCCGGTCGCGAAGTTCGGTGCGATCCGCGTCACCGGCAAGCCGCCGTTCAGCGCGCGGCACATCTGGACCATGGCGCGGTTCCGGCCGGGCCAGCGGTTCGAACGATCCAAGGTCGATGACCTGCGCCGCGCATTGATCGCGACCAGCCTCGTCGCGGCGGTCGACGTCCGGGTCGTGCCGGTCGACGGCGGACGGACGGTCGACCTCGCGGTGCGGCTCGAGCCCGCGCCCTCGCACACCATCGCCGGCGAGCTCGGCTACGGCACCGGCGAGGGCGCGCGGGTCGAGGCGAGCTGGACCGACCGCAATTTCTTCAATCCCGAGGGCGCGCTGACCCTGCGCGGGATCGCCGGCACCAGCGAGCAGCTCGCGGCGGTGCAGTTCCGCCGAAACAATTTCCTCCAGCGCGACCAGGTGCTGAACCTCCAGGCCTCGGCCAGCCACCAGAAATTCAGCGCTTACGAGGCGAAGACGCTTCAGCTTGCCGGCAACATTGAGCGGCAGAGCAATTTCATCTGGCAAAAGACCTGGACCTGGTCGGTCGGGCCCGAGCTGCTGGCGACCGACGAGCGCGGCGTGTTCAGCTTGGCGGGGCTGAAAGACACCCGCACCTTCCTGATCGCCGCGCTTCCCGCGAGTCTCGGTTATGACGGCAGCGACAGCCTGCTCGACCCGACGCGCGGGTTCCGGTTGAGCGGCCGGGTGAGTCCCGAATATTCGGCGCACAGCGGCAGTTTTGGGTACGCACGGGTGCAGATCGACGCCAGCGCCTATCACCCGGTCTCGGATCGGATCGTCGCCGCGGGCCGGATT
>DATFUB010000139.1:0-44051 GCA_035261225.1 Sphingomicrobium sp.
TGATCGACGTCATGTTGGTGCTCCTGATCATGTTGATCATCACCATCCCGATGCAGACCCATGCGGTGAAACTCGATCTGCCGACCTGCTCCAATTGCCCAACACCCAAGGCAATCAGCAACGAGATTGCGATCACTCGCGGCGGGGCAATTCTGTGGAATGATGTCGTCCTGTCCGAATCGGAATTGCGCTACGAGCTTGCGACGACGCAGCGGATGCGGCCCGTGCCTGAGCTGCACCTCCGTCCCGACGCCGCCGCCCGCTACGAGGCGGTTGATCGCGTGCTTGCGCTGATCAAGCGCGAACGCGTGCAGAAGGTCGGATTCGTCGGCAACGAGGCTTACGCCAACCGGTAACGGGCGCGCGTCGGCTCTGGCGCTTGCGAAAGCGCCATGCCATTGCTCGCGGCGATGAACGAACAGCGCCGTTTTGCAGTCGTGATTTTGGCCGCGGGGCAGGGAACGCGTATGCGCTCGGACACCCACAAGGTGCTCCACCCGATCGCCAGCCGGCCGTTGCTGCTTCACCTCCTAGACCGCGTCGACGCCCTAGGTGCCGACAAGCGCGTGGTCGTTGTCGGCAAGGATCGCGAGCAGGTCGAGGCGGCGATCAAGGGACGCGAAGTCGCGATCGCCGTCCAGGCCGAACAGAGGGGCACGGGCCACGCCGTACAACAGGCCGCGAGCGTCCTCGAAGGCTATGATGGCCCGGTCCTGATTCTCTACGGCGACACGCCGTTCGTCGAGGCTGAGACGCTGCGGCGGATGCTCGACCGGCTCGACGGCGACGGCGGACCTGGGGTCGTTGTGCTTGCTTCATCGCCCGCCGACCCCGCTAAATATGGCCGCATCATCCTTGGCGAAGGCGACCATATCGCCAGGATGGTCGAATATCGCGACGCGACCGAGGAGGAGCGCGCGGTTCGCCTGTGCAATTCGGGAATGATGGCGGTGCGCGCGGCCGACTTGTTCCGTTGGCTCGCCAAGGTTGGCAACGACAATGCGGCGGGCGAATATTATTTGCCTGACGTCGTGAACATCGCCGCCGCCGAAGGCCGCGACGCGGTTGTCATCGAGGGCGACCCGTACGAGACCGCCGGGGTCAACAGCCGCGCCGAGCTCGCCCATCTCGAGCTCGAATGGCAGCGCCGCCGGCGCGAGCAGGTGCTGCACGAGGGCGCGACTCTGATCGATCCCGAAAGCGTGTGGTTCGCTTACGATACCAGGCTCGGCCGCGACGTGACGGTCGAACCGCACGTCGTGTTCGGCCCCGGAGTCGAGGTCGCAGATGGCGCGACGATCCACGCCTTCAGCCATATCGAAGGGGCGGTGATCGGCGCCAAGGCGAGCATCGGCCCTTTCGCGCGGATTCGACCTGGCACCAAACTCGGCGAGCGCAGCAAGGTCGGCAACTTCGTCGAATTGAAGAAGGCGCAGATCGGCGAAGGCGCCAAGGTCAATCACCTGTCCTACGTCGGCGACGCTGAAGTCGGGGCGCGGGCCAACATCGGGGCCGGCACGATCACCTGCAATTACGACGGATTCGGCAAGTACCGCACGGTGATCGGCGCGGGCGCGTTCATCGGCTCGAACACCGCGCTGGTTGCCCCGGTGACGGTCGGCGAGGGCGCGGTTGTCGGCGCCGGGTCGGTGATCACCAAGGACGTCGAACCCGACAGCCTGGCGGTCGAGCGCTCCGAGCAGAAAAGCATCGCCGGCTGGGCCAAGCGCTTCCGCGAGCGCATGACCCGGAAAGCGGCGGAATAACATGTGCGGGATCGTCGGAATTGTCGGGAAAAGCGATGTCGCGCAGCGCCTGTTCGACGGGCTTAAGCGGCTCGAATATCGCGGTTATGACTCGGCCGGCATTTGCACTATCGAAGGCGGCGAGCTGGTGCGGCGGCGGGCCGAGGGCAAGCTCGACAACCTCGAGCGCGAGCTGGCGGCGCATCCGCTGCACGGGGCCACCGGCATTGCCCACACGCGTTGGGCGACCCATGGTGCGCCGACGGTCGGCAACGCGCATCCCCACATCGTCGGGCCCGTCGCGCTGGTTCACAACGGAATCATCGAGAATTTCAAGCCGCTCCGCGACGAGCTGATCGCGCAGGGACGGACGTTCGAAAGCGAAACCGACACCGAAGTCGTCGGCCATTTGGTGGCGCGCGAGATTGAGCGCGGGGCTTCGCCGCAGGATGCGGTCGCGGCGGTGCTGCCGCGACTGACCGGCGCCTTCGCCATCGCCTTCCTGTTCCGCGATCATCCCGATTTGATCATCGGCGCGCGCATGGGAGCGCCGCTGACCGTCGGCTACGGCAATGGCGAAAATTACCTCGGCTCGGACGCGCTGGCGGTGGCGCCATGGACTCAGCGCATCGCTTATCTCGACGAGGGCGATTGGGCGGTCGTCCGGCGCGAAAGCATCGAGATCTTCGATCGCGACAATCGTCCAGTCGCGCGCGAGATCGTCGAGTCCGGTGCGTCGTCGGCCCCGGTCGAGAAGGGCAATTACGCCCATTACATGCAGAAGGAGATCTTCGAGCAGCCGATCGTGGTTGCCCAGACGCTCCAGAGCTACGTCCGGCCGTTTGAAGGCGAGGTCGCGCTTCCGGTCGCCGACGCCGACCTCGAATCGGTCAACCGGCTGACGATCGTCGCTTGCGGCACCAGTTATTACGCCGGGCTGGTCGCCAAATATTGGGTGGAGCAATTCGCCCGCGTGCCTGTCGACATCGATGTCGCGAGCGAATTCCGCTACCGCCAGCCGGTGCTCGAGCCGGGCGGGCTCGCCTTGTTCATTTCGCAATCGGGCGAGACCGCCGACACGCTCGCCGCGCTCCGCCATGCGCGGTCGGAGCAGCAGCGGATTGCGGTCGTGGTCAATGTGCCCACAAGCTCGATGGCGCGCGAGGCCGACCTTTTGTTTCCGACGCATGCCGGGCCGGAGATCGGCGTTGCGTCGACAAAGGCTTTTACTTGCCAGCTGGCGGTGCTCGCCGCGCTCGCCGCCAACCTCGCGCGGGCCAACGGGCACCTGACGCGCGAGGAAGAGAAAGAGATCGTCGCGCACCTCCAGGAGGCGCCGGCGGCGCTCAATCACGCGCTTGGCCATGACGAGGATATCGCGGCGATGGCGCATCTCATCGCGCCGGCCCGCGACGTGCTCTATCTCGGCCGTGGGCCGGACTATCCGATGGCGCTCGAAGGCGCGCTGAAGTTGAAGGAAATCAGCTACATCCACGCCGAGGGCTATGCCGCGGGCGAGATGAAGCACGGGCCGATCGCGCTGATCGACGACGCCGTCCCGGTGATCGTGATCGCGCCGTCGGGGCCGCTGTTCGACAAGACCGTCAGCAACATGCAGGAAGTTCGTGCGCGCGGCGGGAAGATCGTCCTGATCAGCGACGCCAAAGGCATCGCCGAAGCCGGCGAAGGATGCATGGCGACGATCGAAATGCCCGAGGTCCACCCTCTGATCGCGCCATTGGTCTACGCCGTCCCGGTGCAGCTGCTGGCGTACCATGTCGCGGTGCTCAAGGGCACCGACGTTGACCAGCCGCGCAATCTGGCGAAGAGCGTGACGGTCGAATAGTTAGGCTGCGGCGCGTTTCTCTTCCAGCTCTCGGATGTGGTGGCTGAGCTTCTCGTAGAGGAAGTCGATCACCGACCTGACGCGCGGGGTGTGGCGCACGCGCTCGTGGGTGAACAGCCACAGCATACGGTCGTGATTGGGCCGCGGTGGCATGCACCGCACGAGATCGGGATCGGCGTCCGCGATGATGCACGGCAGGACCGCGATGCCAAAGCCCGAGCGGACGCCCGAGAGCAAACCGCCCGACGTCGCGTGATGCATGGCGACCTGCTCCTCAAGTCCCAAAGACTGGAGCCAGGCCTGATAGTGGATCCACAGATTGCCGCCGCCACCACCGATGAATGCGTGCTTCTTCAGCTGGGCGCGGTTCTTGGGAACACCATGCCGCTCGGCATAGGCGCGGCTGCAATACAGCGCCCAATCGTCGACACATAACTGCCGGCCGACGAGGCCCGCGGCCTGGTTGTCGCCCTTGGTGCTCCGAAGCGAAATATCGGCTTCGCCGGCGCCGAGGTCGCGAACGGTTTGTGAGGTGTCGAGGTCGATGCGGATGTCCCGATGCTTTTCGTGCAACTCACGCAGCAAGGACGCCAGCAAGGTGATAGCGTAAACTTCCTCGGTGGTGATCTTGACGGTCCCGCTGACGTCGCGTGATTGGGCGGCTGCGGCTTCGGAAAAGGCGCTTGTGGCGCGTTCAACCAGCTCGGCACGTTCGAGGAGATCCTGACCGCCCGGCGTGAGGGCGTAACCCGCCTGGCGTTTGTCGAACAGCCGAACGCCGAGCGCTTCCTCGAGCGCCGCGACCCGCCTCGCGACGGTTGTCTGGCTGACCCGCAGGGCCCGGCCCGCGGCTAGGGTGCTGCCTTCGCGCGCGACCGCGAGAAAGAAGCGCAGATCGTTCCAATCGAGCATGTGCGGAGACGCTAGTGCCATTGCGGTCGAACTCCATTCTGCAATTTTGCAGAATGATAGCACGAACTCGTTGCTCCCGTAAGTTGCGATTTGCCACTAATTGGAAGGTCGCGCCGGATCTTCCGGCCCCGAAACAGGGGAACGACCATGACAAAGGCCCTTCAGATTGCCGCCACTGCCTTCCTGATCACCGCCGCCGCGATCAAGGCCGCGCCCGCGCTGGCCGAGCCGGTCGCATCCACAACCAACGTCAGCCGCGTCCAGACGGGCGATCTCGACCTGTCGAGCCCGAGCGGCCAGCGTACCCTCGACGCTCGCCTTGCCCACGCCGCTCGCGAAGTCTGCGGCACCGCGTCCGATGCCGATCTCGCCGGCAAGAATGACGTCCGCAAATGCCGCGCCGACGTTCTGGCGAAGGCCGATGGCCAGCGCGACCAGCTGCTCGCCGCGGCCGGACGCGGGACGGTCATCGCTATCGCCGACGCCCGCTAACCCGCACCCCAAGCTCCTCTGAAGGGCATCGCCCACACGGCGGTGCCCTTCTTCTTGTGCGCCGCGCGGTGCGTTCCTAGGGATTTCGACATGAAAATCACGGGCGGATGCCATTGCGGCGCGGTGCGGTTTGAGGCCGAAGTCGGCGAGCCACCGGTGCCGGCGCTCGACTGCAATTGCTCGGTGTGCCGGATGACCGGCTTCCTTCATATTGTGGTGCCGCATGAGAAGTTTGAGCTCATCACCGGCCGCGACGCGATGGCCAGTTATCGGTTCGGAACCGGCGCCGCCGATCATCTGTTTTGCGCGACCTGCGGGGTGAAGAGCTTCTACCAGCCGCGTTCGCACCCGGAGGCGTGGAGCGTCAACGCCCATTGCCTGGACCAGCCGGTCGAACTCGCGATCGAGCCGTTCGACGGGCGCAATTGGGAAGCGGCGGCCGAAACCCTCAACCGTTCGCCCTGAGCTTGTCGAAGGGCTGCCCTTCACTCACGACGGGAAGAAACGGCAGTCTCTCGACAAGCTCGGGGCGAACGGGGAAAGGAGTGCCATGCACCGCCCGCTCCGCCTGACCGTCGACCGCACCGCGCTCCAGGCCAATTGGCGCTGGCTTCAGGACCGCGCCGGGGTGCCGGCCGGCGCGGCGGTGAAGGCCGATGGTTATGGGCTCGGCGCGCGCGAGAGCGTCCGGTTTCTCTACGAAGCGGGCTGTCGCGATTTCTTCGTGTCGAACTGGGTGGAGGCCGAGGCTCTGGAGCCCCTGCCGCTCGGCTCCAGCATCGTTGTGCTGCACGGCGTGGGCCCGAAGGACGCCGAGGCCGCGCTTGCGTCCACCGCTCGGCCAGTGCTCAATACGCCGGAACAGGTTGCGCGATGGAAGGACATCGCGCCGGGCCGGCTGTGCGACGTGATGGTCGATACCGGCATGAACCGCCTCGGTCTTCGCCAGAGCGAGATTGCTATCCTCGACGGGCTCACGATCGACACGCTGCACAGCCATCTCGCCTGTGCCGACGAGGACGTTTCGCTCAACCAGATGCAGCTCGAGCGCTTTCGCACCGTCGTGTCCGCGGTTCCGGCCAAGCGCTACAGCTTGGCCAACAGCGCCGGAATCTGCCTCGGCCGCGAGTATAGCTTCGATCTGGTTCGTCCCGGCCTGTCGCTCTGCGGGGGCATCCCCCGCAGCGAAGCGGACGGTCACATTCGCCCGGTGGTTCGGGTCGATGCCGAGATCGTCCAACGCCGGACGATCCCTGCGGGGGAAAGCTGCGGCTACGGTGCCACTTTCGTCGCCAAGGAGGATACCGAGGCTGCAATCCTCAACATCGGTTATGCCGACGGCTATCTGCGCGGCTTCTCGTCGCGTGGCTCGGCGTTCGCGGGCGAGTTCGCTCTGCCGGTCCTCGGGCGGGTGTCGATGGATCTGATAGCAGTTGGCGTCGATGCCGCGCCGCAGCTCAAGGAAGGCGAGTGGGTCGAGCTCGACTACGACTTGGCCTCGGCGTCGAAGCAGTCCGGCCTTTCGCAGTACGAGCTTTTGACGACGCTCGGTGACCGGTTCGAACGGCTTTGGGTTTGACCCGTTCGTCGGGCGGCGGCGTCTTCGGCTGGTAAGGACAAAGATCGATTACCGGGCAGCGCCAGCATTCGGGCAGCCGCGCCTTGCAGGTGTAGCGGCCGTGCAGGATCAGCCAGTGGTGCGCGTCGCGGCGGAACGGTTGGGGGACGATCTTTTCGAGCTTTGCCTCGACCTGGTCGACATTCTTGCCCGGCGCGAGTCCAGTGCGGTTGCAGACGCGAAACACGTGGGTGTCGACCGCGAAGGTCTCCTCGCCGAACGCCGTGTTGAGGACGACGTTGGCGGTCTTGCGGCCGACGCCGGGAAGTGCCTGGAGCTCCTCGCGGGTGCGCGGCACCTCGCCGCCGTGATCGCGGATCAGCGCTTCCGACAGTGCAATGACGTTCTTCGCCTTGGTATTGAACAGGCCGATGGTCTTGATCGCGTCGCGCAGTGCGTCCTCGCCGAAATCGACCATCTGTTTAGGCGTCTTGATGCGCTCGAACAGCGGGCGCGTCGCGATGTTGACGCCGGCGTCGGTCGCCTGCGCCGAGAGCACCACCGCGACCAGCAGCTGGTAGGGATTGGAGGAATTCAGTTCGGTCGTGGGCGCGGGATTCGCCTCGGCCAGCCGGCGGAAGAATTCGAAAACCTCGTCGCGCTTCACAGGCTCTCGATCACGTCCCGCATCGAATAGAGGCCGGCTGGTTTGCCGACGAGGAAGCGCGCGGCGGCCAGCGCCCCGCGGGCGAAGATCATCCGGCTATCGGCGCGATGGCCAAGCTCGATTCGCTCGCTTTCCGCAGCGAAAACTACGACGTGCTCGCCCGCGACCGAACCGCCGCGCAGCGAGGCGAAGCCGATCGAGCCCGGCTCGCGCGCATGCGGTTCGCCAAAGCGGTCGAAGCGGGCGAGTTCCGGTAGTTCCTTGCCGCGTCCCCTGGCCGCCGATTGACCGAGCAGCAGCGCGGTCCCCGACGGTGCATCGACCTTGTTGCGGTGGTGCATTTCGAGAATTTCGATGTCCCAGTCAGGCCCGAGCCGGGCAGCGGCTTGTTCGACCAGATCGCGCAGCAGGTTAACACCGAGCGAGGTGTTGGGCGCGTGGATGATTGCTACCTTCTCTGCCGCTTCCGCGATCACGGCGTGGTGGTCTTCCGTCAGCCCGGTGGTTCCAATCAGGATCGGGACATTGGCCGCAATCGCGCGGTCGAGGCTAGCCTGGAGTGCGGCAGGCGCCGAAAAGTCGAGCAACACGTCGCCGTGGTCCTGGTCGATCGCGAACGCCGGGTTATCTTCGACCGCCCGGACGATGGACTTGCCCATCCGCCCTTCGGGCGCGACGAGGCTGATGCGGATCGGTTGGTCGGCGGTGCGCATGGCCGTCAAGTCATGGCGAAAGGAGGAGCGCCGCGCAATGCAGGCGGCGCTCCCTGGTCATCAGCGAGACCAGACAAGTTCCTGGAGCAACATATCGCCCCTGAGTTTGCGATACGTGGCTCGATGCCCGCCGCCGGCCGCCCCTTGCCGAGTGGTTTGCGTCATGAAGGCATTCATTTCCTTCTCGCGCTGAATGTCCTCCGCCGGGGTGGTCACGTGATCGAAAATCGTGACCAAATAGAGATCGGGTTCGCCATCGCGCGGATTGTTGTTCGCAAAGATGTGATAGCCTTTGATCCACCCCTTCGACTGCGCGAAGTCGTTCCGCTTACGAAATTCCCCGGCGAGGAAATCGACGTAATCCGGGAAGTGTCCGTCATCGACGGAGATCGAAGCAACGTCCCAAAAATCACCGCTTTTCAACGGCAGTTCCTGGCTCGATGCCATTGCCGGCATAACCAAAGCGACCGCGCCGAGCGCGGCCAGAACCGACTTGTTCATGTAACTTCCCCCCGAGTTCCGCCAGGTGTCCGGCGGCCCGTCCGGCCAAAAGGACCGGCGCTCAAGCTGGACTGGGGACGGCGTCGCCGAATCGGCGTCGTTCCGTGCGCGCCTAAGCACGAGACTTCGAGTCGCGCCTAACGCAAATTAAATGCCGAGCTTAACCTGGAGTGCGAGAGCCGCAGCTGGGGCTCGCACCTTCGCGCCGTTGATCATGAAGATGTAGGCGTCGCCGCGTTTGCGCCATTCGCGCGCTTTCGCCGCGAATATGTCGAGAGCGGCGTCGTCGTATCCGGTGGGGATTTCATCGTTCATTCGCTGCAGCCGCGCATATGAGAAATCCGCCGTGTCCGCTTCGATCAGCGGATAATCGTCCGAATCTTCGTACACGACGGCGATGTTGCGCGCGCGGCAGAGGTCGAAAAATCTCTCATCGTTAAAGCTATCATGGCGCGGCTCGATCGCGTGGCGCAGTTTGATTCCATTCAAATCTGCCGGAAGCAGGTCGATGAAAGCGGCGATGTCGTCGCGATCGAACTTTTTGAACGGCGCGAATTGCCACAGGATCGGGCCGAGCTTCGGACCGAGCACCTCAAATCCCTGCCCAAAAAAGTTAGCGATGCTGTCGGCGCTTTCGGCGAGCTTCGAGCGGCTCACGCAATAACGCGAGCCCTTGATTGCGAACTGGAAGGCGTCGGGCACCGTCTTCTCCCAATTCTCCCAGCTTTTCGACTTCTGGCGGCCGTAGAAGGTTGCGTTGATCTCGATCGCGCCCATCTGGCTCGATGCGTATTCAAGCTCCTTCGCCTGCGGGTGCTTGTCGGGATAGAACACACCGCGCCACGGCGGGAAATTCCAGCCGCCAATGCCGATGCGGATCGTGCCTTCGCCCATCGCGATTCGCTCTCTAGGGTGGCGCGATGGCTATCCGCAATATCGTCATTTTGACCGGCGCCGGAGTTTCGGCGGAGAGTGGCCTCGCGACCTTCCGCGGGCCCGACGGGCTGTGGGAGGGGCATCGGGTCGAGGATGTCGCGACGCCTGAGGCGTTTGAGCGCGATCCCGTACTGGTCCACGCCTTCTACGATGCGCGGCGTGGGAAGCTCCACACGGTCGAGCCCAATGCCGCCCATGCGGCGCTAGCCCGGCTCGACGCCGAATGGCCGGGTGAACTGCTGCTCGTAACCCAGAATGTCGACGATCTGCATGAGCGCGCTGGATCGAAGCGCTTGATCCACATGCATGGCGAGCTGACCAGCGGCTGGTGCCTGGCATGCGATGGTCACTTCGCCTGGGCCGGGCCGATGGGCGGGCGCGCGGTCTGCCCGAGCTGCCAAGTCGAGGGCCAGGTCCGTCCCGACATCGTCTGGTTCGGCGAGATGCCCTACGACATGGAGCGGATCGACGAGGCGATCCGGACTTGCGACCTGTTCGTGTCGATTGGCACGTCGGGCGCGGTCTATCCCGCCGCCGGCTTCGTCCAGACCGCAGGCTACTGCGGCGCGCGGACGCTCGAGATCAATTTGGAGCCGAGCGTGGGCAGCATGTTCTTCGACGAGAGCCGGCTCGGCAAAGCTGGCGAGATAGTGCCTGCATGGGTGAAAGGGTTGTTACTAAGCTCCGTTCCGGGAAGGGTCTAGTCGGCCCATTCGAGCCCAATTTCACGGTAGAGCCCGCGGTCTTCGTCCCATTTGGGATTGACCTTCACGTGCAGAAACAGATGCACCGGCCGGCCGAGGTGCTCGGCGATGGCTTCTCGCGCGCCCTGGCCGATGCGCTTGAGGCGAGAGCCGCCCTTGCCGATGACGATCGCTTTCTGGCTGTCGCGCTCGACCAGGATCTGCTGGCGAATTTCGGTCGAGCCGTCGGGCCGGTCCTTCCATGTCTCGGTCTCGATCGCCGCCGCGTAGGGAAGCTCCTGGTAAAGCTGATTGACGATTTGCTCGCGCGTCAATTCGGCTGCAATCATCCGGTCGGTCGCGTCCGAAACTTCGTCCTCGGGATAGAGCCACGGGCCCTCGGGTAGAGCGTCGGCGAGCGCCTGTTTGACGTCCGCCACGCCATCGCCCTGCGCGGCGCTGATCATGAACACCTGGTCGGGGTTGAGGCGCGTGGTGAGATCCATCGAAAGCGCGAGCAGCTTGTCCTTGCGGATCAGGTCGATCTTGTTGAGGACGAGGAACAACGGATGGTCGCGCGTCACGAGATTGGCGACGATTCGTTGAACCGCCGCCGTCAGCCCGTCATCCGCGTCGATCACCAGGACGATCAGATCGGCGTCGCCGGCCCCGCTCCACGCCGCCGCGACCATCGCCCGGTCGAGCCGCCGCTTCGGCTCGAAAATGCCGGGCGTGTCGACCAGCAGGATTTGCGCCTCTCCCAGAACCGCGATCCCCATTAGCCGGGCGCGCGTGGTCTGCGCCTTGGCGCTGACGATCGCGACCTTCTGGCCGACCAATGCATTGACCAAAGTCGACTTGCCCGCGTTGGGCGCGCCGATCACCGCGACGAAGCCCGCGCGGCTCATTGCAGCTGCTCGAGCAGGGCCGTCGCGGCGGCGGTTTCGGCTTCCTGCTTGGACGATCCTTCGGCGGTCGCTTCGCCGAGCTTGCCGACCGAGACCCGTACGGTGAATTTGGGACTGTGGTGCTCTCCCGTGCGCGAGACGACTTCATATACGGGGGGCTTGCGCCCGCGCGCCGCGGCCAGTTCCTGGAGGCCGGATTTGGGATGCTGTGGCGCCCGGCCCTGGCCGGTCAGATAGGCGTCCCATCGTCCGAGAATGAAGCGCCCCGCGACGTCCATCCCACCATCGAGCAGCAACGCCCCGATCAACGCCTCGACCACATCGCCGACGACATTGTCGCTGTGGTTCGCGCCGTCGCCGCGTGCCTGTTTGCCGAGCCGGATGAGTTCGGGAAGGCCGAGCTCGCGGCCGACCTCGGCGCAAGTCTCGCGCGCGACCAGGGCGTTGTAACGCTTGGATAAACTGCCTTCCGGCTCAGTGGGATAGCGTTCGTACAGCGCGCGCGCGATGACTACGCCAAGCACGCGGTCGCCGAGGAATTCGAGCCGTTCGTAACTGTCACCGCCGACGCTCGAATGGGTCAGCGCGCGTTCGAACAAGCCGAGGTCGGCGGGGTGGTGGCCGAGCGTCGTTTCAACGAACTTTGCGACGTCGCCGGTCATTGGCGCGAATCCGTATAGCCGTTGCCGATGCGACTTCCGCGCAGCGCGGTGAACCATGTCCACGGTTTGATGTAGGACGCGCCGCCATCGGTCGACCAGAAGGTTACGGTTGCCCGACCGATGAGATGATCGATCGGCACCATGCCGACTCCGCCCTCGGCGCCGGTAAAGCGGCTGTCGGCGGAATCGTCGCGGTTGTCGCCCATTAGGAAGACATGGCCGGCCGGCACCCTCACAGCCGCGAAATCATCCGCCGGCCCGCCGTCGACCTGATCGAGTACGGTATAGCTCGGCCCGCCCGGCAGGGTCTCACGATACGCGGAATAGACGCAGAGGTGGCTGACGCTTGTAGACGCGATGTGGGGCGTCGCCATCGGCGCGACCTTGCAGGGGCTGTTGAGACTGATCGGAACGCCGGTCGGCGACAGGGTCTCGCGAGCAACCGGCTTGCCGTTGAGAATGAGCTTGCCCCCGACGACTTCGACGGTGTCGCCGGGCAAGCCGATCACGCGCTTGATTAGATCGGCATCCTCAAAAGGATGGCGAAACACGACGACATCGCCGCGCTTCGGGAGACCGCCCAATATCCGGCCGTCGAACGACGGGAAGCCAAACGGAAAGCTGTAGCGCGAATAGCCGTAAGGCCATTTGGCGACTACCAGATAGTCGCCGATGTAGAGCGTCGGCAGCATCGACGACGACGGGATGCTGAACGGAGCGAAGACCAGGCTGCGTATCGCCCAGGCAAGCAGGACCAGGGTCAGGACGAACCGGACGAGGCTCGACGCGCTCTCCTGTTCGGCGCGTTTCGAAGCGGCTGCGGGCTTACGCGAGCCGCGGCGGGAGAGGGGCGAGATCATCCGGCGCTTGTTTCGACGGGCGGGCGGGAGGTCAAGGGCGGGGTGGCAATTGTCCGCCCGCCCATTATGTGCCCGGCAATGGCCGACAAAGCGCAACCCGGGATCAAGCGGCTCGACGAGCTGTTCGCGGCCGAGCCCGACCGGCTCTCCAGCCTCAGCTTCGAACTTGCCGGGCTTTATTTCGACTGGTCGAAGACGCATCTCGACCAGACCCTGCTGAAAGAATTCGCAGCCCGGGCCGAGAGGATGGGCTTCGCGGCCAAGCGCGACGCGCTGTTTTCCGGCGCGATCGTCAATCCCAGCGAGGGTCGGCCGGCGACCCATGTCGTCGAGCGCGGCAGTGGCGCGCCCGACGACGTCGACCTCGCCGCCGCCCGCCATCAGCGGACTCGCGCTTTGGTCGATGCGATCGAGGCAGGGGCGTTCGGTGATGTGACGGGCGTACTCCACATCGGCATTGGCGGGTCGCTGCTCGGTCCGGCCTTGCTGGTCGATGCGCTGGGACGGAGGAAGGCGAAGCTCAACGTCCGCTTCCTGTCGAACATCGACGGTGCGGCGTTCGACGATGCGGTGAAGCCGCTCGACCCCGCGACCACCCTGGTCGTCGTCGTGTCCAAGACGTTCACGACCGCCGAGACTCTCGCCAATATGAGCGGCGCTATCGATTGGCTCCAAGCCGCGGGGATCAGCGATCCGCACGGCCGCCTGATCGGGGTTACCGCGAACCCCGAAGCCGCGCTCGATGCTGGCATTGATGAAACCCGCATCCTCGCGTTCGGCGATGGTGTCGGCGGGCGCTATTCACTGTGGAGCGCGGTCGGGGTTTCGGCGGCGCTCGCGCTCGGCTGGGATGCGTTCGAGGAATTGCTCGAGGGCGCGGCCGAGATGGACCGCCATTTCCGCTTCGCCGCGCCGGGCGAGAACATCCCGCTGATCGCCGCTTGCGCCGACCGCTTTTATGTCGAAGCGCAAGGCTGCCAGACGCGCGGCGTGTTCGCCTATGACGACCGGCTGCGGCTGCTGCCCTTCTATCTCCAGCAGCTCGAGATGGAATCGAACGGCAAGTCGGTGACCATCGCCGGCACGCCGGTCGACCAGCCGACAGCGCCGGTAACCTGGGGCGGGGCCGGCACCGATGCTCAGCACGCGGTGTTTCAGCTGCTCCACCAGGGTACGGTCCGGGTTCCGGTCGAGTTCGTCGCGGTCCGCGAAAACGACGATGCGCAGCATCCCGACCGCCACCGCCAGCTTTTGCTCAACGCTTTCGCCCAGGGCGCCGTGCTGATGCAGGGCCGTGCGAGCGACGACCCGCAGCGCGCTTACCCGGGCAACCGGCCGAGTGCGACGATCCTGCTCGACCGGCTCGATGCCCGGACGCTCGGCGCGCTGATCGCTTTCTACGAGCACCGTACGTTCGCCAATGCGGTGCTGCTCGGGATCAATCCCTTCGACCAGTTCGGGGTCGAACTTGGCAAGCAGATCGCGCGGCAATTGTCCGAGGGGGCGGACGAGGCCAGCCTCGACGCCTCGACCCGCGCGCTCATTGAAAGGGCAGGTGTCTAATGGCCGATTTTGACCTGTTCGTGATTGGGGCCGGATCGGGTGGGGTGCGCGCCGCTCGTGTCGCCGCGGCGTACGGCGCCCGCGTCGCCGTCGCCGAGGAGTATCGCGTTGGCGGAACCTGCGTCATTCGCGGCTGCGTGCCCAAGAAGCTGCTCGTCTACGGCGCGCATTTCGCCGAGGATCTGGACGACGCCGCGATGTTCGGCTGGGACGTCCCACAAAAGACGTTCAACTGGCCGGTGCTGCGCGACAATGTGCTGGCCGAGGTCGGGCGGATCGAAAGCGCCTACACCGACACGCTGACCAACCACGACGTGACGATCTTCAAAGAGCGCGCGGTCGTCACCGGCCCCAATGCGATCCAGCTTGCGAGCGGGAAAAGCGTCACCGCCGACAAGATCCTGGTCGCCGCGGGCGCGCGCCCGCTAATGCCTGCGATCGAGGGGATCGAGCACGCCATCAGCTCGAACGAAGTGTTCCACCTCGACAAACTGCCGAAACGGATCGTGATCGCGGGCGGCGGCTATATCGCCAGCGAATTCGCCGGCATCTTCCACCAGTTCGGCAGCAAGGTAACGCTGGTCAACCGGACCGATGTGATCCTGCGCGGATACGACCAACAAGTTGTCGACCGGCTGCTGCAGATTTCGCTGCGCAAGGGCATCGAATTCCGGTTCAACGCGACGATCTGCAAGGTTGCGCGTAACGACGATGGTTCGCTCCACATCGGCATGACCGGGTGTGACGACATCGAGGCCGACCAATTGCTGTTCGCAGTTGGCCGCCGGCCCAATATCGAGGGCTTGGGCCTCGAAACCGCGGGCGTCGCCATCGGTGACAAGGGCCAGATCACGGTCGATGCCGACAATCGAACGTCGGTCGAATCGATCTTCGCGATCGGCGACGTCACCGACCGGATCCAGCTGACTCCGGTCGCGATCCGCGAGGGACAGGCGTTCGCCGATACCTTCTTCGGCAAGCAGCCGACGCAAGTGGATTACAGCTGCATCCCGTCGGCGGTGTTCAGCCATCCGCCGCTCGCCGGCGTCGGATTGACCGAAGGGCAGGCGCGCAACAAACTGGGCTCGGTCAAGACCTTCACATCCGACTTCCGGCCGATGAAGAACGTGCTCGCCGGCCGCAACGAGCGCTCGCTCTACAAGCTTGTGCTCGACGGCTCGACCGACCAGATTGTCGGTATCCATATGATCGGCCCGGACGCGCCCGAGCTGCTGCAAGTCGCCGCGATCGCGGTCAAAACCAAGCTCAAGAAGGCCGACTTCGACGCCACGGTTGCGCTTCATCCGACCATGGCCGAAGAGCTCGTGCTGATGCGCTGATTTTCAGGGGGCGACTTGCACGACGCAATCATTATCGGTGCGGGCCATAACGGCCTGACCTGCGCTTATTATCTGGCCAAGAAGGGCCTCAAGGTCGCGGTGTTCGAATCCGCCGGCAATGTCGGCGGCGCGGCAGTCACCGACGAATTCGTGACTGGCTTCCGGAATTCCGCGGCGAGCTACACCGTCAGCCTGCTCAATCCCAAGGTCATCCGCGACCTCGAGCTCGAACGCCACGGGCTGAAGGTCGTCCTGCGCAAAACCGACAATTTCCTGCCCGGCGACGGCGATTATCTGCTTGCCGGGCGCAATGGCCTGACGCGCAAGGAAATCGGCCGGCACGTGAAGTCGGACGCCGAAGCTTACGACCGCTACCTCGCCGAGCTGGAGACGGTCGTCCGCCTGCTCAAGAAATGGCTGCTGCGCGCACCGCCGAATGTCGGCGCGACGGTCAGCGCGCTGCCCAAGATTCTCAGCCTTGGCAAGGACATGGCCGGATTGTCGCTGGCCGAGACGCGGACCGTCCACGATTTCGCGGTGCGCAGCGAAGCCGAAATCCTCGACCGCCACTTCGAAGGAGATCTGACCAAGGCCCTGTTCGGGTTCGACGGAATCGTCGGGAATTTCGCGTCGCCCAATACGGCGGGCACGGGCTACGTTTTGCTCCACCATCTGTTCGGCGAGGCCGCGGGCGTTCCGGGCGCTTGGGGGCACGCGATCGGCGGGATGGGCTCGATCACCCAGGCGATGGCCCGCGCGTGCCGCGAGGCCGGCGTCGAGATCATGCTCAACATGCCGGTCGAGGAACTGATCGTCGCCAACGACCGCGCCGGCGGCGTGGTCGCCGGCGGCAAGGCGTGGGCGGCGCGCCAGATCATCGCCGGTGTGAATCCGAAGCTGCTGTTCGACCGCCTTGTGCCCAAGGGCGCGGTCGATGCTGACGTGGCTTCGCGCATGCACGGCTGGAAGTGCGAGAGCGCGACCTTCCGCATGAACGTCGCTCTGTCCGAGCTGCCCAAATTCACCGTCCTGCCCAAGAAGGGCGATCACCTGACCGCGGGCATCATCATGGCGCCGAGCCTCGGTTACATGCATCGCGCTTACGTCGATGCCGAGGTCAACGGTTGGGCCAAGCAGCCGATCATCGAAATGCTGATTCCGTCGACTCTGGACCCGGGCCTCGCGCCCAAGGGCAAGCATGTCGCGTCGCTGTTCTGCCAGCATTTCCGCTACGATCTCGGGCCGGGCCGTAGCTGGGACAAGGAACGCGACAAGGCGGCCGACGCGATTATCGCCACCGTCGACAGCCATGCACCGGGTTTCGCCAAGTCGGTGATCGGCCGCCAGATCCACTCGCCGCTCGACCTCGAACGCCGCTTCGGTCTGATCGGCGGGGACATTTTCCACGGCAAGATGGGTCTCGACCAATTGTTCAGCGCGCGGCCGATGATCGGCGCGGCCGATTACCGGATGCCGCTCAAAGGCCTTTATCTGTGCGGTTCGGGCGCGCATCCGGGCGGCGGCGTCACCGGCGCGCCAGGTCACAACGCGGCGCGCGCGGTGCTGTCCGACCGGCGTATCTGGAGCCGGCGCCATTGAAGCCGCTCGAGGGCATCAAGGTCCTCGACTTGAGCCGCGTGCTGGCGGGGCCGTGGTGCACGCAATTGCTCGCCGATTTGGGCGCCGAAGTGATCAAGGTCGAGCGGCCCGGCTGCGGCGACGACACGCGCCACTGGGGTCCGCCGTGGCACGGCGAGGGCGACAGCCGGGTCGCGGCCTATTTCCTCAGCTGTAACCGCGGCAAGAAGTCCGCGGCGGTCGACTTCGCCCAGGCCGAGGGTGCCGCGCTGGTGCGCGAACTCGCCAAGAGCGCCGACGTCGTAGTCGAGAATTTCAAGGTCGGCGGCCTCAAGAAGTTCGGCCTCGACGCCGCGTCGCTGCGCGCCGCACATCCGAACATCGTCTATGGGTCGATTACCGGCTTCGGCCAGGACGGACCGTACGCCGAGCGCGCCGGCTATGATTACATCATCCAGGGCATGGGCGGGCTGATGAGCATCACCGGCCTGCCCGACGGCGAGCCGGGCGGCGGTCCGATGCGCGTCGGGGTTGCGGTCGTCGACCTGTTCACCGGAATGTACACCGCGGTGGCGATCCTCGCCGCGCTTTACCGGCGCGAGAAGACCGGCGAAGGCACGCACATCGATATGGCGCTGTTCGACACGCAGCTGGCGATGCTCGCCAACCAGGCCTCGAACGCGCTGGTGTCGGGCCAGGATCCGCCGCGGCAGGGCAATACCCACCCCAATATCGTGCCCTATCAGCCGTTCGAGGCGACCGACCAGCCGATCATCATCGCCATCGGCAATGACCGCCAGTTCGCGCGGCTGGCGGAGATTTGCGGCCATCCCGAATGGGTCAAGGACGAGCGCTTTGCGTCCAACGCAGCGCGGGTCGCCAACCGGTCGGAGATCGTCGGGCTGATCGGCGATTGCATCCGCGCCAAGTCCGCTGCGGACTGGCTTGCTCAGCTTGAAGTTGCGGGCATCCCCGCCGGCCCGATCAACCGCATCAGCCAGGCGCTGGCCGACGTTCAGGCGCAGCATCGGCAAATGGTGCGGTCGATCGCCGGGATGCCGATGGTCGGATCGCCGCTGCGAATGGACGGTGCGCGCGCCGATTCCGATCTGCCTCCACCCGCGCTCGGCGAACACACCGGCGAGATTCTGGGCCAGCTTGGGCTGAGCGAGACGGACCTGGCCGAGCTGCGCGTTAAAATGGTGATTTGAATGGAAATTAACGCCGTGGCATGGGGGGCATTCGGGGAGAAGCATTGGCCAAGGTCTTTCTAAGTTACGCGCGCGAGGACGAAGGCGCCGCCAAACAGCTGGCCGATTGTATCGGCCGCTCGGGGCACGACGTGTGGTGGGACCGGCACATCCAGGGCGGCTCGCGCTTCTCGGCCGAGATCGACCGCGAGTTGAAGGGCGCCGAAGCGGTCGTTGTGCTGTGGTCGCCGACCTCGGTCGAGTCTGCGTGGGTCCAGGATGAGGCCGCCGAAGGGCGCGACACCGGGCGACTGGTTCCGGTGAGCCTGGATGGCAGCCGGCCGCCGCTCGGGTTCCGGCAGTTTCACACGGTCGAAATCGCCAAATGGAACAGCGACGGCCAACCCGACAAGCTCGGCGACCTGCTTGAGGCGATCTCCAAGACCGCCGGCAACAGCGCATCCGCCAAGGCGCTGCCGTCGGAGCCTAAGAGGGAAACGCAGGGTGCATCGGTCTGCGTCCTGCCGTTCGTCAACATGAGCGGCGATCCCGAACAGGAATATTTCAGCGACGGCATCACAGAGGACATCATTACCGATCTGTCCAAGGTGTCGGCGCTGTTGGTCATCGCCCGCAACACCGCATTCACGTTCAAGGGCAAAGTGATGGACGTGAAAGAGGTCGCCTCCGCCCTCGACGTCAGCCACGTGCTCGAAGGCAGCGTGCGCAAGGCCGGGGCGCGGGTCCGGATCACCGCGCAGCTGATTGATAGCAAGACCGGCGGTCACGTCTGGGCCGACCGCTTCGACCGCGATCTCACCGACATTTTTGCCATCCAGGACGAGATTTCGAAAGCGATCGTGGCGGCGCTCAGACTCAAGCTGCTGCCCGAGGAGAAAAAGGCGATCGAGGCCCGCGGGACGTCGAGCGTCGAGGCCTACAATCTGTATCTGATGGCCCGCCAGCAATGGGTCAGCGGAAGCTACGGCGACATCCGCCGCGACGAGACCATCGTCCGCATTTGCAAGCAGGCTGTGATCTTCGATCCTGAATATGCCGAGGCCTGGGCGTTGATGGCGCTGGCTCAGTCGCAATTGCGGCTGTGGCACGGCCGTGACGAGGATGCGCTGACCGCCGCCGAGCGCGCACTGGCGATCAATCCCGACCTCGCCGAGGCGCATTGCGTCAAAGCGCACCAGCTCGAGGAGAAGGGGCTTCAGGCCGAGGCCAATGAGGAGGTCGACATAGCGCTCCGGCTCGATCCCGAATCGTGGGAGGTCAACCGCGAGGCCGCGCGGCTGATGTTCCGCCAGGGCCGAATTCGCGAAGCGATCCCCTATTTCGAGAAGGCGTCCGCGTTGATGGACACCGACTGGCACAACCCCTCGATGCTGATCACTTGCTATAGCGCGCTCGGCGATACGGCCGAATTGCGCCGGGTTGGGGAAATGACCACGGAAAGAGCGGAAAAGGCGATCGCCAAGGACCCGTCGAACGCGTCCGCCCTCGCATCCGGGGTCGCGGGGCTCGCGGTGCTCGGCCAGCACGACCGGGCCCGCGACTGGATCGATCGCGCCTTGCTGCTCGAACCGGACAATATTTCGATGCGCTACAATCTCGCTTGCGCGTTGGTCGTCGACATCAAGGATCACGACGCCGCGCTCGAGTTGTTCAAGCCCTATTTCGAACGCGTGGTCAGCCCGACCCAGATCAAGCACATGGGCGCCGATCCGGATCTCGACCCGATTCGGGATGATCCGCGGTTCAAGGAAATGCTGTTGGCCGCGAAGCAGCGCCTAGGAATTTCGGAGGTCGCTTGATGGGGTGCGTCCGGGGAGTGCTATGGCGAAAGTCTTTCTAAGCTACGCACGAGAGGATGCTGACGTCGCCAAGCAGCTGGCGAATTGTATCGGTAGCGCCGGCCATGAGGTCTGGTGGGACAAGCAACTCCAGGGCGGTTCGCGTTTTGGCGACGAAATCGACCGTGAACTCAAGAGCGCCGACGCGGTTGTGGTGGTGTGGTCGGATACGTCGGTGCAATCGGCCTGGGTCCAGGATGAAGCCGCCGAGGGTCGTGATACAGGGAGGCTGGTTCCGGTTACTCTGCGGGGGTGCCGGCCGCCGCTCGGCTTTCGCCAGTTCCATTCAATCGACCTTGGCCAGTGGGACGCCCGCGGCGAGCCTGAAACCCTGGATGACGTGATCGCCGCAGTCGCCAAGACCGCCGCCACCGCGGCGACGGTTGCTGACGAGCCCAAGGCGAAAGTGCGCGAACATAAAGCGTCGATCTGCGTCCTGCCGTTCGTCAACATGAGCGGCGAGCCGGAGCAGGAATATTTCAGCGACGGGATCACCGAGGACATCATCACGGACCTGTCCAAGGTTTCCGCATTGTCCGTCGTCGCGCGGAACACCGCGTTTGCGTTCAAAGGCCAGACCGTCGATGTGAAGGAGGTCGCCCGGACGCTGGGCGTGAGTCATGTGCTCGAGGGCAGCGTTCGCAAGGCCGGGAGCCGGGTACGGATTACCGGCCAGCTGATCGACGGGGCGAAGGGCGATCACGTCTGGGCCGACCGGTACGACCGCGAGCTCACGGACATTTTTGAGATCCAGGACGAGATTTCGAAGGCCATCGTCGATGCGCTTCGGGTGAAGTTGTTGCCGACGGAGAAAAGCGCGATCGAACACCGCGGCACCTCCAACGTCGATGCCTACAATCTCTACCTCATGGCGCGGCAGCAGTGGACCAGCGGGAATTTCGGCCACATCCGCCGCGACGAGGCGATCGTCCGCTTGTGCCGGCAGGCGACCCTGCTCGACCCCCAATATGCCGATGCCTGGGCGCTCATGGGCCTTGCCCAGCTCGAGCTCAGGTTCTGGCACGGAAAGGACGAAGACGCCCTCGCCGCCGCCGAGCGCGCTCTCGCGATAAATCCCAGCCTGCCCGAAGCGCTTTGCATCCAGGCGCGCTACCTCGAGGAGGAGGGCCGGGGGGAAGAGGCACTTCGACAAATCAGGGTCGCTCTCGAAATTAATCCCGAATCATGGGAGGTGAATCGGGAAGCCGCGCGAATGCTGTTCCGCCACGGGAAATTCGATCAAGCGACCCCGTATTTCGAAAAGGCGGCAAGCTTGATGGACAGCGATTGGCACAACCCGTCGATGCTCATCACCTGCTACAATTCGACTGGAGACAAGGCTGCGCTGCGCAGGGCGGCCAAGACGGCTCTGGAACGGGCGGAGCGGGCGATTGCCCAGGATCCGACCAACGGTCCTGCCCTTGCCGTCGGCGCATCGGCTCTGTGCATGTTCGGAGATGAAGAGCGCGCTCGCGAATGGATCAAGCGGGCCCTGCTGCTCGATCCGGACAACCTCTCCATGCGCTACAACCTCGCCTGCTCCCTGGCTCGCGAATTGCTTGATCCCAAGGCCGCCATCGAAACCCTCGAGCTGTTCTTCGAGAAAGTGAACAGCCCGATGCATATTCGTCATTTGGAGGTTGATCCGGATCTCGATGACATTCGCCACGCCCCGCGGTTCAAGGAAATGCTCGCCGCCGCCAAAAAACGGCTCGGCATCGCGGAAGCGCAAGCCTGAGGCCCGCGGTTCAGTCGATCTTCTGCTCGCCGTAGCGCGATTCGATAAAGCGCCCCTGGGTTTCGAGCGCGGCGAGGTCGGCCCGCGCCAGCTTGTCGGAAATGTCGGATAGTACGGCGCGGCTGGCGGTCAGCGCCTCGACTAGCCGCTCGTCGGCGCTTTTGCCTTCGCCGTCGGGCTCGCCGCGATAGGCGGTCGGGACGTGCATGTAGCGATCGATCAGGCCGGGCAGGTGAAGCGACATCAACCGCCGCGCGTCCTGCGCATTGGGATCGAGCGTCTCGACCCGCTCGAGCGTCTGCTTGAGCGACGGCAGGACCGAGCTCAGCGCATCGACCTCGGCCTGGGCCGGGGCGGGGAGCAGCCGCCGCGAGCGGTAGAGGTAGGAATCGAACCGCTGGACCATTTCGCCGTTGGGCAGGTCGGTGGCCGGGGCGGCCGCGCCGCGCTCGGCCGACGGCATGAATGCCAGCAAGGCAGCAATCCCAATCGCCAATCCAACGGCGGCAAGGAAGCCGAACATGCCGATCGGCACGATCAGCCCGACAACGATCGTCGCCAGGCTGATGACTCCGATCCAGATCCCGACGCGGCCGAACCGCCGCTTGAGATCGGCGTTCAGCCGCTGCCGTTCGCGTTGCGCCGCGGCCCGTACCGTCCCGTCGCGCTCGTCGGCGCGACGCATGACCTGGTTGGCGCGATCGATCGAACGATCGACCTTTTGGCCGGTCGCTTGCGCGCGCTCGAAACTCTGGGTCGCGCGATCGAAGATCCGGCCGAGTTCGTTGGCGTTCATTTGCTTTCGATCGGGGTGAGCGGCGAAACCGCTCCCTCCAGCTTGCCCTGGTTCACGCCCTCGGCTCGGGCGATGTAGCCCTTCGATTTCTCGACTTCGGTGCCAAGCGTGTCCACGGTCTGCTTCATGTTGCTCAGCGCCTGCAGCTTGAACTGATCGATCTGGTCCATCGTGTCGTAGATATTCTGGAAGGCGCGCTGCAGCGTTTCCAGGGGGATCGTGGACGACGCGGCCTGTTCGTGGATCGCGCCGGTCTGGGTGCGCAGCATCTCGCCGGTCGAATCGATCATGCTCGCGGTGGTGGTGTTCAGCGCGCCGATTTGTTCGAGCACCAGTTTCTGGTTGGTCATCGCCTGGGCGACGGTGACCGCGGTGCGCAGCGCCGCAACCGTCGTGGTTGAGGCGCGATCGACGCCTTTTACCAGCTCGACATTGTTCTTCTTGACGAGGTCGAGCGCGAGATAGCCCTGAACCGTGACCGCCATCTGCGTCAGCAGGTCGGTGGTGCGTTGGCGCGTATAGAATAGCGCCGTCTCGCGGATTGCCTTGGACTTGGCCGGATCGGCCGCGTCGAGCTCGTTGGCCTTGTCCTCGAGCTGCTGGTCGAGAGTCTTGGAGATGTGCACCATCTGCTCGAGCTTGTGCATTGTCTTCCACAAGTTCGCGCGTTCGGTGTCGATCGCCGCATTGTCCATCAACAGCTCGTCCTTGCCGTTGCCGAGGCTGTTGAGGATCTTGGAGATATGCGTCTGGGAGCTGCGGTATTTGTCGAAATAGCGGTCGACCCGGTTGCCGAAGGGGATGATCCCGAGAATCTTGCGGGTCTTGGTCGCTTCCTTGGGATCGAGCGCTTCGACGGTGCGGCGGAGCTCGGTGAGATCGGCGCCGATGCCGCTGTCCTTGTCGATCGCCTTGACCGGGCGGTCGAGGAAACGGTTGGACGCGCCGGCGGCTTCGGCGATCTCCTTGCGGCCCATCGCGGTCAGCTGATCGACCTTCTTGCCGAATTCCGGACTATTCGAATCCAGTTTGGCGAGTTCGTCGACGAATTGCCCGACGCGCTTGTCGAGCTCGCTCGTCTCCTCGGCCTTGAGCGGCACCAGTCCGGCCGCTTCGGCGATCGGAACCGGTTGCAGCGCGTCGGGCGGGTCGAGCTTCAGCTTCGTTGCAGTCTTTGCTTCGGTGGCCGGATCGGTCGCCATATGTCGTCCTTTCATCGCCTCCGTGCGCGGCGTGGAAGGACGGTGAACGGCTGAACCACGCTGCGCAAGAGGCCTATCAACTGTATTATAGGGCTAATACGCCATGGCGCAAGAGCGGGCATCACATCCGATTAACCATTTGCTTCAACGGTTCGCGAACCGTGATGCCGCTACAGACGGCTCTCGATGCGCATGATTTGCCTGGGGACACCCGAATGATCGCCTTTTTCAAGAAGCTCTGGCACAACAAGCGCGGCAACGCTCTGGCCATCGCGGCTGCGTCGCTGCCTCTGGTTCTCGGGTCGGTCGGTCTTGCCAGCGATACGATCCAGTGGTCGTTGTGGAAGCGCCAACTCCAGCGGACCGCGGACAGTGCTGCTCTCGCGGGCGTTTTTGGCAAGCTTGCCTCGCAGACAGTGGTCAATGGGGCTTGCGCCGGGAGCACGCCCGTGTCGCGTTCTTTGACCGTCAACAACATCAACAGTCGCCTCGGCACCACCCCGACGTGCGTCGTTCAAGCACCCCCAACTTCCGGGGCCTGGACGTCCAACTCCTACAACGCCGTGAAGGTTACGCTTACGGCCCAGCAGTCGCTGTCCTTTTCGAGCCTGTTCATCAGCACGGCGCCGACGATCACTGCTGCGGCAACGGCCGCTATGGTGCAGGACGGCAAATATTGCGTCATCAGCCTGAAGAACACTGTCGCGACGGGCTTGACCTTCTCTGGTAACCCGACCGTGAACCTCGGTTGCGGAATGAAGACCAACGCGAAAGGGCCCGCGGCGGTCGATCCCAATGGCTCGCCGACCATTACTGCGTCGCCGGTGGCAGCAGTCGGTCAGATCGCGAGCACAACCGGATTTGCCACGGGAACGACGTTCCAGCCGTATGCGCCGCCGCAACCCGATCCGTACGCCAGCATTACTGCGCCGACTGTACCGAGCGGGTGCAATCAAGCGGCGTTACGCGGCAATGCGAACTCGGTCACCGGCAGCAACGGAACCTTCTGTTACACGAATCTGACTCTCACATCGGGTCAATCGGCCTCCTTTACGGATGCGACGATCATCCTCAACGGCGGCGACCTGACGGTGAATGGCGGAGCAACCCTGAACTGCACACGCTGTACGTTCATTCTTACGACAGATGCGACGACGATCAGCAACAACTCGATCGGCAAGGTGACGCTGAATGGTGGCGCGACGATCAACATGTCGCCGCCGACGACCGGGACCTATGCCAATATGGTCATCTACAAGGATCGTCGGGCACCCGATTGCAACAATTGCAATAAGATCAACGGCAATTCGTCGTCGAGCATTTCTGGTTCCATCTATATCCCATCGCAGGAAGTTCAGCTCAGCGGCGACGGTGGCGTCAGCACGAACTGCATACGGCTCGTGGCCTGGACAGTCGCGTTCAATGGCAACTCGACCATCAACAACAACTGTCCGGGCGGACCGCCGTCGTTCGACGGCTACATGGTGAGGTTGGTGGAATGATCTTTCCGATTATCACGAGGCTGCGCGCCAGCGAGCACGGAGCAGCGCTCGTCGAACTCGCGCTTGTCGCGCCTATGATGGCCGCAATGGTCATTGGCATGACGGATCTTTCACGCGCTTTCTCGATGAAGCTGCGGCTGGAGCAGGCTGCGCAGCGCACTATCGAGAAAATCCAGCAGCAGAAGAGCGTGGCAACATCCAGCTACAACAGTGCACTGTCGACCGAAGCGACAAGCGCGGCAACCGAAGCCGGATTTGGCACTGGCAATACGATCACCGCCGATTCCTGGCGCGAATGCGGCTCGAGCACCACGCACGAGGACTTCACTGGCGATTGCGCCAGTTCGTCGGATGCTGTTTCGCGTTACGTCAGCGTTGAGATCGCGAATTCCTTCACGCCGATGTTCCCGTCGCGGCATTGGCCTAACGCCAATTCCAACGGCGACATAGTCGTCAAAGGCTATGCATCGGTGCGCATCCAATGAGCCGGCGGTCGAACCTTCGTCGCGACGAGCGCGGCGCCGCGGCGTTGGAGATGGCGCTTGCCACGCCGGTGCTTGTGACCATGATCTATGGGATATTCACGCTCGGGCAGGTCTTCGAAGCCCAGGCTGGCATGCAGCATGCCATGGGTGAGGGCGCTCGCTACGGTACGCTGTGCCTTTCTATCAGCAGCAGCGGCTGTACTTTGCCGACGTCCACCCAACTGAGGGCCAAGGTCAGCGATAAGCTGTTCGGAACGAGGAGCGGTACCTTCGATACTCCCGTCGTCGATACCACCACCGCTCCAAGCGGCTATGTGACGGTTACGGTCACCTACCACCAGATAATGAACTTTCTCCTTTTCACAGGGCCGAACGTCACGCTCACGCGCTCGAAGCGGGTGTATCTCCCGGATACGCCGCCAACCAGTGCGTTGTGCAGCAGCCCGCCCTCCGGAACCACCGCGCCCGCGAGCTGCTCGATCTATTCATAGGAAACCTAACGTCGCGGCGCGGATTGGAGTGGGCTTCACGCGCCTGGTTTCTTCTTCGCGAAAAACGCTGCGATCGCGGTCTTGACCTCGTCAGAGGCCAGCCGCTCGGCGAATTCATCGCCCTCCAGCCGCATCCGTTCGAGAATCTCGTCACGCGCGCCGTGACGGAGCAAATGCTGGGTCCGGCGCAGGGCTTCGGGCGGCTTCGCCAGCAGCGCGGCGACGACTCGATCACGTTCCGAAATGGCGCCCCCGGCTGGCGCGATGTGGCTGATCAGGCCGATGTCAAACGCTTCGCGCGCTCCGAACGGCTCGCACAGCAGCAGATAGCGAGCGGCGGCGCGGCGGCCGGCAAGACGCGGCAACAGGAGCGAGCTCGCCGCCTCGGGAACCAGGCCGAGATCCACGAACGGCAGCGAGAAACGCGCCGACTCATCGGCGACGACCAGATCGCAATGCAACAGCATGGTGGTGCCGATGCCGACGCAATTGCCGTGCACCGCGGCGACGATCGGCGTCTCGCACGTCGCCACTGCGCGGAGCAGCCGCCAGACCGGGATTTCGCCGTCGCCGCGTTGATCGGCGGCGAGGAAGTCGGCGAGGTCGTTGCCCGCGGCGAAGTCGGGGCCCTCGCCGTCGACCGTGATCACCCGGACCGACGGGTCGGCGGCGGCGCCTTCGATCGCGTCGGCGAGCGCGGCATACATCGCAACCGTGATCGCATTGCGCCGCCCGGGACGGGCGAGGGTGATCGCCAGCACCGAGTCGCTCTTTTGAACCCGAACATGCTCGCTCATGCTGACCTCGCGAATCGGATGACGGAGCCAGTGCCACCGGCTATGCGATCCCAATCCACCAAAGCCGGGACGCGCGCAAATCATGAAATTCTTCGCAGACACCGCTGAGATCGATGAAATCCGCGAGCTCGCCGAAACCGGGCTGCTGGATGGGGTCACCACCAACCCATCGCTAATCCACAAGGCGGGACGCAATTTCCTCGAGGTCGTGCGCGAGATCGCCGGCGTCGTCAGCGGCCCGGTGTCCGCCGAAGTCGTCGCGCTCGATTACGACGGGATGATGCGCGAGGCCGAGGTGCTGCGGAAAATCGCGACCAATATCGCGGTCAAGGTGCCGTTGACGCCGGCGGGGCTCAAGGCGTGCAAGGCGCTCACCGGCGACGGTTCGATGGTCAATGTCACTCTGTGTTTCTCGGCTGCCCAGGCTTTGCTTGCGGCGAAGGCCGGGGCGACATTCATCTCGCCGTTCGTTGGGCGACTCGATGACATCGGTCAGTCGGGGATGGAACTTATTTCCGACATTCGGCAGATCTACGATCAATATGACTTCGCGACCGAGATCCTCGTGGCCAGCGTCCGCCACCCGATGCACGTCGTCGAGGCGGCGAAGATCGGCGCGGACGTGATGACCGCGCCGCCCAAGATCATCTGGCAGTTGTTCAAGCATCCGCTGACCGACGCGGGAATCGCGAGCTTCCTCAAGGACTGGGAAGCCACCGGGCAGAAAATTGTCTGATCCGAAATCGCTTAGAATAACGCGGTTAACGCGCGTCAACCGTCGCGCGTAACCCTTTGCTAACGGCTTACGGCCTAGGGTGTCCCCATCTCGCAAGTGTGGACTGCGGGTGGGGGCGCGAAGCCCCTTGGAACCAAGGAGCTAGACCATGAGCAAGTTTCTCAAGCTGATTAAAAATGAAAAGGGTGCGACCGCCATTGAATATGGCCTGATCGCCGCCCTCATCGCCGTTGCGGCGATTGGCGCCATGACGAGCATCGGCACGAAGCTCGGCACGACGTTCAACAACGTTGCGAACAAGCTCTAAGCGCACGTCGCTTTAGGCTTAAAGGAGCGGCGGTGCCGAAAGGCGCCGCCGCTTTCTTTTTGTGCTTAAGAATCGCCGTCAGAGTTGTAGGAAATTAACCGGTACGGGCGTATTATTTTGCCCGATGGCGACGGTTATTCCCTTCGAAGAACGCGCGGTCGCGCACCTGCGCGAGCGGCTTGGCGAGGTCCAGGAAGCCAACCAGGACCTGATTGCCTTCGCCCGCGGCCATTCGGGCGCGGTCACATCGATCCATTCGGCGGTGCTCGCGGCGATGGAAGCCGACGGGATCGATGCTTTGCTCCACGTCGTCACCCAGGAATGGCCGCTGATCCTCGGAATTGACGCGGTCGCCTTGGCGCTGATCGTCGGCGGCAAGGGTTTTCGCGCCGACGGTAACGGCGTTCAGGCGGTCGAGCCGAGAATGCTTGAGCGCGCGATCAGCCAAGTCGACGGCGTCGAATTGCGCACCGTCAACCGCGGCCATCCTCTGTTCGGCCCGGCTTGCAGCCTGATTCGCGCCGAAGCCCTGGTGCGGATCGATTGCGAGCCGCCGTTGCCGTGCGGTCTGCTGGTCATTGGCCAGCGCGCCGCGCTTAGCCTCGACGCGCGCCACGGGTCCGAATTGCTGATGTTCCTTGGGCGCAGCCTTGCGGCTATCATCCGCCGGTGGCTGATCGACCCGAAGCTGAGCTGACGACTCATCCGGCCGCGGCGCTCGCCGCGCGCTGGTCCAGCCATCTGGCGCACGACCGCCGGCGTTCGCCGCACACTGTCCGCGCCTATGTCGCGACGGCGCATCGCTTCATTCAGTTCCTCGGGCGCTACCGCAGTGAGGCGGTTGTCGCCGACTCGCTGACCAGCCTGACCGCGCCGGACCTTCGCTCGTTCCTTGCCCAACGCCGCGCCGAGGGCCTTGGCCCGTCATCGGCGGCGCGCGAGCTATCTGGCGTCCGCGCCTTCCTCAAATATGTTGCCGAGGTCGAGGGCAAGGCCGCGCAGCTGCCGCGGACGCGCGCTCCCAAGCGCCCGCGCACCTTGCCGCGCCCAGCGGCGCCGGACGAAGCGATGGGGCTCGCCCATGACGCGGCCGAGGCGGCGAGCACGCCATGGATCGGCGCGCGCGACCTGGCGATCTTGCTGCTGCTTTACGGCGCGGGCCTGCGCGTTGCCGAGGCGCTGTCGCTGACCGCCCGCGCGCTGCCCATCGGCGCCACGCTGCGGGTCACGGGCAAGAGGTCGAAGACGCGGATCGTGCCGATCGTGCCCGCGGTGCGCGAGGCGATCGACGACTATGTCAGACAATGCCCGTATCCGGTGGGTGGCGATGCGCCGCTGTTCGTCGGCGCGCGGGGCGGTCCGCTCAATCCCGACCTGGTCCGCCGGGTGGTCGCCGCCGCTCGCAAGCGCCTCGGCTTGCCCGACACGTTGACGCCGCACGCGCTGCGTCACAGCTTCGCGACCCATTTGCTGGCGAGGGGAGCGGATTTGCGGGCACTGCAGGAATTGCTCGGCCATGCGAGCCTGTCGTCGACCCAGATCTACACGGCGGTGGACGCGGCGCGGCTACTCGATGTCTATCGCCACGCCCACCCCCGTGCGTAATCAAACACGCATACAGTGGACTGTGCCGCGGCGGGCCAGGTAAGTGGGGATACCAATTTCCCGACCGCGGCCCCAACGGGCTAGCCGCCGCCGGTAAACGCCATTCTAAATCACCATTATGGGTGAAAGGCCTGGGGCGGATTCGCGGGATTCGACCAACCGAAGCGGAGACGATTACTGTTGCTCTTCGCCCTTGTGGGTGAACAGCCGCCACAAATAGGTGATGACCAGCGATCCCAGGATGACATTCGACACCGGCCCGATAATCTTGCCGACGTCGTGAAAATTTTCTTGCAGCTTGTAGCCCGCGCCGGCGAGGATCGCGGTCCAGATCGCGGTGCCGATGGTCGAGGCGATGACGAAGTTGCGGAACCGCATGTCCAACAGGCCGGCGGGGATCGACACCAGGGAGCGCACAGTCGGGATCAGCCGGCCGAGCAGCACGAATGCGATGCCGTGTGCGTCGAACCAGCGATGCGCCCGCTCGACGTCGCGCCAGCTCAGGGTCATCCATCGGCCGTAGCGCCGGATGATCGGTTGCAGGCGATCGTGGCCGAGCGCCCGAGCGGCGAGGTACCAGACGATGTTGCCGAGCATCGCCCCGGCGGTTCCCGACACGACCGACAGTGTGAAATTGAGCTTGCCGTTGGCTGCCGCGACGCCGGCGACGGGCATGATGACTTCCGACGGGATCGGCGGAAAAATCGTTTCGAGGAACATCAGGAACGCAACCCCGAGATAGCCCGATTGCTCGATCAGGCGGACGACCCAGTCACTCATCGGCTTAGTTTTTCGTGTCCGTGAGGCGGCGCTCGATCGCGTCCCAGATCAATCTCGGCGTGTCGGTCCCGTTGAACTGGTCGATCGCCACGATGCCGGTCGGGGAGGTGACGTTGATCTCGGTCAGCCAGCGGCCGCCGATCACGTCGATGCCGACGAACAGCAGCCCGCGCCGCTTGAGTTCGGGCCCGAGCGCGGCGCAAATTTCGCGCTCGGTCTCGGTCAGCTCGCTCGCCTCCGCAGTGCCGCCGGCGGCGAGGTTCGACCGGATATCGCCGCTCTTGGGCTTGCGGTTGATCGCCCCGGCGACTTCGCCGTCGACCAGTACGATCCGTTTGTCGCCGTCCATCACTTCCGGAAGGAACGCCTGCAGCATGTGCGGCTCCTCGTAAGTGGCGTTGAACAGCTCCATCAGCGGGGCGAGGTTGGCGCCGTCGCGCCCGATCTTGAACACCGCTTTGCCGGCGTTGCCGTGAAGCGGCTTGAGAACGATTTCGCCATGTTCGGCGAGGAAATGGCGCGCCGCCCCGATCGAGCGCGTGACCATCGTCGGCGGCATATATTGCGCGAAATCGAGCACGAAGACCTTTTCGGGTGCGTCGCGGACCCCCGCCGGGTCGTTGACCACCAGGGTCTCGTGCTGGATCCGCTCGAGCAAATGGGTCGCGGTGATGTAGCCGAGATCGAACGGCGGGTCCTGGCGCATCAGCACGACGTCGACATCCTTGCCGAGGTCGAGGATGACGAACTCTCCGCGCCGGAAATGGTCTCCGGCAACCGCCTGCACGGTCACGTCGTGGGCGCCCGCATAGAGGCGGCCATCCTGCCAGGTCAGGTCCGCGGCGAGATATTGGTAGAGCTTATGGCCACGAGCCTGCGCGCCGAGCATCAGCGCAAACGTCGAATCGCCCGCGATGTTGATCCCCTCGAGCGGGTCCATCTGTACGGCGACGCGAAGCGGCATGGCCGCGCGCTAGGCGAGCCTCACGCCTTTGTCACGCCTGCCAGACGTCCACGAGATGCCTGGGCCCAGCGGAACGGGACGATGAAGATCGCGTCGATTCGGACGTTTTCGACGCCGTCCATGTAGCGCGGCATCAGACGCTCGGCCGCGACGGCGACGCGCCGCAGTCGGAATTCATCGAGCGCGAAGGCAGCCGCGCTCTCGTCGCCGCGCGCCTTGACCTCGATGAAGGCGAGCGTTCGCCCCCGTTTTGCGACAATATCGACCTCGCCGCCGGGGACCCGCGCACGCCGTGCGAGGATGCGCCAGCCACGCATTCGCAAATACCAGCAGGCGATCGTCTCGGCGCCGCGCCCGCGCTGCTCGGCTTCCCGTCGGTTCACTTGCGCGAGAGTTCCAACGCTCGGGCGTAAACCCGCTTGCGCGGGATTCCGAGCCGACCGGCAACCTCCGCGGCAGCGCGCGACGGCGACAACCTGCCGAGCGCCTCGTCGAGCGCGACGTCGAGTTCGGCGTCGCTGGCCTCGGGGCTTTGGCCCGGCGGGCCGACGACGATCACGATCTCCCCCTTTGGCGGAGTATCCCCATAGCGTTGCGCAAGCTCGGCGATGGTGCCGGTCACGCATTCCTCGTGCAGCTTCGTAAGCTCGCGCGCGACTGCTGCTTCGCGATCCCCGAGCTGCCGAGCCAGTTCCGCCAATGCATCGCCAAGTCGCGGCCCGGTCTCGTAGAACACCAGCGTCGAACGAATGGCCACGACTTCCGCGATCGCGTCTGCGCGGGCCTTGGCCTTGGCGGGGAGGAAACCGCAAAACAGGAATCGGTCGGTCGGCAGTCCGGCCAGCGACAGAGCCGCGATCGCGGCACACGGACCGGGCACGGTAAAAACCGACCGATCTGCGGCCCGGGCGGCGCGGACCAGCTTGTACCCCGGATCGGAAATGAGCGGCGTCCCGGCGTCGCTGACCAGTGCGATCGCCTCGTTGCCGAGACGGGCGACGATTGCGTCCCGATCGCCTTCGCTGGCGTGGTCGTCGAACCGGCTCATCGCCGTCTTGGCGCCGATGTGCGCCAGGAGTTTGCCCGTCACGCGCGTGTCCTCGGCGAGGATTCGATGGACTTTGCGCAGCGTATCTGCCGCCCGCGCGCTGACATCGCCGAGATTCCCGATCGGCGTCGCGACGACATACAGGCCAGGCGCGAGCGGGTCAGTCATTAAGCGCTACCGATAAGCGCTTCCAATGAGGCGAAAAAAGAGTCATCCTGCTATCGTCCGTCGTCTGCGTCTGGGGAGAGGCTACGATGATTGCTTTGGTAGTGGGTTCGGCTCTGTACATGATCGCGGCGCAAGCCTCGATGGCCGCGCCGACGAACGCGTTCAAGGATTGTCTCAAACAAACCAGTGCGAAGGCCAAGAACGAAAAGGTCGCTCCAGCCAATTATGAGGCCTACGCGCGCAACGCTTGTGGCGCGCAATTGAGCGCGCTGACCAACGTCATCATGGCGTTCGACATGAAAAACGGCATGTCGAAGAAGACTGCCGCCTCCGACGCCGAGATGACTGCCGGGGACTATCTCGCGAGCTCGGTCGACAAATATCAATATCTGACCGGTGTCGACGCCGATATCGCCAAGGCCGAGGCAAAGGCCGCGGCTCCACCTGCGTCAGCTGCTACGCCCATACCGCAAGCGACGCCGGCTTCAGTTCAGCAGCCGCCGAAGCCGTAGGTTCAACAGCAGCAATCTCGCCGAGAATCCGGTCGAGCAGCAGACGCCCGGCGCCGGTTACCGCCACGCGATGGCCATCGCGCGACAAATGACCGGACTCGACGAGCCGGTCGACCTGCTTCCAGTCGACGATTGAATCCAGGCCAAATCGCCGCGCCATCGCCCTTGCGTCAATGCCCTCGCTCAGGCGCAAGCCCATCACCAGCGCTTCGTCGCCGGCCTCGGTCGCGAGGAGGGTTTCCTCCTCGACGATTCCGTGACCGTTGCGGCGTAGCGCGGAGAGGAAATTCTCCGGCTTCTTGTGGCGCACGGTGCGCATGCCGAGCCGGCGGCCATGCGCGCCCGGGCCGACGCCGGCGTAATCCCCGTAGCGCCAGTAGGTGAGGTTGTGGCGGCTTTCCTGTCCGGGTCGCGCGTAGTTGCTGATCTCGTAGGGGGGCATGCCCGCGGCCGACGTCATGACGTCGGTCAGCTCATAGAGGGCGGCCGACCGGTCGGCATCGAGCGGTTCGAACTCGCGCTTCGCCACCATGCTCGCGAACCGCGTCCCCGGTTCGATCGTCAGCTGGTAGAGCGACAAATGCGAGGTGCCGAGCGACAGCGCCTGGGCCAGCGTCATGGACCAGCTATCTTCGCTCTCTTCGGGCAGAGCATAGATCAGGTCGAAACTCACCCGCCGGAAGCTCTTCTGTGCGATCTCAAGCGCCCTGAACCCCTCCCGTGCAGAATGCGCCCGCCCGAGGAAGGCGAGGGCGGCATCGTCGAAGCTCTGCAGGCCGAGCGACAGGCGATTGACCCCCGCCGCGGCGAGATCGGCGAAACGCGCCGCCTCGACCGAATTGGGGTTCGCCTCGAGCGTGATTTCGATCTTGTCTGAGGGCGTCCAATGCCCGCGCGCGGCCTCAATCACGGCTTCGACCGTCCTGGGCTCCATCAGCGACGGGGTCCCGCCGCCGAAGAAGATCGAGGTCAGCGTGCGGCCCGGCAGCAGTTGCGCCTCATATGCCAGATCGGCGAGCAAGGCGTCGCGCCATTCGTCCTGGCCGATTTCGGCGCGGACATGGCTGTTGAAGTCGCAATAGGGACATTTGCTGACGCAAAACGGCCAATGGACGTAAAGCGCGAGCGGTTCGCCAGTCATTCGTTCAGAGCCGCCACGAACTTGCGGAACGCTTCCACGCGATGGCTCATCTTGTGCTTCGCAAGCGGCTCCATCTCGCCGAACGTCTGCTCGTGACCGGCGGGCACGAACATCGGGTCATAGCCAAAGCCTTTGTCGCCGCGGGGCGGCCAAACGAGAATGCCGTCGACCCGTCCGTCGAACGTCTCGACCTGCCCGTCGTTGGGCCAGGCGATGGCGAGCGAGCAGGCGAAATGCGCGGCGGGGGCGGCGTCGGGCTCGGCCGCCTCGCACTCTCGCCAGACCTTGTCCATCGCGCGCATCCAGTCGCGATTGCCGTTTTCATCCTCGGCCCAGCGCGCGGAAAAGATGCCGGGCCGGCCGTGCAGCGCGTCGACGCACATTCCGCTGTCGTCGGCGAGCGCCGGTAGCCCGCTTAAATCCGCGGCCTCGCGCGCCTTCAGATCGGCGTTATCGGCGAAGCTGTTGCCGATTTCCTCGGGCTCGGGGAGATCGAGCTCGGCGGCGCTGACGCAGGTAATGCCGAGTGGCGCGACGAGGTCGGCGATCTCGCGCAACTTGCCCGGATTGTGGGTCGCGATGACGAGCTTCCCGCCGATCGGCCTCACCGTCCGGTTGCTTTCAGCTGCGCCGCGAAAATCTCGCCGCAGCCGATCCGCGCCAGGCGTAACAGCCGCAGCAGGCCTTCCTCGTCGAAGGTTTCGCCTTCGGCGGTCAGCTGCGCTTCGACGATTGCGCCGTCCGCGGTCAGCACGAAATTGCCGTCGCTGCCCGCGGTCGAATCTTCGTCGTAATCGAGGTCGAGCACGGCATTGCCCTGGTGAATTCCGCAGCTCACCGCGGCCACTTGGGTGCGGATTGGGTCGATGGAAAGTCCCTTGCTTTTCATCAACTTGTCTACCGCGATTCGCAACGCGACCCAGCCGCCAGAAATCGATGCCGTGCGCGTTCCACCATCCGCCTGGATGACGTCGCAATCGACGATGATCTGGCGTTCGCCAAGCTTGGGCAAGTCGACCACGGCACGCAGCGAGCGCCCGATCAGCCGTTGGATTTCCTGGGTCCGGCCGGATTGCTTCCCCTTGGCCGCCTCGCGGTTGCCGCGGGTGTGGGTCGCTCGGGGCAGCATGCCATATTCGGCGGTGACCCAGCCCTGGCCCTTGCCGCGCAGGAATGGCGGGACCTTGTCCTCAACGCTGGCGGTGCACAGCACGCGCGTGTCGCCGAACGAGACGAGGCACGAGCCTTCGGCGTGACGGGTGAAGCCGGGTTCGAACGTAAGTTCGCGCATTTGGTCGGGGGCGCGTCCGGATGGGCGCATAGGGGCAGATCTCCTGAGACTGGTGTGGGCGCTCCCTAGACCGGGCTCGCCGCCAATCCTAGATGCATGGCGATGACCCAGCCGATCACTGAGTTGACCGACCGCATGCGCGAGATTTTCGGGCTGGTGGTCGAATCCTATCTCGAGCGCGGCAATCCGGTGAGTTCGAAAATTCTCGCCGGCAGCATCAACCTGTCGCCGGCCTCGATCCGCAATGTGATGCAGGATTTGGAGGAGCGGGGTCTCCTGACCCACCCGCACACGTCCGCCGGTCGCGTTCCGACCGAGAGCGGGCTTCGCCTGTTCGTCGACGGGATCATGCAGACCTCCGCCCCGGACCCGCGCGAGCGCGCCGAGATCGAGCGCCAGATCGTCCGCGACCAGCCGATCGAGGATGCGCTGGCGGCCGCCTCGGCCGCGCTCTCGGGCCTGTCGCAAGCGGCGGGCGTGGTGCTTGCCCCGAAGTTTGAGCCAAGGCTCAAGGAGCTAACCTTCGTAATCCTGGACAGCAGCCGCGCGCTCGCCGTGTTGGTCGGCGCCGACGGCAGCGTCGAGAACCGCATCGTTCCGCTCGAGCCCGGGATGACCGCCGCCGCGCTCGCCGAGGTCAGCAATTTCGTCAACGCGCGCTTGTCCGGGCTCACGCTGATCGAAGCCGAGGCCAGGCTGCGCGCCGAAATCCGTGACCGCAAGGAAGCGATCGATTCCGCCGCGGCCGAGCTGGTCGCTTCGGGCCTCGCCGCTTGGACCCAGGATCATGCTCGGCGCCCGGTGCTGATCGTCCGCGGCCAAGCCAATCTCATCGACGAGACCGCTGCCGAGGACCTCGAACGCGTCCGCAGGCTGCTCGACGAGCTCGAGGACCGGCAGGAGATCGCGCGTCTGCTCGAAGGCGCGCGCGACGCGCCCGGTTGCCGCATCTTCATCGGCTCGGAGAACCGGATGTTCGCGCTGTCGGGTTCGTCGGTGATCGCCGCACCCTATCGCGGGGCCCAGGGCCAGGTGGTTGGCGTGGTCGGGGTGATTGGCCCGACGCGGTTGAACTATGCGCGCGTGGTCCCCATGGTGGATTTCACCGCGAAAGCCCTGACGAGATTGATGGCATGACCGAAGACGAAAAGCTGCACGACGAAGCCGAGGCGCTGCGCAAGGAAACCGCCGATGGCGCGCCCGAGCTCCAGGAGCACGACCGCGTGACCGAACTCGAGCAGCAGCTTGAGGAGGCCAACGCCAAGACGCTCTATGCGGCCGCCGAAATCCAGAACGTCCGGCGCCGCCTCGAGCAGGAAAAGCAGCAGGCGTCGGCCTATGCCGCGAGCCAGTTCGCCAAGGACATGCTGGCGATCAAGGATCACCTCGAACGGGCGCTGATCGCGGTCAGCGACGAGCTGCGCTCGGACAAGCTTGCCAGCCAGTTCCTCGCCGGGATCGAGGCCACCGCGCGCGAGATCGAATCCGCCTTCGCCCGCAATGGCATCACCCGCATCGCCTCGGTCGGCGAAAAGCTCGACCCGCACCGCCATCAGGCGATGATGGAGATCCCCAGCACCGCCGCGCCGGGTACGATCGTCGAGGAAATGCAGGCCGGCTACATGCTCAAGGACCGGCTGCTCCGCCCGGCCCTGGTCGGGGTGGCGAAAAAGCCCGACTAATGCACTTCGCGGTGGTGAACCTCGCTTTTGGTCGCGAGGCTGAACCGCGGCTCCGCCTGGCCCAGGCCGAATAGTCGCGCGGCGGCATAGCGGCCAACTTCGGGGCCGTGCTTGAAGCCGTGGCCCGACCCGCCGCCAACCAGCAGCACATTCGTCAGGCCCGGGTGCACGTCGATGAGGAAGTCGCCGTTCGAGCTGTTCTCATATTGGCAGACCTCGGCCCCGATCATCTGCGCCCTCTTGAGCGCGGGAAACCGCCGGTCGCGAAAGGCGACGACCTCGGCGAGCGCGTCCGCGGTCGGCCGCCGGTCCTGGGTGTCGGGATCGACCTGGACGCCATGCCGGTCATAGGCGAATTTGACCCCACGCGCCTCGAGGTCCGGGAAGCCGTAGAACATGTCGCCGCCGTTGAAATCGGCCCACCCCGGCATGGTGCCCGGCAGGAACCGGCGATCACCCGCCGGCGGGGCGAAATAGAATGTCTCTTGGCGGGTCGGTTGGATCCTTGGCCCGATCACGTCCGGGAACAGCTTCGGCAGCCATGGGCCCAGCGCGAACACGAACCGGTCGGCGCGAACGGCTTCGCCCGATGACAGGCGGATTTCATCTAGCGTGTCCGCAGACGTAACGGGCGGCACAGCCGCACCCTTGAGATAGGTCCCACCCGCGCGAACGAAGCGCTCGACTAAGATCTGCACCGCGCGCCGCGCCATCAGCGCGCCGAACCCCGGCTCGTAGAGGCCGATGGTGACCCCGTCGAAATCGATCATCGGGAAACGCCGGGCCATTTCCGCGCCGGTCATCACCTTGGTCGGCAGCCCGAACTCCTTGTGCGCGGCAATGCTGTCGGTGAGGTACGGCTCCTCGCTCGCGAAGAAGAACAGGATGCCGGCGGGAATGAAGATCGGCAGGCCGGAGACCGCGCTCAGCGCCTCCCACTGCGGTAGCGAGTCACGCGCCATCCGGGTGTAGATCGCGTCCTTGCCATAAGCCGCGCGGGTGAGCCGCGATTCGCCGCCCGACGAGGCGCGGCTGTGCGCTGGCCCATGCGCATCGACCAGGGTCACCTTGTGGCCGCTTTGGAGTAGGTGATGCGCGGTCCAGGCGCCGAACGCGCCCGCCCCGATGATGGCGACATGTTCTGTCATTGCGCGCTTGTAGGTCTTTGCGACGGCCGGTGAAACGGCAGCGCCGCCCGCCCCGAGGAGGAGCGAGCGGCGCGTTACACCTGGAGCCGTCACTACGCTCCGATCAGTTCCCGCGTTCGCCGCTGGGTGGTGGCGGAGGCGGCGGCGGGGGAGGTGGAGGCGGTGGAGCAGGCTGCTCGACCACCGGCGGCGGCGGCGGCGGTGCAACCGGCTCCGGCGGCGGCGGAGCGGCGCGGGGTCCACCGAAGCTCTGGCGGACCGTCAGGCCGATCGTCCGTGGCGTCCCGACTTCGTAGCCGAGCCTGGCGCGCCCGCCCCGCTCACGATCGAGCGACAGTTTCGGATCGACGTCGAAAATGTTCTTCACATAAGCGACGACCTCAAGTCCGCTGTCCCACTTCAGACCGAGCGAGGCGTCGACGAGGGTGTAGGCCGGCAACTTCAACGAGCCGACATTCGTCGGGACCACTCCCGACAGCCCGGTGGCAGGGTCGAAGAAAGTCAGGTTGAAGTTCCCAGCGCCCGACTCCTGGTCGCCTGGTTGCGTGAACCGATTTCCGATCCGCTGCACGCTGCCAGTGACATACCATTCAGAATTCGAGCTGAATCGCGTGCCGTAGGCTGCCGTTGCTGCAAACTGGTATTTCGGTACCGTGGGCAGGCGATTGCCTTTGCGGATACCTCCAATGACGCCAGGCGGCACACCGCCAATTAGCGTCGAGTCGAACTTGGAGTTGGTCAAGCTCCCGGCGAAAGACAGATCGAGCCCAACGGTTGGGTGGAACGACAACTCGGCTTCGAGGCCCTGAGCATGCGCCTTGGGCACGTTGAACACAATGCGCGACGAGCAACTGCCCGCGTCAACCGTAACCTGCAAATTCTTGATGTCGTTGTAGAAAGCAGCCGCGTTGAACGTCACGCCGCGCTTTGAATACTTAAAGCCGGCTTCATAGTTCCAAAGGGATTCGTCCTTGTACGTCTGAAAATGACCGAAAGTATCGACGTCGGTGCCCTGGCAAATAGGGGTGTTGAGCGGATCGTTGACGCCGCCGAGGCGGAAGCCCTTAGCGGCCTGGATATTCACGCTGAGGCTTCGGTCGGGCTCCCAACTGAGGATCGCGCGAGGCGAGAAGCCGTCAGACTTGGTCTTATCGGTGCGGTCATCGCCGCCCGCAAACAAACCGCCCGAGTGGAACCGGCGCTTCTCTTGGAAGGAATAATAGCGGCCACCGGCAGTGATTTTGAACTGGTTGAACTTGTAGCTCGCCTCACCGAATACCGCCTCCTGCTTGATCACATAGGGCAGGTCGGCGTGGTACGGATTGTCGACGAGACCGAACCCGTTATCGACATCCGCTGCCGTCAGGGGAATTCCGAGAATCGGATCTTTGCAGCCAGCGCCTTCGTTGACGAGCGGAGTGCTGGGGTCGTCCGGGACGCAGCCCGCCGCGAAGAATGCGTTGGTGAATGCGTCATAGCCCGGCGTTGGCAGGCGTTGGTGATAAGTGCGATCGACATGGCTGTAGAAGCCGCCGACCACCCACTGGAACGGGCCCGCACCCGTCGACGCCAGCCGTAGCTCCTGCGTGTATTGCTTGAGCTTGGTCGTGTCGCGGAGGTTCGAAGGAAGGACGATCCCGGCTGGCGGGAAACCAAGGTCAATGCTGACCGAACCGGTCAAGGCGGAGGCGTCGCGGCTGACCAGAATGTCGCGATGGACGTAGGTGCTGACCGAGGTCATTTCCGCCGGGCCAAAATCATAACTCGCGGTGAGATCGGCGAGTGCGGTCTTGTCCCGGAATTTTTCGTGTAGTTTCAGATATTGCGTGCGGCGACCGAGGTCGGTCCCAGCCGCGCCGGTGGTGAATTGGTTGTCATAGAGGTTGTAGAATTCCTCCCGGTTGAAGCCATTCGCCTTCGAATCTTGATAGACGAAGCGCGGCGTGATCTTCAGTTCGGGCGTCGGCTCCCACAGCAGGGAAACGCGCGTGCCGATGCGCGAACCGTCGTTGACGTTTTTGCCCCCGGCGGGGCCGACTGCATCGATGAACCCGGCATAGTGGGTGCCATAGCCAACCACGCGTAGCGCGGCGGTTGGGCCGAGCGGCAGGTTGACGGCGCCTTTCAAGCTATAACCGATGTCGCCCTCGTCGACCGTATTGACGTCACCCTCAATCAAGCCCTCGGTGCGGTCGAGCTTGGGCTGATTAGTGATGTAACGGATCGTGCCGCCAACTGATCCGGAACCGAACAGGGTGCCCTGCGGGCCGCGCAGAGTCTCAACGCGGTTCAAATCGAACAAGTCGAGATCCGGAGTGAACAACGACAGCGAGATGACGCTTTCGTCGAGATAGATGCCAACCTGTTCCTTCACGCCTGGTTGGTCACGGACGATCTGACCGGCCGAAACGCCGCGGATCGAAACCTGGCTCTGACCCGGGCCGAGGTTCTGCACGGCAAGGCCGGCGACATTGCGACTGATGTCTTCAAGCGATTTGGCGTTGGCGCGTTGGATGTCGGCCTGGGTCTGCGCGTTGACCGAGAAGGGCGTTTCCTGAACCGTCGACGCGCGCTTCTGCGCCGTGATGATGATCGCGCCCGGCTCCGCGGCCTGGGCCGCGGTTTCCTGACTCGTCTGGGAGAAGGCTGGCGCCGCGAAAGCGAGCGCAGAAGTACCGATCAGCAAGGCTGAGGAAATGCGCATGAGGACCCCCCTTTTTTTGTCGTCTGGCGGACATATGCCTGAAACAAGGGGGTGTGCGGAAGGCTGCACACGAGCCGGAATCACATTCGAGTCACGGCTGTTGCAGGATTGTTACAGCCGTAGGCGCTACGGCTGAAGCAGCGCGGCCTCATGGGGCTCCCCGGGCTACTTGCCCACGCCCCGACGCATCGCTACGGCATCGCAAAAGCTAAACGGAGGAAGCTTAACATGAGCGAGACTGCCGATCGGGTGAAGAAGATCGTCGTCGAACATCTCGGCGTCGAAGCCGACAAGGTTACCGAGGACGCGAGCTTCATCGACGATCTCGGCGCCGACAGCCTCGACATCGTCGAGTTGGTCATGGCCTTCGAAGAGGAATTCGGGGTCGAAATTCCGGACGACGCCGCGGAGAAGATCGCGACGGTTCGCGACGCGATCGAATATATCGACAGCAACAAGGGCTGAACCTCACTCATCCTTCGCCCTGAGCTTGTCGACGGGCCGCCCTTTTCCTTTTCGGCTGCGTTCTAACACTCTACAGGGCTTCGACAGGCTCACCTTAGCGGGTTGGGCCTGTTGGTCCTTTTGGAGATCTGAATGCGCCGAGTAGTCGTCACCGGTCTTGGCCTCGTCACGCCCCTGGGCGGCGACGTCGAGACCAGCTGGAAGAACATCCTGGCGGGTAAGAGCGGCGCCGGGCCCATCACGAAGTTTGACGCCAGCGACCAGAAATGCCGCATCGCCTGCGAAGTGAAGCCGGCCGACCACGAATATGGCTTCGACCCGGACAAACGCGTCGATTACAAGGTCCAGCGCCAAGTCGATCCGTTCATCATTTTCGGCATCGATGCCGCCGGCCAGGCGATCGAGGATGCCGGCCTGACGGACATGCCCGAAGCGATGAAGTTTCGCGCCGGCTGCTCGATCGGCTCGGGCATCGGCGGTCTGCCCGGAATCGAGTCCGAAAGCCTGGTGCTTCACGAAAAGGGCCCGAGCCGGGTCAGCCCGCACTTCGTCCATGGGCGGCTGATCAATCTCATCTCGGGCCAGGTCTCGATCAAATACGGGCTGATGGGTCCCAACCACGCGGTCGTCACCGCCTGCTCGACCGGCGCTCATTCGATCGGCGACGCGGCGCGGATGATCAAGGACGACGACGCCGACATCATGCTCGCCGGCGGTTCGGAATCGACCATTTGTCCGATCGGCATCGCCGGTTTCGCTCAGGCGCGCGCTTTGTCGACCAACTTCAACGACCAGCCCGAAAAGGCGAGCCGGCCCTGGGACCAGGGCCGCGATGGCTTTGTCATGGGTGAGGGCGCGGGCGTCGTCGTGCTCGAGGAATATGAGCACGCCAAGGCGCGCGGCGCGAAAATCTATGCCGAAGTGGTCGGCTATGGCCTCTCGGGCGATGCTTATCACGTGACCGCGCCGCATCCCGAGGGGTCGGGCGCCTACCGCTCGATGGAAATGGCGCTGAAGAAGTCGGGGCTGCAGCCGTCCGACATCGATTATATCAACGCCCACGGCACTTCGACGCCGATGGGCGACGAGCTCGAGCTGGGCGCGGTCCGCCGCTTGTTCGGCAACGCCATCGGCACTTTGTCGATGAGCTCGACCAAATCGGCGATCGGGCATTTGCTCGGCGGCGCCGGCGCGGTCGAGAGCATCTTTTGCATTCTCGCTTTGCGTGACCAGATCGTCCCGCCCACGCTCAACCTCGATAATCCGAGCGAGGGCACCGAGGGCGTCGATCTCGTGCCGCACCAGGCCAAGCCGCGGAAGGTCAAAGCGGTGCTCAACAACAGCTTCGGCTTCGGCGGCACCAACGCCAGCCTCATCATGAAGGCCGTGTGAGGCGTCTGGGATATCTCGCGGCGGGGCTGGTCCTCGCCGCGCTCGTCGTCATTTATGCTCTGTGGTGGGCGCCGGGTCCCAAAGCCGGGCCGCATGATGTCATCGTTCAGGAAGGCGCGACGCTCGGCTCGGTGTCGCGCCAGCTTGAGAAAGCCGGCGCAATCCCGGGCAGCGCGCGGACTTTCTATGTGATGGCGAGGCTGTTCGGCTCGAACGACCCGATCCAGGCCGGCGAGTTCGAAATTCCCAAGGGGATGGGCGGCGCCGCGATCCTCGACCTGTTGCAGCACGGGCGCCCGGCACAGCGGCTGATCACCGTCACCGAGGGCATGCCGACGATCATCGTCGAAGAGAAGCTCAAGGCGAGCCCGTATCTGATTGGATCGCTGCCCGACATCGCCGAGGGTTCGGTGCTCCCGGACAGCTACGGTTTCCAGCGCGACGAAAGCCGGGCGGTAGTGGTCAAGCGGATGCAACAGGCGATGACCCGCACGCTCCGCGAATTGTGGGCCGAGCGCAGCACCGACTGCCCGATCCTGACCAGCGAGCAGGCGGTGATCCTCGCCTCGATCGTCGAGAAGGAGACCGGCAAGGCGACCGAGCGGCCGACGATCGCCGGCGTTTATTGCAACCGGCTGCGCATCGGCATGCCGCTGCAGGCGGACCCGACCTTCATCTATCCGATCACCAAGGGGAAGCCGCTGGGCCGGCGTCCGCTGCGATCGGAAATTCATGCCCGGAACGCCTACAACACTTACGAAATGACGGGCTTGCCAATTGGACCGATCACCAACCCGGGCAAGGCGAGCATCGAGGCGGTGCTTCATCCAGCGCCGACCAAGGCATTATACTTCGTCGCCGATGGGACTGGCGGACACGTGTTCGCGGACACGCTCGCCGAGCACAATACGAATGTCGCCAAATGGTATGCGATCCGACGAGCCCGCGGCGAAATGTAGCTTACGGCGCTCCGATGGCGCCTGAGGCCACATAACCGACGTGCTGGTCCGGTCCGGCATAGCCCCAGGCCCAGCCGAGGCTGTTGTCGAGCATGGCGAAGCTCTCCTTGGGCTCGAGCATGCGG
>DATFUB010000140.1:0-30168 GCA_035261225.1 Sphingomicrobium sp.
TCGCCCGGGCCGGCCACGGGATCGGGTAGTTCGCTGACCCGCAAGGTCTCCGGGCCGCCAGGCGCTTCACTTAGCAATGCCCGCATTGTGCCTCGTTCATCCGACCGAATGCCGGAAATAATAACTGATGTGCTCAAACAGCAGGAGCAGCGCCGCCAGTAAAGCCGACGTGAGCGCGACTTCCTGTGCCTGGCGCCAGGTCATTCGTCGTAACGCGCCGTCGTGCTCTCGCGCACTGCGTCGCGCGTCACCCCCGGCGCGAGCTCAACCAGCTTGAACGGGCTCTCATGGTCCGGCCGCTGGAACACCGCCAGGTCGGTGATGATCATGTCGACGACGTTCTTGCCGGTCAGCGGAAGCGTGCATTCGGGGATGAATTTGGCGTCGCCGGCCTTGGACGTGTGCTCCATCACGACGATGATCTTCTTGACCCCGGCGACGAGGTCCATCGCCCCGCCCATGCCCTTGATCATCTTGCCCGGGACCATCCAGTTGGCGAGGTCGCCATTTTCCGAGACCTCCATGCCGCCGAGCACCGCAAGATCGATATGCCCCCCGCGGATCATCGCGAAGCTCTGCGCTGAGTCAAAATAGGAGGATTGCGGAAGCTCGCTGATCGTCTGCTTGCCGGCATTGATCAGGTCGGGGTCGACCTCATCGTCATACGGAAACGGCCCGATCCCGAGCATCCCGTTCTCGCTTTGCAGCGTCACAGTCATGCCTGCGGGGATGTTATTGGCGACCAGGGTCGGGATGCCGATGCCGAGGTTGACGTAATAGCCGTCCTGCAGCTCCTTCGCGGCCCGTGCCGCCATGTCGTTGCGGTCCCAGGGCATCAGCCGGCCTTCCTTTCGCGCACGGTGCGAAACTCGATCTTCTTGTCGTAGGGCGCGCCCACGATCAGCCGGTTCACGTAGATCGACGGCAGATGGATGCAGTCGGGGTCGAGGCTCCCGACCGGAACGATCTCCTCGACCTCGGCAACGCAGATCTTGCCGCAGGTCGCGGCCGGCTGATTGAAGTTGCGCGCGGTCTTGCGGAACATGAGGTTGCCGTCCTCATCGGCTTTCCAGCCTTTAATGAGCGACAGATCGGCCCGGATGCCGCGTTCGAGAATGTAATCCTCGCCGTCGAACGCTTTCACTTCCTTTCCCTCGGCGACCTGCGTGCCAACGCCCGTCTTGGTATAGAATCCGGGGATACCGGCGCCACCCGCACGCATCCGCTCGGCGAGCGTGCCTTGCGGGCAGAATTCGACCTCGAGCTCGCCACCCAGAAACTGCCGCTCGAACTCCTTATTCTCGCCGACGTAGGACGAGATCATCTTCTTCACCTGCCGCGTCCGCAGCAGCTTGCCGAGCCCTTCATTGTCGATGCCCGCGTTGTTCGAGGCGATGGTCAAATCCTTGACCCCGCTCGCCACCACCGCGTCGATCAGTCGTTCGGGAATGCCGCACAGCCCGAAACCGCCCGCGGCGAGAGTCATGCCGTCACGGAGCAGCCCGTCGAGCGCGCCGTCCGCATTGGGATAGATTTTCTGCATGCCGCGCCTCTGCCGCCAGCCCGAACGGCGGTCAAGCGAGCGTCAACCGCGCAACTTCGCGAACACGCCCTGAAGCTGCATTGCGTTGGACATGTCGCCTTCGACCTTGAGCTTGCCCATCATGAACGCGGTCATGCCGTCGAGCTGGCCGGCGGCGAGCTGCTGCCAGTCGTCCCAGCCGATCCTGATCGTGGTTTCCGCGTCGCCGTCTTCTTCGGTGATCTGTTGCGCCGCGCCGTCGAGCATGACCGTCCCCTGGTCGCCGCCGAAATCGACCTTGACGCGACGCCCGGGAATCCACGCCTGCCCGTCCTGCATGCGCTGTATCAGTTCCTGCTTGGTCATTTGCTGCTTGCTCCTTTGTCAGCAGGCGTAGCGGGGCGTTGCAGCGCCTTCAACATCCTCCCTGTCGCGAAGCGATGGGGAGGGGGACCGCTCAGCGCAGCTGAGTGGTGGAGGGGCCGAGTTGCAGGGCCTTCAAGCGAGGCCTATCTGGCCGCCATGGGATACGAAACAGACCTCAAGCTCTTCATCGACGGCGCGTGGAAATCGGGCGAAGGCCGCGATAGCCACGACGTCATCAACCCGGTCGACGCCAAGCCGATCGCTGCTTTGCCTTACGCGACCAAGGCCGACCTCGACGAAGCGCTCGCCGCCTCGGAGCGCGCGTGGCCCGAATGGCGCGCATTGGACGTGGAGAAGCGCGGCGCGATCCTGCACAAAGCCGCGGCGCTGCTGCGCGAGCGCGTCGATCTGATCGCCGCAACCATGACCCAGGAGCAGGGCAAGCCGCTGACCGAGGCCAAGCTCGAAACCCTGTCCTCGGCGCAATTGTTCGACTGGTACGCCGAGGACGCCAAGCGCGACTACGGCCGCACCCTCGTCCGTCCCGCCGGCCAGGTCAGCCGCGTCATCCGCCAGCCGGTAGGCCCGGTCGCGACCTTCACCCCGTGGAACTTCCCGATCTATTTGCTCGCCAAGAAGGTCAGCGCCGCGCTCGCCGCGGGCTGCACCGTTATTTCGCGCCCGCCGCACGAGACGCCGGGCTGCTGCACCGAACTGTTCCGCGCGCTCGCCGACGCCGGCATTCCGGCCGGTGTCGCCCAGCTGGTCCACGGCGATTCTCGGCTGATCAGCGATACGCTCATTGCCAGCCGCGTCATTCGCAAGATCAGCTTCACCGGCTCGACCAACGTCGGCAAGCATCTGATGCGCCTCTGCGCCGACAGCATGACCCGCCTGACGATGGAGCTGGGCGGCCACGCACCGGTGCTGATCTTCGACGATTGCGACCTCGAAAAGACACTCGACATGGTCGTCCCGCAGAAATTCCGGAATGCCGGCCAGGTGTGTGTCTCGCCGACGCGCTTCTACGTCCAGAGCGGCATTTACGACGCCTTCCTCAAGGGCTTCGCCGAACGCACCGCCGAGGTAAAAGTCGGCAACGGGCTCGAAGACGGCGTGAAGATGGGGCCGCTCGCCAACGAGCGCCGCCCCGAAGCGGTCGGCGCGTTGATCGAGGATGCGAGGGCCAAGGGCGCGCGCGTGCTCGCCGGCGGCGAGAAGGGCGACGGCGGCTTCTTCTTCCAGCCGACTTTACTGGCCGATGTCCCCAACGAGGCGAACATCATGAACGACGAGCCGTTCGGCCCGGTCGCGGTGTCGCGCCCGTTCGACACGTTCGAGGAAGCGATCCACGAGGCCAACCGCCTGCCCTACGGCCTCGCCGCCTTCGCCTTCACCGAAAACGGCCGCCGCGCGAACCTGATCGGCGACCTGGTCGAGAGCGGCATGGTCGGGATCAACACCTTCGCGATCAGCGGCGCCGACACGCCGTTCGGCGGGGTCAAGGATTCGGGCTTCGGCTCCGAGGGCGGCAAGGAAGGGCTGGAGAGTTACCAGGTCGTGAAGGCGGTACATCAGGCGTAAGCCTGTCGGTTCTTGAATGAGTGAACTTGGCTATTCGGGTCGCTTCGAGACAACGCTGATTAACGGCACACAGGCACTCGTCATTCCCGGTCAGCGGAACTGGGGCATCATTGTTCTATGCAGCCTATTCATTGTCCCGTGGACCGGAGGAGGCGTGCTCGCAGCTCTGGCCCTTTTCCGCTCCTTTGAGTGGTTCTTGCTGCTTTGGCTCGTCTTTTGGCTGTGGGGATGGCTTTACGTTGCGGGAATGCTGGCGTGGAACGTCAACGGCAAAGACGTTATCCGCGTGATTGGCGGTCGGTTGGAAATTTGTGCAAAAGCGCTTGGATTTAGTTGGGCGCGGCGTGTCCCGATCAATCGGATTCGGGGCATTCGGATTGCACCCGAAAAACCTGACGACCGGACGCTCGCCGCTTCCGGAACACTTTTCGTCGGCCTTCGGAGATACGGCGCAGTCCAGTTTCAGGATCTTTGGCGAACAGTTCATATTGCGCCAGGGCTCTATCCCGAGGAGGGCTCGGCGATTGCTACCGCATTGGCTGCGATGTTGCCATCGACGGGAACGCAAACACTGACACGCGACACCTTCCCGCAATTGTGAGTTGGACGGTGCGTCGCTAGAGGCCGCGCATGACAATACGCACCGGCGGCCGGATCCTCGTCGACCAGCTCCAGATCCAGGGCTGCGACCGCATTTTCACCGTTCCGGGCGAGAGCTTTCTCGCCGTGCTCGACGCGCTGCACGATGCGCCCGCAATCGACACCATCGTCTGCCGCCAGGAAGGCGGGGTCGCTTACATGGCCGACGCCGACGGCAAGATGACCGGCCGCCCGGGCGTCGCCTTCGTCACTCGCGGGCCGGGCGCGACCAATGCTTCCGCCGGGGTCCACGTCGCCTTCCAGGATTCGACGCCGATGATCCTGTTCGTCGGCGACGTCGCGCGCGGCGATCGCGACCGCGAAGGCTTTCAGGAGATCGACTTCCCGGCTTTCTTCGGCCCGATCGCCAAATGGGCGGCGCGGATCGAGGACGCGGCGCGCATCCCCGAATATGTCGCCCGCGCCTACCGCGTCGCCACCGCCGGCCGCCCGGGCCCGGTGGTGCTCGCGCTGCCCGAAGACATGCTGCGCGATGAGGTCGACGTGCCCGACCGGCCGCGCGCCCCGCCGCTCGCCGAGGCCCCCGATCCTGGCGCGGTCCAGGCGATGTTCGAACTGCTGAAAGACGCGACCAATCCGATCGCGATCGTCGGCGGCGCCGACTGGAGCCCGCGCGCGTCGCATCATTTCGCCAATTTCGCTTTCCGCTACGGCATCCCGGTCGCCGCCGCATTCCGCCGCCAGGACGCGATCTGCAACACGTGCCAGGTCTATGCCGGCCAACTCGGCTACGGCCCCAACCCCAAGCTGCAACAGCGCATCCGCGACGCCGATCTGATCCTCGCCGCCGGCCCGCGGCTCGGCGAAGCGACCACCGATGGCTACACGCTCATTACGCCCGACCATCCGGGTCAGACGCTCGTCCACATCCACCCCGATCCCAACGAACTCGGTCGGGTCTATCACGCCGATCTCCCGATCTGCTCCGACATGGGCGAGTTCGCCGAAATGATCGACGAGTGGTCCGACCCCGACCTCGTCCGGTTCTCCTGCGGCGAGGAAGCGCATAACGAATGGCTCTTATGGTCGGAGCCCAAGCCGCGGGACGGCGTGAAGCTCGACCTTGGTCCGTGCGTCGCGGCGATGCGCGAACGGCTCCCGGAGAATACCATCGTCTGCAACGGCGCCGGCAATTTCTCCGGCTGGTGGCATCGCTATTGGCGCTACGGCCCGATGCCGACCCAACTCGCGCCAACCAGCGGCACGATGGGCTACGGCCTCCCCGCAGCGGTCGCCGCCGCGATCCGCTTCAAGGACCGGCCGGTGGTCTGCGTCGCCGGAGATGGCGATTTCCTGATGAACGGGCAGGAACTGGCGACCGCCGCGCAATATGGCGCGGACCTGCTCGTGATCCTGGTCGACAACGGCGCCTACGGCACCATCCGCATGCATCAGGAAAAGGAATATCCGAAGCGCATCAGCGCGACCGAACTCAAGAACCCGGACTTCGCCGCGCTCGCCCGGGCGTTTGGTGGTTGGGCCGAGACGGTCGAGACCACCGATGCCTTCGTCCCCGCGCTCGACGCCGCGCTAAAGCTTCAGGGCATCCGCCTGCTTCATTGCAAGACCGACGTCGAGCAGATCAGCAACGCGACAACGATCACTAAGCTGCGGGAAAACGCGCGTTCCGGCTAATGCCCGGCGCGCTCAAGCAGCGCCTGGTGGATCGACACTTCGGCTCCGTGCTTCTCCTTGGCCGGCTTTTTCTCGGCCGCTGTTGGATTTGAAGCCTTGGCCCTGTGGTCGCTAAAATGCTTCAGCAAATCGTCGGAATGGCCGGCGAAGCTTCCTTTATGCGCTTTCCGCCGGTGTGGCATGACAACCTCCGCGAGTTTGCGAGTCACGGATGAATACGTTTTGCGGCGCCACTTTTCTTCATCCACGACGGAGTTCGATTGTCCGGACCGGAGGATTCAGCTGACGAGGTTGGCGTCGCGGAACAGCCGCCAGCGCCCATCTTCGCCCTTCTTGAGGATCGTCAGCGTGTAGCCCGAGCGATGCTGCCGCTCGCCGCCCGGCGGCCCCATGGACACGTCAATGTGATTGCGAATCCACGCCCGGTCGCCGAGCACTTCGATCTCGCGAATTTCTGCCCGGCCGTCCATCTCGATGCCCCTCAGCGATTCCGCGCGGGCGCGAAATTCTTCCTTGCCGAATGGCTCGCCGCGAGGGTTCATGAACAACACATCGTCGGCCATCAGGTCGAGTACGGTCGCGACATCGCCGGAATTGGTCGCGTTCATCCAGGTTTCGACCAGTTCGCGGATCGCGCGTTCGTCATCGGTCATGGTCTCAAGTTCCGCGTCAAGCATCGTTCCATCCTTCCTCGCCGATCAGCGGTACAAACCGCACTCCGCCCAGATTCTCCTGGCGGAGGATGCCGTCTTCCTGCTTGGTCACCTTGATCAGCTCCTGGACTCCGCTCGGGTCGCCGACCGGCATCACCAGCCGCCCGCCGGGCGCGAGCTGGGCGATCAGCGCCCGCGGCACGTGACTGCCACTCGCCGCGGCAAGGATCGCATCGAACGGCGCGTGCTCCGCGCAGCCCCGCGTGCCGTCGCCCTCGACGATTTCGACATTGTCGCAGCCAAGCCGCCGCAGCCGCCCGCGCGCGATCTCGACCAGCTCGTGCTGCCGCTCGATCGCGATGACCGTGCCGGCAATACGGCCAAGCAGCGCCGCGGCGTATCCCGACCCGGCGCCGACCTCGAGCACATTGGCGCCGTCCGCAATCTCCGCCGCCTGGATCATCAGCGCAACGATATAGGGCTGGGAGATCGTCTGGTTCGCCTCGATCGGCAACGGATGGTCGCCGTAAGCGAGATGCGCATATTCGTCGGCCACGAACGCCTCGCGCGGGACCGCCAGGAACGCGTCAAGGATCGCCTGTTCGCGAATACCGCGGCGTCGCAGCTGTCGCTCGACCATCGCCTCGCGCTCGCGAGCGAAGTCTGTCATGGTTTCGGCCATGGTCCCACCTCGGCTAGAAAACCCTAAGCGAAGGAGGCCGTTCCGCCAATGACCGCGAGCGATAGTGAATTCACCGGGTCGATCCCCGCGCTTTACGACCGCTGCCTCGGGCCGTTGCTGTTCCGGCCGTTCGCGATCGAGGCCGCGCATCGGGTTCGGGACTGGCGTCCGCAGCGCATATTGGAAACGGCTGCCGGCACCGGCATCGTCACCGAGGCGCTCCAGCGCGCGCTGCCAGATGCCGAGATCGTCGCGACCGATCTCAATCCGGCGATGCTCGATGTCGCCGCGCAGCGTGTGCAGCCGGGCAAGGTCAGCTTCCAGCCCGCGGACGCGCAGGCGCTCCCGTTCGAGGATTGCAGCTTCGACCTGGTCGTCTGCCAGTTCGGCGTGATGTTTTTCCCGGACAAGGTCAAAGGCGGTTCGGAGGCGCGCCGGGTGCTGCACGATGGCGGGCATTACCTCGCCATCATCTGGGACCAACTCGACCGCAACCCCGTGTCGCACGCGATTTCGGAAGCGCTTGAGGAAGAGTTTCCGGAAGACCCGCCACGTTTCCTCGAGCGGATGCCGTTCGGCTACGCCGACATGTCGCGGATCGAGACCGATTTGCATTCGGCGAGCTTCGACCATGTCGAGATCGAGACGGTCGAGCTCAGCAGCCGGGTCTCGGCCAATGATGCCGCGATCGGGATGTGCCAAGGCTCGCCGATGCGTTCGGAGATCGAGGCTCTCGGCGACGACGCGCTCGACCGGGCGACCATCGCCGCCGCCCACGCGCTGCGGCAGTTCGACGGCCTCGACACACCGATGTCGGCGCTATTCGTGACCGCGACTAAATAAGCCCGGCGAGCGGGCTCGACGGATCGGCGTAGCGGCGCTTCTGCATCCGTCCGGCGAGATAAGCGAACCGCCCGGCCTCGACCGCCGCCTTCATCGCCCGCGCCATCAGCACCGGATCCTTGGCCTCGGCGATGGCGGTGTTCATCAGCACGCCGTCGCAGCCAAGCTCCATCGCCTGCGCGGCATCGCTCGCGGTGCCGACGCCGGCGTCGACCAGCACCGGCACGCCCGCGCCCTCGACGATCAGGCGGATGGTCACGCGGTTCTGGATGCCCAGCCCCGATCCGATCGGCGCTCCCAAAGGCATGATCGCCACCGCCCCGGCTTCCTCGAGCTGCTTCGCGGCGATCGGGTCGTCGACGCAATAGACCATCGGCTCGAAGCCCTCTTTGACCAGAACTTCGGTTGCTTTCAGCGTCTCGCGCATGTCGGGGTAGAGCGTCTTGGCCTCACCCAGCACCTCGAGCTTGACCAGATTCCACCCGCCCGCTTCGCGCGCCAGCCGTAAGGTGCGGATCGCGTCGTCGGCGGTGAAGCAGCCGGCCGTATTGGGAAGGTAAGTGATTTTCTTGGGGTCGATGAAATCGGTCAGCATCGGCTGGCTCGGGTCCGAAATGTTAACCCGCCGCACCGCGACGGTGACGATCTCGGCGCCCGACGCCTCGACCGCGGCGGCATTCTCCTCGAGGCTCTTATACTTGCCGGTGCCGACGATCAGCCGCGAGGCGAACGTCCGCCCGGCGACGGTCCAGGTATCGGAATTCACGGATTGGGGCGCGTTCACTCAGCCACCTCCGACGAAATGGACAATCTCATAGGCATCGCCGTCCTCGACCAAAACCTCGCCGAGAATCGAGCGCGGGACGATCTCGAGATTGCGCTCGACCGCGACCTTGCGCGGTTCGAGCCCGAGCTCGCCCAGCATCTCCGCGACGTTGAGCCCCCCGGCGATCCGGCGCTCCTCACCGTTAACGCTGATAACCAAAGTTGGGTTGTCGCTCATCGCCCGGCGAGATAGGAGGGCCGTCCCGCAAGCGCAAACCCGATCGGGGCGCGGCACCAATTCAAGGAAGACCATGGCCGAACCGAAGAAGGGCGCAAGCGTGAAGGACGACGGTGCAATGCGCGTCGACGCTGCGCTGGTCCAGGAGCTTGCCGAGCTTCTCACCGCAAACGCGCTGACCGAGATTGAGGTCGGGGACGGCGATCGCCGGATCCGCGTCGCTCGCCACGCGACGCCAGCCGCCCCTCCTGCCTTCGCTACCGCTCCCACGGCTGCCGCACCAGCCGCGGCTCAAGCGCCCGCCGCGCCGGCGGTGGAAGAAATCGCTGGTGAAACCGTGAAATCGCCAATGGTCGGCACCGCCTTCCTGTCGGCCGAGCCGGGCACGAAACCGTTCGTCACGGTCGGTGACACGGTGAAAGCCGGTGATACGCTGCTGATCGTCGAGGCGATGAAGGTTATGAACCAGATCACCGCGCCGGCCGCGGGCGTAGTCAGGAAAATCCTCGTCGGCGACGGTCAACCGATCGAGTTCGATCAGCCGTTGATCGTCATCGGCTGAGGCCGCTTCACCCATGAAAATCCAGAAGCTGCTGATCGCCAACCGCGGCGAGATCGCGCTCCGCATCCACCGTGCCTGTCACGAGCTTGGCATTCGCACGGTCGCGGTCCATTCGACCGCCGACTCCGATGCGATGCACGTCCGCCTGGCCGATGAAACGGTGTGCATCGGCCCGCCGCCAGCGGCCGAATCCTACCTCAGCATCCCCAACATCATCTCGGCCGCGGAGATCGTCCACGCCGACGCCATCCACCCCGGCTACGGCTTCCTTTCGGAGAATGCGCAGTTCGCCGAGATCGTCGAATCCCACAACATCATCTGGGTCGGCCCCAAGCCCGAGCACATCCGGACGATGGGCGACAAGATCGAGGCCAAGCGCACCGCCGCCAAGCTCGGCCTGCCTTTAGTCCCCGGATCGGACGGCGCGCTGACCAGCGTCAAGCAGGCGCAGGCGCTGGCCAGGGAGATCGGCTATCCGGTCCTGATCAAGGCTGCGTCCGGCGGCGGCGGGCGCGGCATGAAGGTGGTCGAGGCGGAGGAACAGCTCGACAGCCTGATGAGCCAGGCCGCTGCCGAAGCCCGCTCCGCGTTCGGCGACGATACCGTCTACATGGAAAAATATCTCGCCGATCCGCGCCACATCGAATTCCAGGTGTTCGGCGACGGCGAGGGCAAGGCGATCCACCTCGGCGAGCGCGACTGCTCGCTTCAACGCCGCCACCAGAAGGTGCTGGAAGAAGCGCCGTCGCCGGTCATCACCCGCGAGCAACGCGAGCGCATGGGCGGGATTGTCAGCAAGGCCATGTCCGACATGGGCTATCGCGGCGCGGGCACGATCGAGTTCCTCTACGAGGAGGGCGAATTCTACTTCATCGAGATGAACACCCGGCTCCAGGTCGAGCACCCGGTAACCGAGATGATCAGCGACATCGATCTGGTCCGCGAGCAGATCCGCATCGCCTCGGGCGAAGGCCTGTCGTGCACCCAGGACCAGGTGACGCTCCACGGCCATGCGATCGAGTGCCGCATCAACGCGGAGGACCCCGAGACCTTCGCGCCCTCGCCCGGCCTGGTGAAGAATTACGTCGCGCCCGGCGGCATGCACGTCCGCGTCGATAGCGGGCTTTACACCGGCTATCGCGTGCCGCCTTATTACGACAGCATGATCGGCAAGCTGATCGTGTACGGCATGACCCGCGAGGATTGCATCATGCGGCTGCGCCGCGCGCTCGAGGAATTCGTCGTCGAGGGCATGAAGACGACTATCCCGCTCCATCAGAAGCTGGTCCGCGATCCGGAATTTCTCGCCGGCGACTACACCATCAAATGGCTCGAGCAGTGGCTCGCCCGGCAGCCGGCGGACCCGCCCGAGACGACGTAAACTTTCCGCCGTTGCGCGCGTTTCGTCGGCGGAGGTCGACGGACGGCATGTCGAGCTACACTGGAACCGCGGACCAGCCCGATCGCGCGAAGGCGATTACGGCGGTGATTGCCGTGCACGCGGGTCTCGCGGCAATCATCCTCACCGGTCTCAACGTCCGCGTGGTTAGCCAGGTGGTCGAGCAGCTAAAGACATTCGACATTCGCCTTCCGCCGCCACCGCCGCCTCAGCCCCCGCCGCCCACGCCCAGGCAGCACCAGGCAAAGCGCGAGGCCGGCGCTCCGGCCAAAAAAGCGGAGGCGACGCCGGTCGTCGCCCCGCGACCAAGGTTGCCCGTGCAATCGCCAATCCCGGCGGCGCCGACCGCCGGTCAGGGCAGTGCCTCAAGCTCGGGCGCGGCGGCATCCGGCACCGGCACGGGCGCCGGCGGCTCCGGCAACGGTCCCGGCGGGGGCGGCGATTATTCGAAATTCACTCCCGCCCGGCTCGTCCGCAATCTCTCTCGCGGCGATTATCGCGATCTGACCGGCGGACGAATGCCCGAGGGCGCGGCGATCGTCGCCCTGCGAGTCGAGCCGAGCGGCCTGGCCAGCAACTGCCGCGTCATCCGCTCGAGCGGCGACTCGTCGGTCGACGCGGGCCTGTGTCCGCTGATCGTCGCACGGCTACGCTTCCGGCCCGCGCTCAACGACCAGGGCCAGCCGATTTCCTATCAGTTGCAGTATGTCGCGACCTGGCGCCTCTAGGGGCTATTTGGCCGCGCTCGCGACCGCCCCTGCCTCACCCTGAAGCGCCGCCAATCGCGCCTTGTCGCGGCCGTAGACGTCGTCGAAGAACGCGATCGAGGTCTCGTTGGGCATTGCGGTCAAATAAGTGATGTAGACCGGGACGGCCGGAGTGAGCACCACCGGTTCCTCGGTTCCCGCGCCTTCCCAGGTCAGCTCACGCCCGAACAGCCAACGGCTCAGCCGCCACGCATCCTCAAGCCGCACGCAACCCCCGCTGTAGAGCCGCGATGCTTCGCTGAACAACTCGCGCTCGGGGTTGTCGTGCAGGTACACGCCCTGGTCGTTGGGGAACATGAACTTGATCCGGCCCATCGAATTGTGCGGGCCGGGCTTCTGGCGGATCAACACCTCGACCTTGCCCGCGGCGACCCCCTTCCAATCGATCGTCTTGGGATCGATGATCGTCGCGTCCTTGTTCCAGTCGGACATCACCTCGTAACCGAGCTCGTCGATATATTTGAGGCCCTGTTTCAGCACCTTCGGCGCGATCCGTTCGGTCGCCAGATCGGGCGGCACGTACCAATAAGGGTTGAGGCTGGCGAAGCGGATGTAGGCGGCCATCAGCGGCGTCGGGTTTTTCGGTTTGCCGACCACCACCACCATCGAATCGACCGGCCGGCCGTCTTCCCACATGTACAGCCGCTGCTCGGCGACATTGACCATGACGAAGCGGCCCTTGCCCGCCGGAAGTCCTCGTGCGCGCTCGAGATTGAGCGCGATCAGCTCGCGCTCGTGATCGCTGGCATAGCGATGCTCGGCGAGCGCCTGGCGGAGTTGCCCGTAAACCGGGTTCATCCACCCCATATTGCGAATGTAGCTGGTCAGCGATGGAACCCGGGCCGCCTGTTCGAGAATCGCGCGCGACGAGGACGTGGCCGGCCGCAGCTGCGGATCGACGTAGATGATGCCGAGGTCGGGCTGCTGCCTGAGGTCGCTGACGTAGAGCGTGAAGGCCTGGCTGAGCATGGCGTCGGCCCGGCCAATCGCCTTGCGCTCGCCGCGCGATGCTTCGCCGACCGCTTTTTCCAGCGCCGCCGCCCCATAGCGATCGGGCTCTAGCCCATCGGTCCGCGCGCTCTTGAGCAGATCGATCAGCGCCTGCGGAGCGGCGCCCGACGCCGACGAGAACCACAAGGGCGCGCCCTTTCGGGCCGAATAGAAATCGCCGATCGACATGCCGGTCGCGACGGCCGGAGCCGCGCTCGCCGGAATCGCGCCAAGAGCCAACGCGGCAAGCAGGACACTCGCCGCGATCGCTCTCGACCGATGAAAAAAGTGCACCGGCCTGAGGCCGGTGCACGAGTTACGCAAACTGATCACGAATTCTCCGATACGATTATCCGCGCTCGCCGGTCCGGGTCGGCGGAGGAGCCATCGGGGCGGGAGCGGTTGAAGACGGGCCACCCGCATAATATTGGCCGTTATAGACGTAGCCGTCCACCCGGCCGTCATTGTCACGGTCGGCCCAGATCGCGCCGGCGAGACCGCCGACAGCCGCACCGATCACCGCGCCTTCGAGGACGCTAACGCCCGGAATTAGGGCGCCGCCGACAGCGCCGAGAGCCGCGCCGCCAAGCGCGCCAGTGGCGACCCGGTGAAGCGTCGGATCATAGCCCTGCGGCGTTCCGGAATAATATTGGCCGTTCTGGACGTAACCATCGACGTAGCCGTCGTTGTTCTGGTCGGACCAGACCGCGCCGGCGAGACCGCCGATCGCCGCGCCAACCGCGGCGCCTTCGATCACGTTCACGCCCGGAACCACCGCTCCGATCGCAGCGCCGGCAACCGCGCCGCCCGCTGCGCCCTGGGCGATGTCGCCGTTCTGGCGATTGGCTGCGCAGCCGCTCAGTGCCACCGAACTTGCCAACGCAAGCGTTAGAATGGTTTTCCGCATTTTGTCTTCTCCCGTTTGTTGATCTGCCGAACATGCCGCCCAGATCTAGCCCGGGCTTACTTACGCATGTCACATGCGCAGGAACGACAATGTGGCGTCATCGTTCCGCAACCGCGACAATGCTTAATCACGAAATTTTGGACCGCGGCTAGAGGTCCTAGCGATGTCATTGATTCTATTTCGAAAGATTCGACGCGATGAAAGCAACAATTCACCACAATCCGCTGTGCGGGACGTCGCGCAAGACGCTTGAAATCCTTAAAGATTCTGGTCTCGAAATCGTGGTTAACGAATATCTAACAACGCCGCCCGGTCGCGACGAATTGATCCGGCTCTACAACCGCGCCGGGATCACGCCGCGCGAGGGGCTCCGGGCGAAGGAACCGCTGGCCGACGAACTCGGGCTCAACCGTCCCGATGTCACCGATGACGAAGTGCTCGACGCGATGGTCGCCCACCCGATCCTGATCGATCGCCCGCTGGTCGAGACCGATCTCGGCGTCCGTCTGTGCCGCCCGCAGGACGTCGTCCGCGAGATTATCTGACGCTGACATGCCCCTGACGGAAGCGCATATTCGCGAGCGATGAGTCGGCTCGATCCGCGCCTTTTGCTCCAGGGCTATGCGAGCGGGATTTTCCCGATGGCCGACAGCCGCAATGCGAGCGAGCTGTTCTGGGTCGAGCCGCGCCAGCGCGCCATCATCCCGCTCGACGGTTTCCACCTCTCGCGCTCGCTCAGGCGGACGCTGCGCTCGGACCGCTTCAAGGTCACCCACGATCGCGATTTCGCCGGCGTCATCGCCGCCTGCGCCGACCGGGAGGAGACCTGGATCAACGCCGAGCTTGAGCAAGCGATGCTCGCCCTGCACGGCTCGGGGCACGCCCATTCGATTGAGGTGTGGCGCGACGATGAACTTGTTGGCGGCCTCTACGGCGTGCGTCTTGGCCGCGCGTTTTTCGGCGAGAGCATGTTCAGCCGGATGACCGATGCGTCGAAGGTCGCGCTGGCATGGCTGGTCGCGCGCCTCAAGGTCGGCAATTTCACTTTGCTCGACTGCCAGTTCATGACCGAGCACCTCGCCTCACTCGGCGCGGTGACCGTGCCACGCGAAACCTACGTCGCGTTGCTCTCGGCTGCGCTTGGCGGGGGCGCGGGTTCGGTCGCCGGTGGCGTTGCCGCCGAATCACCCGACGTGCCGGCCGGTTCGCTACCCAACTTCCTCGCGCTCGACAGATTGCTTGAAGTCACCGGGGCGGCCGGCGCCGGCGGGCCGGCCGGATATGTCATTTCGCAGCTCTTGGGCCAGACGTCGTAGACCGGGTTCTCGACCACGTTGAGGGACGGCGATTCCTTGTAGAGCCAGCCCGAAAACACCCGCGCCCAGGCCTTGTCCGGCCGCCGCACGTCAACTTGGACGAAGGCCCCGGTGAGTTTCTCTTCTTCCCACGGGGCGGTCGTCTCACACGCCCGCAGACGCACGATCATGTCCTTCCAGCGGACGGACTGACCGGGATGGAGCGAGACGTTCTGGACGATCCCGTTGCGCTTGTTGAGCAAACCGAGAACCGCGACCCGCTGGCCCATCGGAGTGACGCCCGGTTGATTGACGCTGGGCGGAGCCGCGGCGTTGGTGATCACCGGCCGCGAGGAGTTCTGGTCGTCGTCGCCGCGCCCGCAAGCGGCAACGGCGAGCGGGAGAACAATCACCGCTGCGGTTCGCAGGCGCACGCTTACTCGGGGATCCAGGGCTCGTAATCGCCCGTCGATGCCGGCCGGATGCGGCCGCTGCCAAGCGCTCCGTCGGGACGGAACGCGGCCATCGTCCCGGTCAGGTTCGGGGTCGGCTTCTGCTGGAATTTGCGGACCGGCGGCAGTGCCTGCTGCGGCAAATCGTCGATCGTCCCGCGGAGCCACATTTGCCAGTCGGGCGGAACCCGGCTGCCGTCATTGTCGCCGACATAGATCACCCAGCGGCGGCGCGGATCTTTCTTGTCCTGGAAATAGACGTTGCCGAAGTCGTCGCGCCCGGCTTCGCCGCCAAAGCGACGGGTCCATAGCGCGGTGCCCCACGTCGCGCCGCTCCACCAGGTGAAGGTCTTTGACCAGAATCCCATGATCGAGCGCCTCTGCCGCGTCCGGACGATTGGTGCAACCCGCGGACTAGTGCGACCAGTCGACTCGATCGCCCTCGCGAATGTTGAGCTCGGAAGCTCGGCCAGCCCGCAATTCGAGCACCGCCGCGACCGGTTCCCCCCCGGGAACCGGCGTCTCATCGAGCGCCTTGGCGGTCGTAATCCGGGCAATGGTGCCGTCCGCGCGGATGAACACCATGTCGAGCGGAATCAGGGTGTTCTTCATCCAGAACGCGACGTCCTGCGGCGGGTCGTAGGGAAAGATCATCCCCCGGTTCCCGGCCAGCGACGTGCGGAACATGAGGCCGGCCTGTTGCTCTTGGGGCGTGCGCGCGACCTCCACCTTGAAGCGATGAACGCCGCTCGCCGAATGGATCGTCAGGGGCATGTGCTGAAGTCCAGTCTGGGCGCGGTTGTCGACGACCGGCGCGGCGGGGGCTTGCGGGCTGCACGCGGCAAGCGCGGCGCCGGCCAGGACGGCCGTCAGTGCTCGGCGGAGCGAAGCTCGATCGCGGTCAGGCCCTTGCCGCTTGACGCAATCCGCGCTTCCAGCCGCTGCCCGGGCTGGAGATCGCCGAGGTGCGACTGGCGCACCGTTTCCATGTGGACGAACACGTCCTCGCCCGTCGCATCGATGCGATTGACGAAGCCATAGCCGCGAACGCGGTTGAACCATTTGACCTCCACCGACTCGAACTCTCCGGCCGCATCGGCAAGCGCCTTGCGATCGGCCCGTTCGGCGAACGGAATGGACGAGCGCGGTTGCTGGGGCAAGGCCGAGGACAAATCGATCGAGATCACCCGCTTCGCCTGCAGCCCGCGCTCGAGCCGGACCGGGACGCATTCGATCAATGCCCCTTCCGGGACGCTGCGTCGGCCGTGCTCGCGAAGAACGCTGAAGTGCAGCAGGATATCGCCTTCGATCTCCTCGCTGACAACGAAACCGAAACCGCGGGTCGCGTCGAACCACTTCACGCGCCCGGCAACGGCCTCCATCTCGGACGCCGTATCGACTTCGTCCGAACTCATTTCGGGCTGAACCTCTTCCCCCGACGTCATCGCACTCACACGCTGCACGCCTCCTATTAACATGTGTGGCAGTGTCGGCAAACCGACTTTAGCGATAGGCGCTTGCGAGCTCGGCGAGTTCGTCCGCATCTACGTCGGTCCCGGCGGCGAGATTCACGATCGCCCGCGCCAGGCCAAAGCCGTGTCCGGCGCGCACCATCGCCGCGAGCGCTTTTTCTTTTTCCTTCGGATCGCTGAGGGAAGTCGTCGCGTAAGGGCCGATCCTGCGCCGCTGGGCGAAGCGCAGCGCCGCCGCGACCGCTTCGGCGTCGGCATGGTCATGCGCCTCTTCGCCGTCGCTTTCGTCGACACCGGCGACGCGAAGTGCGTCGACCACCCGGCGCTTGCCATATCCGCGGCCGGTCAGCGCGCGCGACTTGGCCAGCGCGTAGCCGCGGTCGTCGACATAGCCGAGGTCCGCGAAGCGGTTGGCGATCGCCTCGAGCTCGGCCGGCCGCTCGCCCGCCCAGCCGCGCTCGCGGATTTTGCGCTTGAGGTAAGCGCGCAGCCTGGCCCGGGTCGTCGCAAAACGGGCGGCATAGCGCAGCCCCAGCTCGCTCAAGCTCTGATCGTCGAGTGGCGGGGGCGCTCTGCGTGCGGCCATTACGCCCTTTTTGTGCCACGTTTCCCGACCATCAGGAACAGGGGCCGCGTTGGCGCGGCTCAGCGGGAACACAATAACATCCAGGAAGGAACGGCGTGCTCGAACGCAACGCCCCGGTCGAAAACGAACTTGCCCCACCGGGCGCGACACCGACCCTCGATCCCTTGCCGCGACGGCTGGCCGACTTCGGGACGCTTGGAGAAGCGCTCGATTATGCGGCGAAGGGGCACCGCGGCCTCAATTTTCATGATGCTCGCGGGTCGTTGACCCAAGCCTATCCATTTTCGCAACTCCGCGACGATGCGCTCGCCCATGCCCGCCGCTTGATCGGCATCGGCATCAAGCCGGGCGACCGGATCGCTTTGATCGCCGAGACCGGACCCGAGTTCGCCGCCTGCTTCTTCGGCGCGGTCTACGCCGGGGCGTGGCCGGTTCCGCTGCCGTTGCCGACGAGTTTCGGCGGTCGCGACGCCTATGTCGACCAACTTACGGTCCAACTCGACAGCAGCGACCCGAAACTTTTGCTGTTCCCGTCCGAGCTCTTGGAAATGGCGACCGGAGCGGCCGCCAAGCGCGGCATCGACGCGCGCGACTGGGCCACCATCGACACGCTCGAACCATCCAAAGAGGTGCTTCCCACCGCCAGCCCCGACGACATCGCCTATCTTCAATATTCGAGCGGCTCGACCCGCTTCCCGCACGGGGTCGCGGTGACCCATCATGCCTTGCTCGACAATTTGCACGCCCATGGCGTCGGACTGGCGGTTATCGACAGCGACCGGGTCATTTCCTGGCTCCCCTGGTACCACGACATGGGCCTGGTCGGCTGCCTGCTCTCGCCGGTCGCAATGCAGCTGACGGTCGATTATTTGAAAACCGAGGATTTCGCGCGCCGGCCACTCGCCTGGCTCGATATGATTACGCGCAATCCGGGAACCACGGTCAGCTACTCACCGACCTTTGGCTATGACATTTGCTCGCGCCGCATGAGTTCGCAGACCCGGGCCGCGGATCGCTTCGATCTGTCGCGCTGGAGGATCGCCGGCAACGGCGCGGACATGATCCGGCCTGACGTCATGCAGGCATTTGTCGACGGCTTCGCCGAAGCCGGTTTCAAAGCCGGTGCATTCTGTCCCAGCTACGGCCTCGCCGAAGCGACCCTCGCGGTCTCGCTGATGCCGCCGGGCGAGGGCATCCGGCTCGAATTGGTCGAGGAAAATGAACTGTCGGGTGGCGAGCCCGGCGACGACGAGCGGCCGCGCCGCTATCGCGCGATCGTCAATTGCGGCAAACCGGTCACCGGAATGGAGGTCGAGATCCGCGACGCTGGGGGCGCAATCCTGGCCGACCGCGGGATCGGCAAGGTCTATGTTCGCGGTGCGTCGGTCATGCACAGCTATTTCCGCGACGAGGATTCGACCAAAGCGTGCCTCAGTGACGACCTTTGGCTCGATACTGGCGACATGGGCTATATGTCGGGCGGCTACATTTTCATCGTCGGCCGCGCCAAGGACATGATCATCATCAACGGCCGCAATCACTGGCCGCAGGATATCGAATGGGCGGTCGAGCAGTTGCCTGGCTTCAAGTCCGGCGACATTGCCGCGTTCGCGATCACCGGCCCGTCCGGCGAAGAAACTCCAGCGGTCCTTGTCCACTGCCGGGTGTCCGATCCGGGCGAACGCGGACGTTTGCGCGATGACATTCGCGAACGGGTGCGCGCGATCACCGGCATCTCGGCGGTCGTCGAACTAATCCCGCCGCGGACGCTGCCGCGCACCAGTTCGGGCAAACTGTCGCGGACCAAGGCGCGCCACCTTTACCTGTCCGGCGAAATCCAGCCCTACGATATCGCCGCCTGAATTGGCGCGGAACCGGCGCAATCCGGCGTTTTACTTGCGAATATTGCCGACGGCTGCCATTCTTTCTCCGGGCAAATTGCCTTCGTAGAATACGCTCCTCCCCCTGGGGTCAGCAAAGTGTCGGAAGCGGAACATACACGGATCATCACCGTGGCCCGGGACCTCGATCTGGTTCAGGGTGACCGGTTGCATTGCCTCGAGCTGATCGACTGTGTCGACAGCAACCGCCGTCATGTCGTCGGTCCGCTTGGCCTCAAGGTCGGACGGACTCCGCCCGCCGATATCGTCCTGCTCGATTCCGAGATCTCGCGCGCGCATTGCTTCGTGGCGCTCGACGACGACGGCCAGCTCATGGTGTCGGATTTGGGGTCGACCAACGGCACCTACGTCGACGGCGTCCGGGTCGAGGGAGTCGTCCCGCTGCCGGTCGGATCGATCCTTCAGATTGGCAAACGCTCGCTGCAGCACGAATTTCGCACCCGGACCGAAATCGCCGAGTCCGACGAACTCGACCGTGAGCTGCAAAAGGCGAACGCCTATATCCAGGCGCTGCTGCCGCCGCCGTCGCGCGAAGGGCCGATCCGCTGCGACTGGATTCTCGTGCCCTGCGCGCGCCTTGGTGGCGACGCCTTCGGTTACGGCCAGCTCGCGGACGATCTGTTCGTCGCTTATCTGATCGATGTCGCCGGACATGGCGCGGGCGCCGCGATGCTCGCCGTCGCGGTCATGAGCCAGCTGCGCCAGCGCACGCTTCCCAATACCGACATGCGGTCCCCGGCCGCGGTGTTGTCGACGATCAACCGCCTCTACCAGATGGAGGACCAGGCGGACCTCTATTTCACCATGTGGTACGGGGTTTATGACACGCGGAGCCGCCAGCTTCGCTATGCCTCGGCCGGTCATCACGCCGCGTTCCTGGTGCCCCCGGATCGGTCGCGGGCGATTGCCGCGGGCAACCGCAATGTCATGATCGGGGCCCTGCCCGGCGCGAGCTTCAAGGAAGCCACGGTCGACGTGCCGCCGGGGTCTTCGATGTATGTGTTCAGCGATGGCGTGTTCGAAATCATCGACAAGAGCGGCCGGCAATGGTCGATCGCGGATTTCGAGCGACTGATCCTCGAGCCGCAGGTCGACGACATGGGCGAGACTCAGCGCCTGTTCCACGCCGTTCGCGAGGCCGCCGCGCCGGGTCCGCTGGACGACGATTTTTCGCTCGTGGTGGCGCAATTCGACTGAAACAATTACGTGCGAGAAGTGCCGGTCAGATTGGGGGTCACAAAATGGACATGCAATTCACGGACGTAGGCGGAGTGACCAAGGCTGTCCTTGGCGGCCGCCTGGACAGCTTCTCGGTGGGTGAGGTCGAAACTCGCTTTGTCGCGAACATCGTTCCCAAGGAACAGTCCGCTGTCGTCGACCTGTCGGAAGTCTCGTTCATCGCCTCGCTCGGCATCCGGATGCTGATCGGCACCGCCCGGGCGCTCCAGCGATCCAATGCGCGGTTCGCGATGTTCGGAGCCAATGACGCGGTGATGGAGATCATTGAAACGACCTCGCTGACCGAAATCATTCCGGTGGTCGGCACCGAGGCCGAAGCTCTCGCCGTCGTGACCGCCTGAGCATATTCTGGTGAATCCCGGTCGGACGGATCCCGACGAGGAGCCGACGCTCGTCCTCAACCTCGCGAACGAGCCTGCCGTAATCGAGGAAAGCCGCCTGGCGGTCGTCGCATTCCTCGAACCGCTCGGGATCGTTGCCGGGACGATGAACCGGGTCGAAGTCGTGCTCGAAGAATTGATCAGCAACGTCATCCGCCACGGCCACGACGTGAATTCGATTATGGTTGTGGCCGGCTACCGGGCGGGCTCGATCGATCTGGTCGTGGAAGACGACGGCGCCGAATTCGACCCCTTGGCCAAGCCCGACCCGGCCCCGTTCACCTCACTTGCCGATGCGCCCTTGGGCGGGCTTGGCATCGCCCTCGTCCGGCGTCTGACCTGTGCCGCGCGCTATGACCGCGTCGGGACCGGTGCGGCCGCGCGCAACCGGGTCAGCGTCAGCATCACCAACCGCTGATTGCTATTCCTTGGCAGCGGGCATCGCGGCCCTCGACGACGTTTCGAGGTCGCGCAACTTGGCCTGGATCGCTTTGGCCTGCTTGATCGCGCTGTCTGCCGCGGCCGCCGTCGTCACCGCCTGCACGGCCGCCTGCAACTGTTCGAGCCGGGTGAGCTCGGCCTGGGCTTCGGCCGCATTGCTCTGCCGCAGCCGATAACCGTCGCGCCGTTCCTTGGACGCGAACAACGGCGGCTTTTTCGCCTTGCCCATTGCGGCAATTTCCGCCCCGGTTGATCGTGCGCTTGCCGCAACCCCGGCAAACTCGTCGCGCTTCTTGGGCAAGGCGGATACGACCGCCTTCGGGTGGAAAGCTGAGAATTGGCGCGCTGCCGACAGTGTCCGGCGTGCCGCATCGATCGCCTGCCCCGGGCTGCGCGCAGCCGAGGCGGCGCCCGCCGAGCTCCTGACCGTGCGCAGCAGGGCCAAGGCTGCTTTACCTTCGGCCGACGGGTCACTGCCCATCGCTGCCGTCAGGTCCTTGCCTTTCGCCTCCGCATCGCGGCGGGCGGATTGCGCGAGCGCGCTGGCGGCGCCTCGGGCGAGCGCGTTCATCTGGTCGATCTTGGCTCTCGCGATGGCCTCCGATCCGGGCTGGGCCGCGGCCGCCTTGGCTTCGCCGGCCAGGGTCCGCAGCCGCGCGCTGGTCGCCGCCAGCCTCCCGGCATCGCTGCCTCGGCCGGCGCCGCGCGCGGCGCTCGCCAGGCCGTCGATCGCCGGCGCAAGGCTGTCGACCCGGCGGATGTCGACCGGAGCCGCGATCGCCTCGACATTGTTTTCGACGACGTTCGTCGCGATGGTCCCATCGGCGCCCGGGCCGAGCACCGCATCCTCAACGGCCCCGGACGCGGCTGGCGCGCCCAAGCTCTCGGTCGAGGAACTGGCCGATCCGCGCGGCCACAGCGTCCAGGCGCCGCCGGCCGCCACGACCGCCAGCAGGCCGGCCCCGATCGCCGCTCGCTGCGGCGTCAGGATTCGCTTGCTTTGCGCCACAGCCGGGGTGTCGGGCTTGGCCGGCTCCTCTTTCGGCTTGGCCGGCTCCTCTTTCGGCTTGGACTTCGCCACGGTGTCGGCGACCGCTTTGTCCGTCACCGGTTGCGCGCCGGCCGTCTCTTCGGGCGGATCTCCGGCTTTCGGGGGTTCGGTCAGCTTGACCACCGCCGCGCCGCTCGAACTCAACGTCGGCGCCGGCACGATCGGGACGATCTCGGGGTGTTCGAACGCCGCGAAACGCGTCGGCGCGTCATCCGCGCCCACTTCCGCGCCGTAGGTCGCATTTTCGTCCTCGAACAAGGACAACCATTGCGAGATGGAGCACGGCCGATCGCTCGGGCGGATGGTCATCGCCGCGTCGACCGCGCGCAAAAACGGCCGGCTGAAATCGGGCCAATCGCCCTCGATCAGCGGCTGACCGAGGCCGCCGTGCATTCGCTCGAGCACCTCGGGCGGCTTGGTCCCGGTCACGCACTCGTACATCACGACCCCGAGCGCATAGATGTCGGTCCACGGGCCCTGCTGGTAGGTTTTCACATATTGCTCGATCGCCGCGTAGGGCGGCGTGTGGAACGTCACCTTGGTGCTCGTCGCCTGGCCCGAATCGAACCGCGCCGAGCCGAAATCGATCAGCACCGGTTCGCCATTCTCCTTGATCAGGATGTTGGCGGGCTTGATGTCGCGGTGGAGCACGCCGACGCGGTGCGCCCGCTCGAGCCCCTCGCCCATCGGCCGGATCAGCGCCAGCAGGTCGGCTTCGCTGAATTTCTTGTGTTTCTTGACCAGGTCCGACAGCGGGACGCCGTCCTCGAAGTCCATGACCATGTAGGCGGTGCCGTGGATTTCGAAGAGGCTGCGGACGCTGACGATATTGGGATGGCGCGTCGGCTTCGACAGATTCCACAACAACTTTGCTTCTTCAACGAATTTCTTGAGCCCTAGCGCGTGCACTTCCTCGGCGTCGGAACTACTCGGGACGACAGTGTCGCCATCCTTGCGATCGCTGATCGAGCTCGGGAAATATTCCTTGATGGCGACGAGTTCGTCGAAATAAATCCCGCGGCCTTTGTAGACGATGCCGAAGCCACCAACGCCGAGAACCTGCTCAAGGCGCCACTCGCGTAATACCGTACCCGGTGGCAGTGCCTTGTTACTGTAAGCCTTGCTCATCGATCCCCCAGCGAGCGTCCGGTCGGGCCGCAGCATATGCTGGCACACTATGGCGCGCTACGGTAGATCAAGCCGCATGCCGGAGAGCGGATTCGATCAGGTCGCAATGACTCATGTCGGTTGCCGCCGCAAGCTCAACGAAGATGCGCTGCTTGCGAACTCGGAACACGGCTTGTGGGTGGTGGCCGACGGCATGGGCGGCCATGACGCAGGCGAAGTCGCCAGTGCGATGGTCGTCGAAGCGCTGTCGCAATGCTCCTCGGCGGAACAGGCGCTCACCACGCTTGGCGACGTCAACGCCCGCCTGGTCGAAATGGCCCGGACCAGCTTCGACAGCCGCACCGTCGGCAGCACCGTCGTCGGCCTCGTCGCCGACGCCAACGCATTTACCTGTCTGTGGGCCGGCGACAGCCGCGCCTATCGCGTCCGCGACCATGCCATTGCGCGCCTCACGCGCGATCACAGCCTCGTCCAGGATCTGATCGACGCCGGCATGATCGACGAGGCCGCGGCGGAGGGCCACCCCAACGCCAATGTCATCACGCGGGCGGTCGGTGCGTCCGACCACCTCCACGTCGAGACCGTCACCGGCGATGTCCGTCCCGGCGACCTGTTCCTGCTCGCGAGCGATGGTCTGACCCGAGTGATGAACGACAATGAGCTGCTCACCGGCCTTCAGGGCGGGGACCTCGAAGCGAGCGCCGAGCGCCTGATCCGACTGGCGCTCGACCGCGAGGCGCCCGACAACGTCTCGCTGATTCTGCTCCGCGCGACCGCCGCCCCGGTCGCGCAAGCTGCCACCATCCTCAAGCACGGGCTCCAGGTGCAATGACCGCGAACGCCACTGTCCTCGACCTGATCGGCAACACGCCGCTGATCCGCCTGCGCCACGCGTCGGAACAGACCGGGTGCGAGATTCTCGGCAAATGCGAGTTCCTCAACCCCGGCCAGTCGGTCAAGGATCGGGCGGCTTTGTTCATCATCCAGGACGCGGTCGCGCGCGGCGAATTGCGCCCCGGCGGCGTGGTGGTCGACGGCACTGCCGGCAACACCGGGATCGGCCTCGCGATGGTCGCCAACGCGCTCGGCATGCGCACGGTCATCGTCATTCCCGAGACCCAGACCCAAGAGAAGAAGGACACGCTGCGCGCGCTCGGGGCCGACCTCGTCGAAGTCCCCGCCGTGCCCTACCGCAACCCCAATAATTACGTGAAAGTCTCGGGACGCATGGCGGAAAAGCTCGCCGCGAGCGAGCCCAACGGCGCGATCTGGGCCAATCAGTTCGACAATATCGCGAACCGCCGCGCACATCTCGAAACCACCGGTCCCGAAATCTGGGACCAGACCGGCGGCAAGGTCGATGGCTTCATCTGCGCCGTCGGCACTGGCGGAACGCTCGCCGGCGTCGCCGAAGCACTTCGCGCACGCCAGCCGCACGTCGCGATTGGCCTCGCCGACCCGCCTGGAGCGGCCCTATTCAGTTACTACACGACCGGCGAGCTCAAGTCGGAAGGCAGCTCGATCACCGAGGGCATCGGCCAGGGCCGCATCACCGCCAATCTCGAAGGCCTGACGGTCGATCACGCGTTCCAGATTCCCGATGCGGAATCGGTCGCGGTCTGCTTCGACCTGCTCGAGCATGAAGGCCTGTGTCTCGGACCGTCGTCGGGCGTGAATGTCGCCGGCGCGATGCGCCTCGCCCGCAAGCTCGGCCCCGGCCACACCATCGTCACCATCCTCGCTGACTACGGCAACCGCTACCAATCGAAGCTGTTCAACGCCGACTTTCTGCGCTCGAAGGGTCTGCCGGTGCCCCAGTGGCTCGACCGCAAGGAGCACACCCAGCCAGACTTCGTCGCGGTCGAAACGGCCTAGCCGCCGTATCCGCTCACGCTGGTTTCTGTTATGGCGCCGGCGCTTTCTACAACACCCTAACCACCGCCCCGGAGAGGTCATCATGACGTTACGCATCGGTTCGCAGGCGCCCGATTTCACCGCCGACTCCACCCAGGGTCGGATCCGCTTCCACGAATGGCTTGGCGACAGCTGGGGCATCCTCTTCTCGCACCCCAAGGATTTCACCCCGGTGTGCACCACCGAACTCGGCTATCTGGCCAAGCTCCAGCCCGAATTCGACAAGCGCAACACCAAGATCATCGGCCTGTCGGTCGACCCGGTCGACGACCACGGCCGCTGGTTGAAGGACGTCGAAAGCCACGGCGGCGCCAAGGTCAATTATCCGATCATCGCGGATCACGACCTCAATGTGTCGAAGCTCTACAACATGCTTCCCGAGGAGGAGCCGGGCAGCTCGCAGGGCCGCACCGCGGCGACCAATGCGACGGTGCGCACGGTCTACATGATCGGCCCCGACAAGCTCATCAAGGCAATGCTGATTTACCCGATGTCCAGCGGCCGTAACTTCGACGAGGTTCTCCGGCTGCTCGATTCGATCCAGCTGACCGCGAAGCACAAGGTCGCGACCCCGGTGAACTGGAAGCAGGGCGAGGATTGCATCATCGTGCCGTCCGTGTCGGATGAAGACGCCCGCGCGCAATTCCCGGGCGGCTGGACAGCAGAGCTTCCCTACTTGCGCCGCGTGCCCCAGCCCGGCCGCGAGCCGGAACAGGAATCGGAGCAAGCGGTCGCCGAGCAGCAACCCGCCTAGGGTCACAGGGCATCCCGGTTGTGCTTCGGTCCGCAGTCGCCGATAGACTGACTGGTCCGAAGCAGGCTGGCGCGGGTTGCCTTGACCTCTGATTGTTACGCAATTCTGGGAGTAAGTCCGGCGGCGGAAGACGTCGTCATCGGCGCCGCTTACCGCGCGCTCATGCGTCACTATCACCCCGACACCAACCCCGATCCGGCGGCGCAGGCGCGTGCGCGGGAGATTACCGGCGCCTATGCCGTGCTTCGCGATCCCGCGAAGCGAGCCGAATATGACGCCCGGCGCGCCGATGGCGATTTGTGGTCGGCCGATGATGGGGGCGACGCCCCGCGCAAGCCGCCGCCCGCGATGCGCACAGTCGGGATTGCCTCGGCCGCACTGGCATTGGCGCTGGTGGCCACAGTCTGGACGATGGCGGAAAAGAGCCGACCACGGCAACCGACTGGGCAGTCACAACCGGAGCAGAAGCCCGCCAAATCCGCGTCCGGGCCGGCTGACCCGCTCATCCAGCTGGAACCCGAAAGCGAACGGCTGGCGAGACTTCGCGAGGAGGCCGAAGTCCTGTCGCCGCCACCCGCCGACGAAACATTGGCCCCCGACCCGATCGCCGCTCCAGCGAAGGCGCAATCTGCTCCGAAAGCGACGATCGTGGCCACGGTGTCGGCGCCGACGAATGAGCGGTTGGCGGCTCTCGACACGATGGCGGCGAACTTGTTCACCCAATCGATGGCCCACGCCACCGGCGCCACGCAGGAGCTGCTGCTCGGCGCCCGCAATCGGTCCGCGGCGCAACGCAAGGCGTGCGGATCAGACTCGTGCGTCGCCGACGCCTATGTTCGCCAAATTCGCGAGACCAGCGCGATCATGGATGGCCGCACCGGCCCGCCGTAATAGGACCTTTGCGCTCGCGCCGGCGGATTTCGCCGACATTTCGGTCGAACAGGTATTGAAGTGAAACCCGTCGAACCACAAATGGTCGGCTGGCCGTTCGGCCTTGTGCGTCACCGCGGTTCCGATGTGGGTTATCGGGCGAGGCCGTGGCTGTTTAAATTGACAACGGGTCGGGGCTTTCTCCCGCATTTTGAATCCCGATAGCGGTGGAGACTGTATGAGCAGCAGCGCAAGTCCGACCGGCGAGACTCGCGAAACGCTCTGGGTCCGCTTCCAGCGCCGTCCGACGGCGCAGCAGATTGCGATTGCCGCCGGAGCCGTGATCGTCTTGTTGCTTGCCGCCTATTTCCTCTTCGGCCGCGCGGGAGATGCCCAGCCCCCGCCGCCCGGCCCGACGCCGGTCGGCGTGCTCGTCGTCACCGAACAGCCGGTTACGCTGAGCACCGAATTGCCCGGGCGCACCGCGCCCTATGAAACGTCCGACGTTCGTCCCCAGGTCGACGGCATCATCCTCGCCCGACTGTTCACCGAGGGCGATTATGTCGAGGCCGGGCAGCCGCTCTACCGCATCGACCCGGTGACCTATGAGGCGCGGGTCGCCAATGCCCGCGCCGCGGTCGCGCGCGCGCAGGCCGCGACCATCGGGGCCGAAGGCCAGGCCCGCCGTTTTGCCGAGCTGCTCAAGCGCGACTTCGTTTCGCGCCAGAACTATGACGACGCTCTCTCGGCCGCGGGGACGGCGCGCGCCGATGTCACGGCCCAGCGCGCGGCCTTGCGATCGGCCGAAATCGACCTGTCGCGCACCACGATACGCGCCCCGATCTCGGGCCGCATCGGGCGTTCGATATCCACCGCCGGTGCCCTGGTCTCGGCGGCACAGGATGGTCCGCTCGCCACCATCCAGCGACTCGACCCGATGTTTGTCGATATCCAGCAGTCGAGCGCGGATGTGCTGCGGTTGCGCGAACAGGTGCTGGCTGGCCAGATCGCGAAAGATACCGCGCCGGTCCGGCTGCAGCTTGAAACGGGTTCGATGTATCCGACGGTTGGGACGCTGCGCTTCGCCGACGTCACCGTCGATCCTGCAACCGGCTCGCAGACTATTCGCGCCGTTTTCTCGAACCCGCAGCGCCTGCTGCTTCCGGGCATGTTCGTGCGCGCCGAGCTCGGCCAGGGGGTGCAGTCCCGCGGCATTTTGGTTCCGCAGCGCGCGGTCAGCCGTGACGAACGCGGCCGGCCGACGGTCCTCGTGGTCGGCGCCAAGAACATGGCCGAGCTTCGGGTGATCGCGGCCGACCGCACCGTCGGGACCAACTGGCTCGTCACCGGCGGGCTCAAGCCGGGCGACAAGGTGATCGTCGACGCAGGACCGCTGGTCCGGCCCGGCGCGCCGGTCCAGCCGCAACCCAGTCGCGGCCACTAATCCCGCATGTCGCGCTACTTCATCGACCGGCCGATCTTCGCCTGGGTGCTCGCCCTCCTGACGATGCTGTTCGGCCTGCTCGCGATCCGCGGCCTGCCGATCGCCCAATTCCCGGCGCTCGCGCCGCCCCAGATCAGCGTCAACGCGGTCTTTCCCGGCGCCGACGCGACGACCCTGGACAAAACGACCACCCAGATCATCGAACAGCAGCTCCAGGGCATCGATCACCTGCGCTACTTTTCGTCGCAGTCGTCGTCCTCGGGCCAGGTCACCGTCACGCTGACCTTCGAGCAGGGAACCAACCCCGACACGGCGCAGGTCCAGGTCAACAACAAAGTCCAGGCGGCGCTGCCACTGCTTCCCCAGGAAGTGCAGCGTCAGGGCGTTCGGGTCGAAAAGTCCTCGGCCAACTTCGCGCTCGTCCCCGGCCTCTACTCGGCCGACAATTCGCACGATCAGAACGATCTCGCGGACATGATGGCGTCGAAGATCCAGGAGCCGGTCAGCCGCATCAACGGCGTTGGCGGGTTCCAGCTGTTCGGATCGCAATATGCGATGCGGATCTGGGTCGATCCGATCAAGCTCAACAGTTACCAGCTGACCATGGCCGACGTGACCTCGGCCGTGCAGCAGCAGAATGCGCAGGTGTCCGCGGGCCAGCTCGGCAACCTGCCCGCACCAAAAACCCAGGAACTGAACGCGACCGTTTCCGTTCAGTCGCGCCTCCAAACTCCCGAAGAATTTGGCACGATCCGGCTCAAGACCGCGGAGGACGGCTCGATCGTTCGGCTGCGCGACGTTGCCAGGATCGAGCTCGGGTCGGAAATTTACGGGTTCAGCGCGAAGTACAGCGGCCATCCGGCGACCGCCGCCGCGATCCGGCTCGCGCCGGGCGCCGACGCGCTCAAGACGATCGCCGAAGTGAAGGCGAAGATCGCCGAGATCTCCAGGCAGTTCCCATCGGACGTCAAGGTCATCTACCCGTGGGACACGACGCCGTTCGTCAAGGTTTCGCTGAAGCAGGTCGTCGAAACCCTGTTCGAGGCGATGATCCTCGTCTTCCTCGTCATGTTCCTGTTCCTGCAAAACTGGCGGGCGACCCTGATCCCGACGATCGCCATTCCGGTCGTCCTGCTCGGCACCCTCGCGGTCATGAGTGTCGCCGGATTCAGCATCAACACCCTGACCCTATTCGGCATGGTCCTCGCGATCGGCCTGCTGGTCGACGACGCGATCGTGGTCGTCGAAAATGTCGAGCGGCTGATTCAGGAGGAAGGCTGCCCACCGAAGGAAGCCGCCAAAAGGTCGATGGACGAAATCTCCGGCGCGCTGATCGCGATCGCGGTCGTGCTCGCGGCGGTGTTCCTGCCGATGGCGTTCTTCGGCGGTTCGACCGGGGTCATCTACCGTCAGTTCTCGTTGACCATCGTCTCGGCGATGGCGCTCTCGGTCCTGGTCGCGTTGATCCTGACGCCAGCCCTCGCGGCAACCATCCTCCCGCCCGGCGACCCCCTCAAGCACGAGGGCAACGGGCCGTTCGACCGCTTCTTCCGCTGGTTCAACGACCGGTTCGATCGCTTCCGCGGGGTTCATGAGCGCGGTGTTCGCAGCACGATCGGCGGGGTGAAGCGCAGCGCTGTGGTTTACCTGGCGATCTTCGCGGTCATG